>NZ_RBKX01000001.1:2544739-2862831 GCF_003634615.1 Flavobacterium sp. 102 | reverse complement strand
GAATTTTCAGAGAAAATTCGGTGAAAGCCCAAACCTTGCAATTGTTGCAAACTGCCTTAAGTTTACAATCATTAAATTTATACTTCAATCAGAAAGAACAAAAGAGAGGATTAAGGTTCTCCATAACTGCAGGAACTATAGATTCCGTTAACAGTGATAATCCCCTCTCTTTTCTACTTTTATTTCGTACAGTTCTGTGAGACCTGGATCTCGATTTCAAGGTGATGAAACATAAGTAGATTGTCCTTTCCAAAATCATTTTCTTATGGATAAAGATAAAAAAACATTTGGTATCGACATCAGTAAAAATACATTTGATGTCATGGATTGTTCGGGTAATTATTATCAGTTTGATAATAACACTAAAGGATTTGTCAAGTTTTTAAAGCTATTATGTCCTGTTAGTCATTGTGTAATGGAAGCTACAGGTTATTATCATTATCAATTAGCTTACTTTCTTGTTGATAATAATATAGCAGTATATGTTGAGAATCCATTATCGATAAAGCGTTTTATTCAGATGAAACTCAGTAGAATTAAAACCGATAAGTCAGATGCCAAAATGATTTGTATGTATGGTCAGGATCAGGAATTAAAGCTATGGGTTGGTTATTCAAAAAATCAAATGGAATGCCTTCAGCAAATACGCTTATTGGACACTTACACTAAACAAAGTACTGCTCTTCAAAATAAGGTTCAAGCTGAGCAAACATTGGGTAATCCGAGTAAAGTTGTTATTAGTTCTCTCAAAAGAAGCTTACGCAACATAGAGAAAGAAGTAATTCTTATTGAAACCCAATTATTAGAATTGGTTAAATCAGAATATCAAGAAGTATTGACCAAAGTAGAGAGTATCCCCGGAATCGGCAGAAAAACAGCTATGATGTTGGTAGTGTTGACAGATGGGTTTAAACGCTTTGAAAGCAGTAGCCAGCTTTGCTCTTTTTGTGGTTTAACACCAGTTTTGCGACAATCAGGCAGTAGTGTAAAAGGCAGAACCAGAATAAGTAAAATAGGGAATGCCAAACTTCGAAATCTACTCTTTATGTGCAGCTTCACAGCTTGTAAATGCAATAAAGCTTGCAAAGCCATTTATGATCGAATTACAGAAAAAGGGAAAAGTAAAAAACTGGCATTAATAGCAGTTTGTAATAAACTGTTGAGACAGGCTTTTGCCATCGCAAAATCAGGAGTAGAATACAGTAAGGAATATAGAAGTCCTATGCCAAAATTTATTTAAAAAATATCATTTTTTATTTGTTTTTAAGCACAGTTCTTTGTTAGCAGCAGGTATATTTCATATTTCCTATTCAGATGCAATCACAACAACTTTTCAATAAAAATATTGACTAATATGAAAGAAAGTAAAGTAAGAACAGAATAAATAATTTGAATAATTATAAAATTAATTATTGCATAACTTATGGTAATTTTTGAATATTCTGATGTTTTCCAACGCTTTCCGAGATTTGACATATTTATTCCAATAGCAACGGTTGTAAAAATGTAAAAAATAAAAAAAACAACCATGGTTAATAAAGTCTTTCCATTTTGACTTTCAGCATATAAAAAAGTTGGTGTAAATGGTAAAAATAAAACGATTAAGTAATACAACGACTTAAGCTTATAAAAAGGTATTTCTTGATAAAACCCCAAAATTTTTATAGTGCTTATTACATATGTTTTTAAAATTTTTTCCATTGAAATATTTGCTCTATTTCACGCATTTTTTTG
The DNA here is from genome assembly GCF_003634615.1 of Flavobacterium sp. 102. Classification (NCBI taxonomy): domain Bacteria; kingdom Pseudomonadati; phylum Bacteroidota; class Flavobacteriia; order Flavobacteriales; family Flavobacteriaceae; genus Flavobacterium; species Flavobacterium sp. 102. Next base: position 2,861,097 of record NZ_RBKX01000001.1, on the reverse strand, counting down.
TGACTTGCTGCTAACGTGCCGCCGCTTGGTAGTCGTGGCGACTTTTATAATAATTAGTTGTAAATATAATCAAATTTTGAACTTAGTACTTTCCGACTAAGAAATGCAAAACCAGCCATGCTACCAAACGGCTGTTAGACACCGTTTAATTGAAGCCGATTTTTTTCAGGTCACTACTAAAAACTTCCTCTAACTTTTTCATACTATTCTGAAATTCAGTTCCAGTAATCACTTCTGATTTACGTAACCATTGAAAATTACTTTTCTGAGATTCATATGGTATATTTTTGTTGGGTTCAAAAAAATAAGTTTCTCTTAGATAATTGTCACGTGTTTTAAAAAGGCATTCTAAAAAATCATCAACTTCTTTTTTGTTTGGAATATTTTTGAAAAAGAATAAATATGTGTTGTATTGAACCCTTACTTTCCATAGGTTTTCAAGGCTTATCAAATAAATTGGTATTGAAATCAAAAACAAAATACTCCAAAAAATCCAACGATTTTCACCAAAGTCTTGCTCAAAATCTTTATCATTTCTCCACATAAAACTACATAAAGTAAAAAAGCCTAGGACGATTACCGGAATGTAAAAGTTCTTTCTGTTTAAAAGGTAAGATTCTTTGTGACGCGTTAAATCTTCGTATGGAATTGTAACCTCAGATTGTTTTCCAAACAAAGTAGATTTATATACAACTTTTGTTTCCATTATAGTGGCTTCTCTTTTCGTGAAAATCCTTTTTTGAAGCAGTTCTTTGTGCATAGTTCTGATTAAATGGTGTCTAACGTTCCGCCGCTTGGCGTCAGTGGCGACTTTTTTAATAATTTGTTCTAAAGATAATCAAAATTTCAACTTAGTAATTTCCGACTAAGAAAAGCAAAACCAGCCATTGCGCCAAACGGCTGTTGTGAGCAGTTTTTATATTAACTCTAAGTACTTTTTCCAAAGCAGTGTTGATTCCACTTTTCCTTTGTCAATCCTCTCTATCATAAATTTAGCACCATATTTTCCCCAATTGATTATTTCTTCTTCCATAGTGACGTCATTGATTAAAACTTCACTATTTATAAATTGCAAGGCAAAGTTTTTAGAACTATGGCACAATGAAGCAATCATTCCGACAAGTGAATAACCGCTTATCACTACATTTGCTATTAGGTCCATATATTCTACTTTATTATAATTTGCAAAATACATAGCGCCATAAATACATTGATGATTACTAGGTTCAGATTTTATTAAATTCACAAAATAGTCCTCTATGTTACTATCCTCTTGAAAGGTTAATAAACCCGCAATAAAATCTTCAGTATTATTATCGTCAGCTTTACTTAGAACTTTTAGAAGTTTTATCACTTGTATTTCTGTGAAGCCTTCACTTTTATATGTGTCGAGTAAAGTGTAACTCGTTGGTAAACTTTGTGTGGTTTGGGATAAAAAACTTTCAATAGCTTGATCTATTAGTTTGTTTTTATTTTTTCTTAGATGTTCTTCAAAACTCTTTTCGAAATCATCATCAATTTTTTTTATTAAACTTTTAGTCTCTTTGATAGTATCTAATGATGGCCTTATTTGCACCATGTAAATAATTAAAGGAAATACAATTCCAAATAATGCCAATAGAATTCCAAAGCCGTACGAATAAAGATTATTTAAGTCCTTATATTCTTCAACGATTCCTGAAAGTTCATTTTTACTTTCTAATTGATGAATTTTTCTTTCGAGTGAATCCACTTTTATTATTAACTCGTTAGATTTCTCGTCTATCTTTTTTTGGGAATGTATGCTTGAAAAAACTAGTAATGAAAGAACTAAGAAGTAATAAAGGTGATTTTTTTTCATATGGTGTCGTTTAATGGGTGTGAAAATTGCTCACAACGTCCTGACGATTCACACAGTTGCGAATTGCGGAACTGATTATTTTCTGTTAAAGATAAAAATTATTGCGAAACGTAAATGTGAATTTACTACAAAACTCGCAATTGTGTGAAACGGCTGTTAGCATTTCGGTGCTTTGAGTTTGATTTTCACGCAACGTAACCATTTTCTTTTTCCGGTTTCAACTTCGGATTCTCCATTCGGCGCAAACTTTTTCATTTTACGCGAACAATTTCAATGTTTCATTCGGTAACTTTTCACGTAAACTTTGCCACAAACTTTTCACGCAATCTTATTCAACTTTCAAGATTCTAGCGCAACTTTTCAACGTGAAAATTTCCATTTCTTTTTCCGCAAAACTTGGCAAATAGGAGTGAAGTTTAATCAAAAAGTTGTTGTTTGGAAAGCACTGAATGCTAACGTCCTGACGATTCACACAGTTGCGAATTGCGGAACTGATTATTTTCTGTTAAAGATAAAAATTATTGCGGAACGCAAACGTCAACTAACAACAAAACTCGCAATTGTGTGAAACGGCTGTTACCGGTTCGGTTTTACTCTTGAATTACTGACACAAAAACGAACTTAGCCGAGAAACGTAATCAGCGAACAAACAAGTTACTGTTGAACTTCCACAAAACCTAAAGTTTACAGACACAAAAATGAACAAACCTTAGAAACGTGATTCGGTTACAGATTGTTTTACTTCAACTTTTAATTTATGGAACTTTGTTTTTTTTCTCTGTTAAACACTATTTTAAAAAGTGTAGAAATGTCACGGATTTTGCAGATTCAAAACTGACCGGTAACGTGCCGCAGATTGCTACAGTTGCGACGATTAATTACTGATGATTCCAAATATAAAACTCCTTTTTGAATTTTCGGAGAAAATTCGGGAAAAACCCAAGCCAAGCAATTGTTGCAAACTGCTGTTAGCGGCAGTATGATATTAGTACGCTATTTTTCATATTCTTTTAGAAAATTGTAAATCATATTTTTAAATGATTTTTTTACATTGTTACTTGCTTTTCCAGCACCGCCAGTTTTATGACTTCCACTAATTGGAAAAATTTGGTTTTCGGAAATTGTGTAAGTTGCATCTGAGTACATTGTTGCGGATGAAAGTCCAAACTTCCACAAAAGCTTGGTTACTTTCACATCTATAATTACCATATTAGGGTTTAAATCTGTGTTGGTTGTGTCGGCAAAAACTAAATTCAGTTTCGTTTCTAAAGCAAGTTCTTGAATAGATTTCTCAAATTCCCTTTTCACATCAGGTTCTTGAAATTCTCCACCAATTGTTTGATTTGGACCTTTTCTAACAAGCCAATCTTGACTTTTTGAGTTTAATTTAAAACAGATAACTTTACCTCTGTAAAAATTATTGTCCAGTGTTTTTTTTGAGTAGTCGCTTGCTGCGCCACAACCGAAAAGAGTAAACAGTACTATAATCGGAATCAGTTTTTTCATTTAGCTTATTTTTGTGTTATAATTAGTTTTTTGCAGATTTTTTCTGATATTGCCGCTAACGTATTGCAGATTGTGATAGTGGCGGAATTCAATCACTTTCCATTCCAAATATAACTAAAATTTCAGTCAGCGAATACATTTCCGATAAAGACAAAACCAGCCATTATCACAAACTGCTGTTACCAGCTGTATTATAGACTATCAAGAATCCCATTTATAAAACTTCGAAATATCGACGGTTTTTTTCCTTTCGGTTTTGGAGCTCTTTTATTTGGATCTTGTAGCCAAAAGTCGCAAACATTACAAATAATTTCATCTTTGTAAGTGGCTTTTCCCATTAAACCATCTCTGGCCGCAACTTCGTCTTCATATCCAATTTTCCCATATGTTTCTGTCCATTCAACATTGTTTATTAATAATTTATTAGTTCCACAACGCGGACAACATTTTGAGGCTTTTTTATACTCTAATGTGCGTTTCGTTATGAGTGAAGCAATACTTTGAGAGTTTAATTTTCGAGATTCAACATATTTTTTAATTTCCAATTGGGTATCTGGCATATAAGTGTGCTGTTTGAATGTGACAAAGAAAGCCAATTCATGGTCTGATAGTGTATTTAGAAAATCTCTTGTTCTACTCATTTTGTGATATAGCTGGTAACGTTCCGCCGCTTGGCGAAGTGGCGACTTTTTTAATAATTTGTTCTAAAGATAAACAAAATTTCAACTTAGTAATTTCCGGCTAAGAAAAACAAAACTAGCCATTGCGCCAAACGGCTGTTATGCACAGGTAATTATATTTCATCGAGTTCTTTCTTCATGGATTCTATGATATCTTCTTTACATTTTACTATTCTTTCTCCAATTTTTTTATGCTCCTCAGCTTGAGCGTTTATAGCTTCCATATTTTTATCTAGAATATGAGTGCTTAAAGTTTTCATCATTTCTCCCCATCTTTCTAATTGTAAATCGTAAGCGTTTTCCATTTCGGTTAGTGCTTTTAGAACTTTTTCCCCTCCAATTAATCGAATGCTGTTAGTTTCTTGTTTCAATTTCATTTGACTTTGGTGCATTTTCAACATTACATTATTGGTTGAAGTTGAAAGTTCACTAGCTGCTTTCAAAATTTTGCCTGTATCTCCGTTGGCCGCTAGATAATCTTGTGTATATTTATTTACACTCGGCATAACTTCATTTTGAGCAATAATGTTAGCTTCTGTAGACATTTCGTCGAGCAGACTAAAATATTTGAAATAAATTGCTCTCTTGTCTTCATATTTATATTTCCTTTTTGAAACATCCAATTCGTAGTGGGAAGAAACTTTTTCTTTTTCTTCGGTCATTGCCTTCATATCCTCAATGATGGCTTTATTCTTTCCCTTTTCATTGAAATATGATGTTAGATATCCTAGAAAGAAACCTAAAATTAAGCTTATTATTCCGATAGTTATTTCTGGTGTCATTTAATCGATAGTTGTGAATTACTTGTGCATAACGTCCTGACGATTCACACAGTTGCGAATTTCGGAACTGATTATTTTCTGTTAAAGATAAAAATTATTGCGAAACGCAAACGTGAACTTACAACAAAACTCGCAATTGTGTGAAACGGCTGTTAGCATTTCGGTGCTTTGAGTTTGATTGTCACGCAACATAACCATAAACACTTTCAAGTTTCATTTCGTTTTCTATTCCGGTTTCCATATCACTCAAACTTTTGTAACAATAAATTTGTAACATTTTATTTTGTTACACTTTTTTTGTTACACTTTTTTTGTTACAACTTTTATCCGAAAACTTTTCACGCAATCTTATTCAACTTTCAAGATTCTAGCGCAACTTTTCAACGAGAAAATTTCCATTTCTGTTTCCACAAAACTTGGCAAATAGGAGTGAAGTTTAATCAAAAAGTTGTTGTTTGGAAAGCACTGAATGCTAACGTCCTGACGATTCACACAGTTGCGAATTGCGGAACTGATTATTTTCTGTTAAAGATAAAAATTATTGCGGAACGCAAACGTCAACTAACAACAAAACTCGCAATTGTGTGAAACGGCTGTTACCGGTTCGGTTTTACTCTTGAATTACTGACACAAAAACGAACTTAGCCGAGAAACGTAATCAGCGAACAAACAAGTTACTGTTGAACTTCCACAAAACCTAAAGTTTACAGACACAAAAATGAACAAACCTTAGAAACGTGATTCGGTTACAGATTGTTTTACTTCAACTTTTAATTTATGGAACTTTGTTTTTTTTCTCTGTTAAACACTATTTTAAAAAGTGTAGAAATGTCACGGATTTTGCAGATTCAAAACTGACCGGTAACGTCCTGACGATTCACACAGTTGCGAATTGCGGAACTGATTATTTTCTGTTAAAGATAAAAATTATTGCGGAACGCAAACGTCAACTAACAACAAAACTCGCAATTGTGTGAAACGGCTGTTACCGGTTCGGTTTTACTCTTGAATTACTGACACAAAAACGAACTTAGCGGAGAAACGTAATCAGCGAACAAACAAGTTACTGTTGAACTTCCACAAAACCTAAAGTTTACAGACACAAAAATGAACAAACCTCAGAAACGTGATTCGGTTACAGATTGTTTTACTTCAATTTTTAATTTATGAAACTTTGTTTTTTTCTCTGTTAAACACAATTTTAAAAAGTGTAGAAATGTCACGGATTTTGCAGATTCAAAACTGACCGGTAACGTGCCGCCGCTTGGTAGTCGTGGCGACTTTTTAAATTATTTATTGTAAATATAATCAATTTTTGAACTTAGTACTTTCCGGCTAAGAAATGCAAAACCAGCCATGCTACCAAACGGCTGTTACCAGTAGCTTTTTATTTTCTACGGTTTGATACTCTTTCCAGTAACACTTCCAATTCTATTTCTCCATCATCATTTTCATTCTGTTCAATCTCAAATACTTTCAACAACGACGTCAAAGATTCTATTTTCCACGCATCTTTTTCCACTTTTAAAGTTTTTGAAAACCTTTCAATATTCTCAAATGTAAGTTTCTCTTTTATTTCGAGTTTCAATTCTGATATAAGCTCAATTGGTTCACTTAAATTTTCTTTTGGCCAATCTCTAATTGCTTCTAATAAATTTTCCGCAACAGATTTAAAGTTACTTTCTGTCGAATCATTTTCCACAACGTTAATTAATTCTTCTGAAGTTATCATTTTCTCGTTTTATGCTTGCGTTGTGAAAGTTACTGGTAACGTCCTGTGGCTTTGCGACTGTTGCGGAAATTGGAACTGAGTTCGCTCGGCTGGACTGGACGAAGTTAGGAAATCTGAACATAATTTCATAACTTAATGCAGCAATAGCGCAAAACCGCTGTTAGAAGCCGTTTTACATGTTAACCAGTTTTAATTTTCTAATTGCGTACGGCTTTAAAGTTTGATTTACTGGAATCAATTTTTTTCCTTTTAATTTATAATGAACGATCCGATTTGAATCTCTCCAAGCCTTTTCAGTTTTTTGATCGTTTTGCTCTTTTATATTTAATATGAGTATTCCGCTTTCAAATTCCCAATTTCCTTTGTATTCAGAATGATCGATTTGATGATATTGATAAGACTGCATTTGAAAAAAATTCCCATTCTTATATAAAACCAAACTATCAAGTTCGAAATAACTAAAATTTCTTTTTTTCGCTTCCTTTTTAAACTTAAAAACATAATCAACCTCTTGCGAAAAAGAGAAATTGAAAAAATTTAGGCAAACTAGTAATAATATGATTCTTTGCACAATCGTGATTTAAAATGGCTACTAACGTCCTGTGGCTTTGCGACGGTTGCGGAAATCGAAGCTGAGTTCGCTCGGCTGGACTGAACAAACTTATGAAAAAGAAAATGAACTTTTACAACTGAAACAGCAATCGCGCAAAACCGCTGTTATGCGCGGTCATGAATTTTGAAAACTGAATATTATTTTACTAAAAACAAAAAATCGAAAAATTGAATTTCTTGAAGTTTGACAAAAATTTTCCGCAACCAAATTCGACAATGAAATTCTTCTAATTTTTTTAGCTAGAATTTCGACAATCAAAATCGACAAAGCTTTCCTCAAAGATTTTCTTTAAAATTGTCTGCAAAACTGATAATCAAATTCCGCAAAGATTTTCAGAAAAGTGGGAACGCAAAAACGAAGTTTTTTGACAAAGAAATTGGACAAAGATTTGAGACAAACTTTTTCAAAGAAGATTTTTTTTAGCGTTCCGAAATAGAGGTTTTTCTTTTTATCAGCGAAAGTCAAAATGATCTCGCATAACGTCCTGTGGCTTTGCGACTGTTGCGGCAATTGGAACTGAGTTCGCTCGGCTGGACTGAACGAAGTTATGAAATCTGGACGTAATTTCATAACTTAAAGCAGCAATAGCGCAAAACCGCTGTTAGCAGCAGTATTTGATGAATTTAATTATAGAAATTTTCGCATTCGACTTCCGAATTAATTATATAATCGTTAACTTTTTGTCCAGCATTTAGAAAAATTTTGAACGTATAAGTGTCATTAATAACTTCACCATTTAAATTTATATCAAAACTTATTGAACCTTTTATATAAGTGAAATTTTTGTCAATTATAATTTGATAAAGATTTATGAATGCGTCATCATTTTTTATCCAATCATTATTTTTTAAAGTATAAATGTTTCTAGAAATTAAACCTAAAAATATTTCTTGTCCGTCTATCAAATGTACTTTAGTTGATAAAGATTCTTTTTGAAAAGTAAAATTTCTATCGAACTCTATACTGATTTCTGTAAATGTGGAAAATGTTTGAATCAATGTATTTCTTCTACCTGTGTAGTTAAGATAGAATTTAGCAGGATAAGGAGGATAATTGATTTTAACCATAATTATAGAAAGCTAGATAAGAGTTCATTATTTTTAAGTTTTTCCCTAAAATTGATTTTGCAATTTTCCGGAATTTCATTCCATTTTATTACGGGATCTTTTGTGTTTTTGGTTTTTAATTCCAAAGCAATATTCCAAGGAATTTCGTAGATATTTTTGAGTTTATAATCTTCGTCAAAAATTACTATTACAAAAAGATCGATACAAGCATTATCAGCATATTTAAAATCAGTATTTGATCTCGTAGTTGTTTTCGCTTTCGAGTGAGATTTTACTTGAATATGTTTTTCTTCAAATTTCATATCCCAATCTTTCTGTTTTCCATTTGTGGCTATTGTGGCTCCATACATTTCAGAGATCAACCATTCTCCTAATTGAGAAGTAAAATCTTTTTTATTGACTATGATATTTAAATCACGTAATTTTTTAACTGCTAAAAAGTAATCCTCAAAAGCTTGCTTACGTTTCTGTATAAGTTGCATTTCGGAAAAATTCATAAGCTATTTTAAAGACAATTGTTATTGAAATATTGCTGCTAACGTTCCGCCGCTTGGTAGTCGTGGCGACTTTTTAAATATTTAATTGTAAATATAATCAAATTTTGAACTTAGTAGTTTCCGTCTAAGAAATACAAAACCAGCCATGCTACCAAACGGCTGTTATACGCAGGCAATTATTCTCTATTTTGGTTTTTCCACCAAACTTTTAATTCTTCGGCTTCTTTTTCGTCAACTTTTGGACAACTATATAGTCCGAAATCTACTTTTTTATTTTCTTTAAATGCTTTTATAAATTCAATCGCAAATCCACCGACTTGCGCGCTGTCATTTGGAATGTAAGAAGATAAAGGATCGAGGTAACAATTGCATGTTTCTTTTGAGTCAACAACTAATATCAGTGAATCTAAATCTTTAGCTGTAATCCAGCCTTTTTGAAAGTCATTTTCAATTGAAGAAAAATCAAATGGATTAACAGTTTTTTTAGCTGCTTCTATAAAACTCAAAGGTGTATATTCTTTTGTGGATTTCAAAACCCAATTGTTATCAGTTTTAGATATATTTTTCTGTTCTTTCTTTTCACAACTTAATGTGAGAAAAGCAAAAGATAGTAGGTAAAGATATTTTTTCATAGATGCAGTTAATTGCTTGCGTATAACTAGTCTATATGTATTACAAAATCATATTCATCTGTCATTTTCAGACGCGATAAGTATGATTGCCATAATATTTATTTACTGTGGCTAATATATTAAAAATATTACAAATCATCAAACGGACTTCTTATTTGTTGCAAACTATTGGTACTCACATGAGTATATATTTCCGTAGTTCTACTTCGGCTGTGCCCCAAAAGTTCCTGAATGTAACGCAAATCTGTGCCACTTTCCAACAAATGCGTAGCATAACTATGACGCAACCAGTGCAGCGTAACCGGTTTGGTTATTCCGGCTTTCTTTACCGCTTGCTTTAAAATCGTTTGCAAAGTTTGCTCTGAGTAGGGTTGGCCTTTCACTTTACCCTCAAAAAGCCAAACTTTTGGTTTGTAACCTTTGTAATAATCCCGTAACAACGCCAAAATTTTCGGACTCAAAGGCGCAATCCTATCTTTCTTGCCCTTGGCTTGCCTAATAAACACAATGTTTCGTTTTGAATCAATATCAGCAAGTTTCAATTGCAACAACTCACTACGTCTCAATCCACAACTGTAAATCAAACACAACATCGCCTTATGCTTAATGTTATTTTGCGATTCCAAAATCAATTTTACTTCCTCTTTACTCAAAACATTCGGCAAAACCTTCTCGCGTTTTGGCCTGTGAATACTCTCAATTTCAACCTTTCGATCCTGAACAGTCGTGAAATACAACTTAATCGAACTCACAATTTGATTCTGATACGAAGCCGATAAATTGTTTTTCAAAATATACTCGTTGTTATACAAAATCACATCTTCATTCGAAATAGTATTACTGGCTTTATGCTTAAAAAAAACTAAAAACGACTTCGCCGCTTCCATATAAGTCTTTATGGTACTGTCACTATAGCGCTTTGACCGCAACCAACGCCTGAAATTTTCCAAACTTTGCGCACCTTCTTCACTCGGAAGCGAATCAATAATCAGCGGTAACCCAAACATTTTTCGGTTTTCATCATGGTCAGGCAAGTGCCAAACCTTCATCGTTTGGCTCCATTTCGATCCATCAATCGCCTTTATTGCAGCAATCAATCCATCATCTCGGTCAAAAAATACCGCTACTCGCTTTTCACCTCTATGCGTAATAATTTTGGCTGTATACTTCATTTTTTTGGCATTTAAAAAATAAAAGTAAGAAAAATATAGATTAAAATTATTTTTCCGATTAATATTTATGCAATAAAACGTACAAGTTAAGATGCGGTTCTAATTATTTGAAGCGAATGGCTTGCGTATTCTTGTAATTCATTTTCCCGCTGTCCGTTATATCTCGTCCCCAAAGACGAGATGCCACTAACATCGGGGCTAAAAAGTAATCGTCTTTTGTCAAGGTTACATTTAATTTCCCTAAAACTTGTCATTCCGAAGACTGAGGAATCATACAGCATCCTTCAAAACCTTGTTTCCTCCATAAGTAAGATCGTTTCCTCTATAAGTAAAGTTTTTTCCTTTATAAGTAACATCGTTTCCTTCACAAGTAAAGTCGTTTCCTTTATAAGTAAAATCGTTTCCTCTATAAGTAAACTTGTTTCCTTCACAAGTAAAGTCGTTTCCTCTACAAGTAAAGTTGTTTCCTTCACGAGTAAAGTCGTTTCCTTTATAAGTAACATCGTTTCCTCTTTAGCGGAAGCATATTTTGAGAGTCTATCAGGAGCGAGCACCCATCAAAACCCACTTACTGAGCTTGCCGAAGGAGCGCGCACCTATGCAAGATGGTCCGCCCATCTCTCTGAAGCCTTGTCCTGAGTCTTTCAAAGCAATCCTTCCACAACACCTAACGATAACCCATAACAATCAACAGATAACCGATAACAGACAACCGATAACTATTTTAAACATTCCACAATAAAAACCCAATAAAATTAAAGGGTGTGTAATTTTTTACTAAAAAAAATAACAAAAACACTTTTGTATATTTGCTAAATAAGTATATTTATGCAAAATTTATATATATGGAGATTTTAGCATGTCCCAAATGCCAAAGCGACGCGATTGTCAAAAGCGGTGTTATCAAAGACAGACAAAGGTTTTTATGCAAAAAATGCAACTATTATTTCACAGTGAATAAACTGGGTAAAAAGATAGATAGTTACTATGTCACTAAGGCATTGCAGTTATACCTCGAAGGGTTAAGTTACCGCGAAATAGAACGTATAATAGGCGTTTCACACGTTACCGTAAGCAATTGGGTAAAGGAGTTTAAAATAGCCAAACCCAACCATACCGATTACCATCCTACCTACAAGATATATAACCATTTAGAACTCGTTGAATTCCTCAAAAACAAAGAAGTTTTAAAAGGAGCAGGGATGATCATTACCGAACTAGGCGACAAGTTTATGCTTATAAAATGGGAACGTTTCAAAGATTAACTATAGTAGTTTACAACAATATATATCATAATTTTTTTCATTCACAAATTGTTAGAATTTGGTCGAACAAAACATAACCAAAACCAACAATTCAAATGATGAAAAAACTATTATTATTAACCTTTGCAATCGGCTCTTTTTCAAGTCAAGCACAAACAACTTCGGCACCGGCAACACCAGCTACTCAGGCAGTGCCAACAGCAAAAGAGTGGGACGTAAGTGTTTACGGTTTCATCAGAACCGATTACATTTGGGACACGCGTCGTTCCGCTCAAGTACGCGAATACAACTTAAACCTTTATCCGCTTGACGAGCAACTCGATGCAAATGGGAATGACCTTAATGATGCCGGTGCCTCTAACTTCCTTTCGGTAGTAACTCGTTTAGGAGTAAAAGCCAAAGGACCAAATGTTTGGGGAGCCAAAACCGCAGGAACGCTAGAGGGTGATTTCTTTGGTAACACAGAGTCAACCATAGGATTACTTCGCCTGCGTCATGCCTACGTAACACTTGACTGGGAAAAAACAAGTTTAATGTTGGGACAAACATGGTATCCAACATTCATCCCCGAAGTATTTCCGGGCGTAGCTAATTTCAGCACCGGAATCATGTTCAATCCTTTCGGATGGGTTTCGCAAGCCCGTATCAAACAAAACTTCACCAAAGAATTGTCCTTTGCCTTAACAGCCTATAAAGAAAGAGAGTTTACTACAGCAACTGCGACCGGCGGTACACAAAACTCGGCTTCATTCAATTCGCCGTTGCCAACATTACACGGACAATTACAATTCAAAAACGTCAATTGGATTGCCGGTTTAGGCTTCGAATACAAATCATTACAACCATTAACAGTAAGCAATGGTTTAGCCACTTCAGAGAAAGTAAATACCACCTCAGTAGTTGGTTATTTCAAGTACAATAACGATAAATTCCACATCAAAGCTTACGGAATCACCGGTAAAAACCTATTCAATATGGTAATGCTTGGGGGTTTTGCAGGCTATGCCGATCCAAATGGAGGCGTAGAAACTTACGAAGGAATCAAAACCACAGCCATGTGGGTTGACATTGCGGGCAACGGGAAAAGTGTAGCGCCGGGAGTATTCTTTGGCTACACTAAAACAGACGGTGTGAGCAAAGACAATCCAACCACTTTATACGGAAGAGGTTTCGCCGGAACTCGTGGCGTAGATAACGTAATGAGAATATCAGCCAGAGTAGATTTCAAACAAAACAAGTTTAGAGTAACACCCGAAATAGAATATACAGGAGCCACTTGGGGCGATTTAAAACCCGATGCTACTTTTGACGGAAACAATAAGAAAGTAGGCAATTTCAGAGCTATGATTTCTTGTTGCTACAGTTTTTAATAACCAACCAAATTATATAGTATGAGCAATAAAAAAACAAAAGGAATTTGGAAAGTGATTTCCGCTTCCTCTATGGGGACAATGATTGAATGGTATGATTTTTACATCTTCGGTAGTTTAGCCGTAGTATTATCAACCAAATTCTTCCCAACTGACAATCCAACAGCGGCGTTCTTGTCAACGTTGGCAACTTTTGCCGCCGGTTTCGTAGTGCGTCCGTTCGGAGCATTATTCTTCGGCCGATTGGGTGACCTTATCGGAAGAAAATACACTTTCATGGTAACATTGATGTTAATGGGTGGGGCCACCTTCGTAATCGGGTGTATTCCAAGTTATGAAACCATTGGTTTTGCCGCACCAATTTTAGTATTAATTCTTCGTTTGTTACAAGGTCTTGCCCTTGGAGGAGAATATGGTGGTGCCGCAACTTATGTAGCAGAACACGCACCAAAAGGCGAAAAAGGCTATTGGACTTCCTGGATTCAAACCACTGCAACCGTAGGTTTATTCATTTCGTTAATGGTGATTTTAATTACCAAAAGCTTGCTGTCCAAAGAAGCGTTTGACGAATGGGGTTGGAGAGTACCATTTTGGGTGTCTATCCTAATGGTATATGTATCTTACCTTATCCGTAAGAATATGGATGAATCACCTGTATTTGCCAAAGCAAAATCAGAAGGAAAAACATCAACCAATCCGCTAAAAGAAAGTTTCGGTAACAAATACAACTTAAAATTTGTCTTATTGGCTTTATTCGGAGCAACAATGGGACAAGGTGTTGTTTGGTACACCGGACAGTTTTATGCTATGAACTTCCTAAAGACCGTTCAAAGTATCGATTCTTCACAAGTCGACATGCTGTTAGGAGTCGCGTTAATTTTAGGAACACCATTCTTTGTATTCTTTGGTTGGTTGAGTGACAAATGGGGTAGAAAGTCCATCATGATGGCAGGAATGTTTTTAGCCATTATTCTATACCGTCCAATTTACAGAGCCATGTATAACAGTACCGATTTAACTAAGAAAACGGAAATCGCTGCCAATACCAAAGTGGTTCCATCTTTAAAAGAAATCGACGCTACTAAATCAGATTCTATCTATACCACAACAAAAGAATACACAGACGGGACCAAAGTAGAAGAAATCAAAACCATGCACTTCAAAGCCGGTAAACTAATGGTAGATGACAAAGGCAAAGACAAAATTGAAACCAAAGTCACTAAGACCATCAATGGTTCAGACCGCTGGTTCTTAATCTTTATGGTATTTATTCAAGTAATATTTGTAACCATGGTCTATGGTCCAATCGCTGCTTTCTTAGTAGAAATGTTCCCGGTAAAGATCAGATATACGTCAATGTCGTTGCCATATCACGTTGGAAATGGTATATTTGGTGGATTGCTGCCGGCCATTTCAACCTACTTTGTAACCCAATCCAAAGAAGCCGGTGATGTCGAGTTTTACCTCGAAGGATTATGGTATCCCATCGGAATTGCAGCCGTATGTTTTGTCATCGGTATGATTTACATCGATAGAAAAATTAATACACTTCACGACTAAAACAGAAACTATGAACACAGTAAAGAAATTTTTAGGAATAGTTTGGATTGCTTTAGCGATAGCTGTAGCGTACTATGCCATCGGTATTTTCGGAGGGAAATTAACCTCAGGAAAACAAGACGATTTAGTTTTCGGGATAATTATATTTTTCATATTATTACCTTTGATTGTAACCGGGTTAACCATCTTCGGTTGGTATGCCTTAACAGATGAATATGAAGATTAATAACAAATAGTTAATTGGTTGCCTTAAGCTCTTAATTCGTTAAGGGCTTTCGGCTTTTAATAGTATGAAATGAGCATATCGAAAATTCGAAACAAACACAGATAAAGATATATGCGAATTCCATATGACCAATAAAAAACAATAAATCGCTACATATGAAACAAAGACACCAACAAAAATTAGTCATCATCACCATGATACTGCTTATCGGATTAAATCTTCCGATACTGTTGCTGTTTGACAGCGCCGAAAGTTTGATGGGTTTTCCGGTGATTTACATTTATGTTTTTTCGGTGTGGTTGTTTTCAATTTTGTTGTCTTTCATCATCATAAAGCGCTACCATGAATAGTTTTGTTTTATTAGTCATATTAGCCCTTTATTTGGGAATTCTTTTCTTTATCGCCCATTGGGCAGAGAAAAAAGGAAACTCTAAATGGACCAACAATCCTTATATTTATTCCCTTTCCTTAGCCGTTTATTGCACTGCATGGACGTATTACGGAAGCATTGGCGTGGCCGCCAACTCGGGGTTGAATTATTTGCCGGTGTATCTAGGGCCAATCATTATCATTCCCGCATGGATGATTGTTTTAAAGAAAATCATTCGCATTTCAAGAGTCAATAAAGTCTCCAGTATAGCCGATTTTATTTCGCTGCGTTATGGCAATAGCCGATTTCTAGGCGCAGTCGTTACGATAGTTTGCTTGTTCGGAATTTTGCCTTACATCGCACTCCAATTGAAAGCCATTTCGGAAACCTTTCACTTGGTAACCCAAACGCCTTCGAACTCCAATGTTTTTGACGATAGTACTACTTATGTGGCTTTTGCGTTGGCCATTTTTGCCTCTATCTACGGAACGCGCTACGTAGATGCCTCCGAAAAAAGAAAAGGAATCGTCACTGCGGTGGCTTTGGAAAGTGTCTTGAAATTGGTTTTCTTTATCATTATTGGTGTCTATGTAACGTTCTTCGTCTTCGATGGTTTTGATGATATTTATGCCAAAGCATCGCTGTTAGAAAACTTCCAACAAAAGAACACCATCGGTGGATTGCCGCAAGCCATTAACTGGTTTTTTCTATGCATTCTTTCGTTGTTCGCCATCTTTTTGTTGCCGAGACAATTCCAAGTTTCAGTGATTGAAAATACCAGAGAAAATCATGTGAATACTGCCGTTTGGTTATTTCCGTTGTATTTGTTGTTGTTCAATATTTTTGTCTATCCAATTGCTTGGGGCGGCAATATTTTATTCGATGGACAAAGTGTAAATTCGGATACGTATTCATTATTGATTCCGCAATTTTTTGACAATAAAACATTAACAGTAATGGTTTTCTTGGGTGGATTTTCTGCAGCGATTTCCATGATAGTCGTTTCTTCTATCGGTTTGTCAACAATGGTGAGTAACAACTTGATTATTCCTTATGGTTTATTGGGAAGACTAAAAAATAACGAGCAAAGCACCATCAACAAAAAGATTGTCAATATTCGTAAGATTGGGATTTTCTCTTTGATTATCATCGCTTATTTCATTTACCGTTACTTTGCTTTAGATTATAGTTTGTTCTCTATCGGATTGGTAGCATTTGTCATTATTGCCCAATTGGCACCATCGTTTTTCGGTGCTTTGTTTTGGCGAAGAGGCTCAAGAACCGGAGCAGTTTCGGGCTTGATTGTTGGTTTTTTGATTTGTTTGTACACGCTGTTAGTGCCTTATGCATTAGGCATTACTTCATCCGATACGTCTTTTATTACCGAAGGTTTTTTGGGTATCGAATTATTAAAACCATTGCAACTTTTCGGATTAGATTATTTACAACCTGTGCCGCACGCCTTGTTTTGGAGTTTGTTGTTCAACTTCATGATTTATATCGCCGTTTCAGTAAGTTTCAAAGGCAATTACCGCGAGCGCAACTATGCCGAAATGTTTTTAGACATCAACAAATACATCACCATGCACGAAAATGCGTTTGTGTGGAAAGGAACGGCTTACCGAACCGATATAGAAAAAGTGCTGATTAAATTCCTTGGCGAAGACCGAACCAAACGTGCCATGAACATCTTTAACCTAAAATACAACGTCGATAAAAACGAAGAGTTGGCCGATGCACGTTTGATTAAATTCTCCGAAAACCTCTTGACCGGTCATATTGGTACGGCTTCCGCCAAAATATTAATCTCGAGCGTAGTCAAAGAAGAAAAGATAACGTTGCCCGAAGTGTTGAAGATTTTGGAAGAATCTAAAGAGAACATCATCATCAACAAAAAGCTGATTGAAACCTCCAACGAACTCAAAGAAATCTCCGCCAAGTTGCAAGATGCCAACGTTTCTTTGATGGAAAAAGACAAGCAAAAAGATGAATTCCTTGATACGGTTACCCATGAATTACGTACACCAATCACCGCCATTCGTGCTTCAAGTGAAATCTTGTATGACGATGACGAAATCCCGGAAGAATTACGCAAACAGTTTTTGCAAAACATCATTTCTGAATCGGATAGATTGAACCGTTTGATTGACAAAATTCTCGACTTAGAAAAGTTTGAAACCGGACGCCAAAAAGTTAACTTTGCTACACACAAAGTTTTAGAAACGATTGAAAATGCTATAGAACCTTTGCAGCAGCTCATTAACAATAAGTATATTCATGTTCATGTCGAAGGCAATAGTAATTTGAAAGCCGATTTCGACGAAGATAGAATGGTACAAGTGGTAACCAATTTGGTTTCCAATGCGATTAAGTTTTGTCCCGAGAACAATGGTTTGATTACCTTAGCGGTTTATGACAAACATGATTACGTGCAAGTCGAAGTCAGCGACAATGGTAAAGGAATTGCACCCAATGATTTTGAAAACATATTTGACAAGTTCTATCAATCAACCAATCAGAATTTTAAAAAGCCTATTGGCAGCGGATTAGGATTGGCGATTAGCAAACAAATTATCGAACACCACAAAGGAAAAATTTGGGCCACCAATAATGCTACCGGCGGTGCGTGTTTGAGTTTTACAATACCCAAAAAACAGCAGCCATGAAAAAGATTTTAATTGTAGACGACGAACCCAATATTGTAATGTCATTGGAATACACTTTCAAAAAGAACAACTTTGAAGTGTTTATTGCCCGTGACGGTCAGGAAGCTTTGGATATTTTAAAAGATCAGTTTCCCGATATTATTATTCTCGATATCATGATGCCTTTGGTTGACGGATTTGAAACTTTGGAACAAATCAAGAAAAACGAACAACTCAAACACTGCAAAGTGATTTTTCTATCCGCCAAAAACAAAGAAAGCGATATCGAAAAAGGAATGGCACTCGGTGCCGATGCCTATTTAACCAAGCCTTTTTCCATTAAAAAAGTAGTCGAACAAGTCAACGAACTACTCGAAAGCTAAACATTTAGCAACTATTTATTGAACAATACATTGTCTTTTTCAAATGAAAAGGATGCCATAACTACATTTATAACCCAACCATGAAATACCAAGAACTATACAACCAAAGCATACAAAACCCAGAGCAATTCTGGTCGGAACAAGCCAATGAAATCGATTGGTTTACCAAACCGAAAAACATTTTATCTGAAGACGAAACCGGTTATCCATTATGGTACAAAGACGGAAGCCTGAATGCTTGCTATTTGGCTTTAGACAAACACATTAATGATGGTTTTGGAGACCAAATTGCCATCATTTACGATTCGCCCGTAACCCAAACGGTAAAAAAATATACTTACAACGAAGTCAAATCGGAAGTTGCAAGATTAGCCGGAGGTTTATTGTCTTTGGGATTGAAAAAAGGGCATACGGCGATTATTTACATGCCCATGATTCCGCAAGCAACATTCGCTATGTTGGCTTGCGCCAGAATAGGAGTAACACATTCCGTTGTTTTCGGTGGTTTTGCGCCACATGAATTGGCGATTAGAATTGACGATTGCAAACCCAGAGTCATTTTAACCGCTTCTTCCGGAATTGAGATTGACCGCTTGATTGCCTACAAACCTTTAGTGGACGAAGCGATTGAATTGGCTGAACACAAGCCTAAAAAAGTAGTGGTGCTCAACCGAAAACTCGGCGCCAGAATTCCGTTTAAAAAATACGATGTCGATTACGACGCTTTAGTCTACGGTTCGGAAGAAGCCGATTGCGTTCCGGTGGAAACGACGCATCCGCTGTATGTTTTATACACGTCTGGCACCACAGGAAAACCGAAAGGAATCGTTCGCGATACCGGTGGTTATGCTGTAGCACTAAAGTTTTCTATGCAAAAAATCTATGGTGTAAAACCGGGTGAAGTGTTTTGGGCTGCTTCTGATGTGGGTTGGGTTGTAGGCCATAGTTTTATTGTTTATGGACCCTTAATCAACAGAAATACAACCATAATTTTCGAAGGTAAGCCTATTAGAACACCCGATGCAAGTACGTTTTGGAGAATAATTGAAGAACATAAAGTCAGTGTGATGTTTACTGCACCAACTGCCATTCGTGCCATTAAAAAAGAAGATCCAAACGGTGAATTTATCAAGCAATACGATTTGACAAGTTTAAGAACTCAATTCCTTGCCGGAGAACGCTGCGATGTAGCAACTTTAGAATGGTACCGCGAACACATTCCGATTCCGGCAATCGACCATTGGTGGCAAACTGAATCAGGCTGGCCGATGATTGCCAATATGATGGGTGTCGAATATTTACCCATCAAACCGGGTTCTTCAGGTAAAGCCGTTTCTGGTTATGACATTAGAATTTTAGGTGAAAACGGACAAGAATTAGGCCCAAATGAAGAAGGTTATGTTGTTGTTAAATTGCCTTTGCCACCTGGAACTCTACTCGATATTTGGAATGACAATCACCGTTTTCAAGCGGGTTATTTGCAAAAATTTCAGGGTTATTATTTCTCAGGCGATGGCGGATTTAAAGATGAAAGCGATTATATTTTTATCACTGGTCGTGTAGATGATGTGATCAACGTTGCCGGGCACAGATTATCCACCGCAGAAATGGAAGAAATTGTAGCGTCACACCATTCCGTTGCCGAGTGTGCTGTCATTGGGATTAACGATGAGTTGAAAGGACAAATTCCGTTGGCTTTAGTTGTAACCAAATTTGGTGAGGCGATTGAACACTTCCAACTGCAACACGAAATTGTGAAACTGGTCAGAGAACAAATCGGAGCCGTAGCTTCTTTGCGTGATGTCGTTATTGTTAACCGTTTGCCTAAAACACGTTCCGGCAAAATACTGCGCAAATTACTTCGTAGCATAGCCGACGGAGAAAATTTCCAAATTCCCTCTACCATTGATGATGAAGCGATTATTGAGGAAATAAAAGAGGTGTTGGAAATAGGAAAAATAGGGAGTTTTAAATAGGAAGTAATCTCATGAGCAATACTTATAACTTACAACCTAGAACTTACAACTTAAAACCTATACTTATTTAGCAAGAAAATTAATCACCACACCAATAGAATATTTATATTTACAAAACAAAACGATAATAAACAAGATTTACAATGAGTTATTACAAAATACTGAATCTGGAGCATTACTTCAAAATGTATAAAAAATCTATTCGCGAACCCCGAAAGTTTTGGGACAGAATAGCCGATGAAAATTTTACTTGGTACCAAAAATGGGACAAAGTTTTCGAGTTTGATTTCCAGCAAGCCAAGTTTAAATGGTTTGTCGATGCCAAAGTCAACATCACTAAAAACTGTATAGACCGACATTTAGCCCGACGAGGCGATAAAACTGCTATCATTTTCGAACCCAATAATCCGGAGGAAGAAGCGCAACACATTTCTTATAACGAATTGTATGCTCGTGTCGCCAAACTAGCCAATGTGCTTCGAGAACAAGGTGTTCAAAAAGGTGACAGGGTTTGTATTTATTTGCCCATGATTCCGGAATTGGCTGTAGCCGTTTTAGCTTGTGCCCGAATCGGTGCTGTTCACTCGGTGGTTTTTGCCGGCTTTTCAGCTTCTGCCGTTGCCACTCGTATTAATGATTGTGAATGTAAAATGGTGATCACTTCCGATGGTAGTTACCGCGGGAATAAATCCATCGACTTAAAAGGAATTGTTGACGAAGCTTTAGAAAAATGCCCGACTGTGGAAAAAGTATTGGTGGTAAAAAGAACCAATACCGAAGTGACTATGAAAGAAGGACGCGACCTTTGGTTACAACCATTACTGGATGAAGCTGTTCCAAACAATGTTGCTGAAATCATGGATGCAGAAGATCCTTTGTTTATTCTTTATACTTCGGGTTCCACAGGAAAGCCAAAAGGAATGGTGCATACCACAGCCGGTTATATGGTGTATACCGCTTATACATTCAAAAATATTTTCAACTACGAAGAAAACGATATTTATTGGTGTACCGCTGATATCGGTTGGATTACCGGACATTCCTATATTCTTTACGGACCGTTATTAAACGGAGCAACTACAGTGATTTTCGAAGGTGTTCCTTCTTATCCAAACTTCAGTCGTTTTTGGGAAGTCATTGAAAAACACAAGATAACTCAATTCTATACGGCGCCAACAGCCATTCGGGCGCTGGCCAAAGAAAGTTTGGATTACGTTCAAAAATATCCTTTGAGTTCGTTAAAAGTTATTGGTTCAGTTGGTGAACCTATCAATGAAGAAGCTTGGCATTGGTACAATGATCACGTAGGCGGAAAGCGTTGTCCGTTGGTAGATACTTGGTGGCAAACCGAGACCGGTGGAATTATGATTTCGCCGATTCCTTTTGTGACTCCAACAAAACCAACATATGCTTCGCTGCCATTACCGGGAATCCAACCTGTTTTAATGGATGAACTGCGCAACGAAATCGAAGGCAATCAAGTAACCGGAAGTTTGTGTATTAAATTCCCTTGGCCATCGATTGCGAGAACCATTTGGGGCGATCACCAACGTTATAAAGAAACCTATTTCACCGCTTTTCCTGGTAAATATTTCACAGGCGATGGCGCTTTGCGCGATGAGGTTGGGTATTACAGAATTACCGGTAGAGTAGATGATGTGATTATCGTTTCGGGACACAATTTAGGAACGGCACCAATTGAAGATGCTATCAACGAACATCCGGCGGTTGCAGAAAGTGCGATTGTTGGTTTCCCTCATGATATCAAAGGCAATGCACTTTACGGTTTTGTTATTTTGAAGGAAGTTGGTGAAAGTCGTAATCAAGAAAACTTATCTAAGGAGATTAACCAATTGATTTCCGACCAAATCGGACCTATCGCTAAATTGGATAAAATCCAATTCGTTTCAGGATTACCTAAAACGCGTTCAGGTAAAATCATGCGCCGCATTTTGAGAAAGATAGCCGAAGGTGATTATTCTAACTTTGGTGACATCTCTACACTGTTGAATCCTGAAATAGTCGAAGAGATTAAAACCGGGAAATTATAAAAAGCAAGACGCCAATTCAATCGAATTGGCGTTTTTTAATTCCGCTAAATCATAAATCACTTTAACAGAATTATATAACAATACTTGCGATCATTTCGCTAAATTTACTTTGTTATGAATCAGAGTAAAGTAGTAATTATTGGCGGTGGTTTAGCAGGCTTGACGGCTGCAATTCACTTGCGAAAGCTGAATATTGCCGTGACTTTAGTAGAAAAAAATACTTATCCAAAACACAAAGTTTGTGGCGAATATATCTCGAATGAAGTCGTACCTTATTTCCAATGGTTAAACATTGCTGTAGAAGATTTAAGGCCTACCGATATCAGTAAACTACAATTTTCCACCGTTTCAGGGAAAACCATCAATACTGTTTTGCCCTTGGGCGGATTTGGTGTAAGCCGATATGCTCTGGATAATTTTTTGTATCAAAAAGCATTAGCCGATGGTTGCCACGTTATTCACGAAAGTGTAGAAAATATCCATTTCGACAATGGCAAATTTACGATTATAACGTCATCCGGAACTACAATTCAAACTGATTTAGTGATTGGTGCTTTTGGCAAACGGTCTAATATCGATATCCAATTGAACCGAAATTTTATCCAACAAAAATCACCTTGGTTGGCTGTAAAAGCCCATTACGAAGGCAGTTTTCCCAATGATATTGTCGGTTTGCACAACTTCAAAGGCGGTTATTGCGGCGTTTCTAAAGTAGAAGACAACCGAATCAACATTTGTTATTTAGCGAGTTACAAAACTTTCAAAGAACATAAGAATAGTGATGGGTACCAAAAGGAAGCTCTTGAGCAAAATCCGCATTTAAAAAACATTTTTAAAAATACTAAATTGCTTTTCGAAAAGCCGTTAACCATCAGCCAAATTTCATTTGAACCAAAACTTCCGGTTGAAAATCACATTTTGATGATTGGCGACACCGCCGGATTAATTCATCCGTTGTGTGGAAACGGAATGGCGATGGCGATTCACAGTGCCAAAATTGCGGCTGAAGTGATTGATGATTATATTCATCAGAGAATAAAAACGAGAGCACAATTGGAAAAAAATTATACCCAACATTGGAACCAAACCTTCAAAAGCCGTTTGAAAACCGGAAGACTGTTGGCGAATATACTTTTGAAACCTAAACTATCCCATATCGTATTTCGTATAGTAATGATAGCGCCATTTTTGTTGCCAATGATTATTAAAAAAACGCATGGTCAACCGATAACTATTTCCGCCTAAATGAGTATTAACACTAAATACCGAACCAATGCCACCGAAATCATGGACGACTTTGCCTTAGAAGGCGAAACGTTGCGCGATGCATTGGATAAGATTGCCCGAATTAATCGGCTTTTAGGAGGTAACCAATTAACTTTACAAGGTGTTCAACAATTGCTCAAAGTTATTTCAAAAGATAAAGAAATATCCATAGTCGACATCGGTTGCGGTAATGGTGATATGTTGCGGGCTTTGGCAGAATATGGAAAAGAGAACAATTATAGTTTTAGTTTAATTGGAATCGATGCCAATGCGTTTACCATTAGTCATGCGAAAACTTTATCAAAAGAATATGGAAATATTAGCTACGAATGCGAAGATATTTTCGAAGCCGAATTCAAATCCAGGCATTATGACATAGTTTTGTGTACTTTGACTTTACACCATTTCAAAGACGAAGAAATTCTGAGTTTGGTAAAAGTGTTTTATGAAAATGCCAGGGTTGGAATTGTGATTAATGATTTGCACCGAAGCGCAATAGCTTATAGATTATTTCAGGCTTTGTGCTTTGTTTTTCAATTAAATGACATGTCAAGAGAAGACGGTTTGGTGTCCATTCTACGCGGATTTAAAAAAAGCGAATTAGAACAATATTCAAAAAAATTACAGTTAATAAATTATACGATTTACTGGAAATGGGCGTTTCGCTACCAGTGGATTATCCAAAAATCATGAGTGTAAAAATCAAAACGGTTGCCAAACAATTGCCTCAATTCTCAAGAAATACGGAAGAAATTCTGCCTTATCTTGACGCTTGGCTTTTTGGTCAGGACGAACGCTTTATTCGGAAAGTTAGAAAAATTTTTGAAGGTGCGATGGTTGACAAACGCTATTCTATCATGGATCCGATTGAAGTTTTTACCAATACTTCTTTTGAATCTAGAAATAATATTTACGTGCGAGAAATGATTGATTTGGGCGAAAAGGTTTTGGTTAAAGCTCTAGAAAAAGCGGCTTGGAAACCAACCGATTTAGATTATATCATTACAGTAAGTTGCACCGGAATCATGATTCCGTCACTCGATGCTTATTTGATAAACAAACTACAATTGCGCCAAGACATCGTGCGTTTACCGGTAACCGAAATGGGCTGTGCAGCAGGAATCTCGGGAATGATTTATGCCAAAGAATTTTTAAAAGCCAATCCGGGGAAAAGAGCTGCTGTAATTGCAGTTGAAAGTCCAACCGCAACGTTTCAGCTGAATGATTATTCGATGGCGAATGTGGTCAGTGCTGCTATTTTTGGCGACGGTGCGGCTTGTGTTTTGTTGTCGTCACATGAAGCCGATGAAGGACCGGAAATTGTAGATGAATCGATGTATCATTTCTATGACAACATTCATATGATGGGTTTTAAACTCACCAATATGGGTTTGCAAATGGTATTGGATATCGAAGTGCCTGAAACTATTTCGGCTCATTTCCCGGATATCATTCATCCGTTTTTGGCCAAAAATAAGTTGAAGATGGAAGATATCAACCATTTAATTTTTCATCCCGGTGGCAAAAAAATAGTGCAAACGGTGGAAGATTTATTCGGTGCTTTAGGTAAAAATATTGACGATACTAAAGAAGTGTTGCGATTGTATGGCAATATGTCGAGCGCGACAGTATTGTATGTTTTAGAACGTGTTATGGACAACCAACCTGCAAAAGGAGAAAAAGGATTGATGCTGAGTTTTGGTCCGGGATTTTCAGCGCAACGTATTTTATTAGAATTTTAAAATGACCAAAGAAGAAATCATAATCAGCTTGCCTTATTCCAAACCGTTTTTGTTTGTGGATGAAATTATCCATATCGATGAAAACGGAGTAGAAGGCAGTTATATATTTGATGAGCATTTAGATTTTTATAAAGGACATTTCAAAGACCATCCGGTGACGCCGGGTGTGATTTTAACCGAAGCCATGGCGCAAATAGGCGTAGTGTGTCTGGGGATTTATTTGCTAAATAATGAATTTACTAAAAATAGTGTAATCGCTTTAACCTCAAGTCAAATAGAATTTTTAAAACCGGTTTATCCCAAAGAAAAAGTAATTGTGATTTCCGAGAAAATGTATTTCCGTTTTGGTAAGTTAAAGTGTCAAGTAAAGATGTTAAATGAAGCTGAAGAAACAGTTTGCCAAGGTACCATTGCCGGAATAATCAAAACATAAAATGAACAAAAGAGTTGTTATAACAGGCCTGGGAATTGTCGCTCCAAACGGAGTCGGACTTCCTGCGTTTACCCATGCGATTCAAAACGGCATTTCGGGAATTAGCCATGACACTGAATTGGAACGATTGCAATTCTCTTGTCAAATAGCCGGAAAACCTGTGATATCAACCGAACTATCCTTACGATATTTCACCGAATTGGAATTGCGCAATTTCAATTCGTCCGGGATTTTATACGGTGTAATTGCCGGAATAGACGCATGGAAAGACGCCGGTTTGTCAATGGAAATTAATGACGAACCCGATTGGGATAGCGGAACTATTTTCGGCACCGGAACTTCGGGGATTGACAAATTTCGCGAAAGCATTTATAAGATTGATGAATTGCAAACCCGAAGATTAGGCAGTACCGCCGTGGCGCAAACCATGAACAGCGGTGTCAGTGCTTATATCGGCGGAAAGTTAGGTTTAGGAAACCAAGTCACGACGAATTCTTCCGCCTGTACAACCGGAACCGAAAGTATTTTGATGGCGTATGATCGAATCAAGTTGGGACAAGCCAAACGCATTTTGGCAGGAAGTACCAGCGATTCCGGACCTTATATTTGGGGTGGATTTGACGCCATGAAAGTTTGTACCTTTAAACACAACGACACTCCTGAAAAAGGTTCCAGACCAATGTCAGCTACAGCTTCAGGATTTGTTCCGGGAAGCGGCGCCGGTGCTTTGGTTTTAGAAGATTTAGAAAGTGCTTTAGAACGCGGTGCCAAGATTTATGCGGAAGTTTTAGGTGGCAACATCAATTCCGGTGGACAACGTGGTGGCGGAACGATGACAGCACCAAATGCCACAGCGGTGAAAAGATGTATTACCGAGGCGTTGAAAAATGCGAATGTAGACCCAATTGAGATTGACACGATTAACGGTCATTTGACAGCAACGGCTAAAGATGGTTTGGAAATCCAAAATTGGAGTGAAGCTTTGCATTTAAACGGAGATAATTTTCCGTATATCAATTCGTTGAAATCGATGGTTGGCCATTGTTTGTCGGCTTCCGGCAGTTTGGAAAGTGTGGCTTCGGTGTTGCAATTGCACCACGGTTTTATATTTCCGAACATCAATTGCGAAGATTTACATCCTGAGATTACGGCCATTATTGGCGAAAGCCGAATTCCACAGCAACTCATTAAAAAAGAATTAAATATAGTAGCCAAAGCGAGTTTTGGTTTTGGTGATGTAAACGCCTGCGTACTATTTAAAAAATACCACTATGACTAAAGAAGACATAATCGAAAGATTAAAGACTATTGTAAAGCCTTTTGTAAACAATCAGGAAGCGTTTGAGAATCTCACTGAAGAAACTGATTTTATTACCGATTTGCAGATTAATTCAGCGAATTTGGTCGATATCGTTTTGGATGTCGAAGACGCTTTCGGAATTGACATTGACAATTTGGCGATGGAGAAAATGATTAGCATTAAAGCGACGATAGAAATCATTGAGACTAAATTGGCAGAGAAATGATAGGGAATGACATTGTAGATTTGGCGAAAGCCAAAAAAGAAAGCAATTGGCAGCGAAAAGGTTTTTTGGACAAGATCTTTACTGGGAATGAACAAGAACTTATCTTAACTTCCAATAATCCCGAACAGATAGTTTGGAATTTGTGGAGTAGGAAAGAAGCGGCTTATAAAATCTACAATCGTCAAACCGGAGAACGCTTTTTTAATCCGAAAAGGTTTGTTTGTGAAGAGGATGAAGTAATTTTAGGAACCCATCATTATTACACACAAACGCAAATCACGCCCGATTTTATTTATACTATCGCCGTTACTTCAAAAGATAGATTTATGGCTATTCAACATTTGGAAAGTCGAGAGGCGATTCAAAAGAAAAACGGGATTCCCAATTGGTTTGATTTGGCCGAAGGCAAGTTTCATCCGGCATCAATTACGCACCACGGAAGATTTGCACGCATAGTTTATTTGGAAGCTGAAAAAAAAAGTTTAGCTTTTTATAAAAATTTCAGCAGTATAGATTCCATTTTTTTGTAGCCGGTTACATTGGGATGTACTCCGTCTTCACCGTATTTTTTCTGCAATCCTTTTTTATCATCAACCATTGCCGAATAATAATCGACAAAAGGAATTTTGTTTTTTTGGGCATAATCCTTAATCATTTTATTTAAGGCTACGACTTTATCGGCAGGTTCAATTTTTGGGTTCCAATAAAAATGATTAGCAGGCAAAACCGAACATAATACAACTTTTATTTTATTGGTTTTAGCCAATTCAGCCATTGATTCTATATTCTCAAAAACAGCTTCAAGGGTTATCGGACCGGTATTTTCTGCTATGTCATTGATTCCGGCCAATATTACTACGGTCGAAGGTTTTAAACTGATAACATCTTGCTGAAATCGAAGCAGCATTTGTGAAGTGGTTTGGCTGCTGATGCCTCGATCTATAAAAGGATGAGAAGTAAAGAAATTTGGACTGGTGGTTTTCCAGAATTCAGTAATGGAATCACCCATAAAAACCACCGAATTTTTGGCAGGTATAACCGATTTATTCTCCATTTCATACTTTTTTAAGTTAGCCCAATCGTTATTGTAATCGTTTTGGCTTATTGCATTGGTCGTATTGACAATCAACGTTAGTAAAAATAGAACCTTAAGAAGCGATTTCATTAATTAGTGCGTTTACAGTTTGGTAATTCTATATTCAAAAAAAACTTCATCCATTTCTTGAAAAACCTTAAGAATAAAGATTTTAGAGAAATGAATGAAGTAAAAATTTAGGTTATTTTTCTTTTTTTTCGGTATTGTTTGGTTTTTCCTCAACAATTTCTGATTTTACTTCTTCAACCGTGTCTTCGCCTTTTAAATAGGTTGGAAGATTTAATCCGGCCATGTTGAATAAGTCATTCAATGGCGGTACGGTTTTCATCATACCCGAAACAAAATTGGCGGTAGAACCGTTTCCGTTATCGCTGTTGTTGCCCGAATCCCAAACGGTAATTTTATCAATTTTGATATTTTTAACCGCTTCCACTTGGGTTTTAACCAACTCAGGTAATTTCTCAATCAACAATAATTGGAAGGCTTTTGTCGGATCACCACCTGCGGCGCTAACCACTTCTTTGTAACCTTCAGCTTGCTTGGTTAAGATTTCGTATAAACCTTTGGCTTCGGCTTCCATTTTGGCAAAAATGGCATCTGCTTCACCTTTGGCTTGTTCACGAATTCTTTCAGCTTCTGCCTGAGCATCAATGATGGCTTTTTGCTTGGCAATTTCGGCCGGAATTACGATGTTGGCATTTTGAGTAGCGCGTTCTCTGTCGGCACGTGCATCTTCTGCTTTTTGTTCGGCCAAATAAGATTCTTCTAACGCTTTCGCTTGTTGTACTTTTTCTGAGGCTAAGGCGATACGCAACGCTTCAGCTTCTTTTTCACGACGCGCGGCTTCCGATTGTGCAATGGCAATTTTGGCTTCGTTTTCTCCTTGAATCGCAATAGCATTGGCTTCTGAAGTCGCTACACGCGTATCTCTTTCGGCTTCAGCCTTACCGATACTTTCATCTTTAAAAGCAGACGCAATACTAACTTCACGGTCTTTATTGGTAATCGCAATTTTAACGTCACGATCTCTGTGGGTTTCGGCTATTTGAACGTCTTTTTCACGATCTGCCAAGGCTTTACCGGTTTCCCCGATTTTTTCTTGCTCGGCAACCGAAATTTTAGCTTCGTTAATCGCTTTTGCAGCCGCTTCTTTACCCAAAGCTTCGATATAACCAGATTCATCTTTGATGTCGGTAACGTTTACGTTAATCAATTTCAAACCGATTTTTTTCAATTCAGAATCGACGTTTTTAGAAATATTATCTAAGAACTTATCACGGTCAGAGTTGATTTCTTCAATGGTCATGGTAGCAATCACCAAACGCAATTGACCAAAAAGGATATCTTTGGCTAATTCCTGAATTTGCTCCTGTGCTAATCCTAATAAACGTTCCGCTGCGGTATTCATACTGTCGGTTTCAGTTGAAATGGCAATGGTAAATCGACACGGAACGTCAACACGAATGTTTTGTCTTGACAGCGCATTGGTCAAATTGGCTTCAATAGAAATCGGTTTTAAATCCAAGAAAGCGTAATCCTGAATCACCGGCCAAATGAAAGCACCACCACCGTGAACACACTTGGCAGAAGTACCGCCTGTTTTTCCGTAGATGACTAATATTTTGTCGGAAGGACAACGTTTGTAACGAGAAATTAAGGTTGTAATGGTTACAAAAAGCACTACAACTAAGACAACAATGATAATGATTTGTGACATATGTAAAGGATTAGATTTTTTCTACAATTAGAACTGCATTATTTTCTATTTTGATGACTTTAACCATCGTTCCGGTTTCGATACGGTCATTTTCGGTTAAGGCATCGAGTTCGTGAAAAGAACCGTTGATACTGATTTGGATTTTACCTTTGCCCGATTTTTTTTCAGGAATGGTTAAATAAACTGTTCCGGTTTGGTTGATGGTTTTGGCTAAAGAGAAGGAATTGTTTTCATTCAAACGCATCATTTGCTTGATGGTAAAAAAGAACAAGGCTACGAAAACAACCCCGACTAAAAAAGCCACTACAACTAAAATGGTTTTGTTGGTAATGGAATCGTAAAAGGAAATACCACTCCAGCTAAATCCTAAAAGGAAATTAATCAGATTTCTAAGGGTAAATAATTCGAAAGGTGTGTCAGTACTATGATGACCTTCGGATTCTAATTCGGTTTCTATATCTTCACCGCCAACGCCCATAAAGGTCATTACGGTCTGCAATACAAAAAACAAACTAACCGGAAGTGCAATGTACCAAAACGCTCTAAGTAAAGGGTCGTAGTTTTCTAAAAAGTTCATGGAGGTTTTTTTTGAGATTATGCTGATTATACGCACAAATTTTTAAAAGGTTACAAATTCTGTTTTGTAAAAAGAATTTTATTTATTTCAGTCGTTCTAAGACGCCTTTTCGCTTGACAATATTTTTATAATCCCATTGAATATTTTTTGATTTTTGAAGCCAACGTTCAATATCTTCAACATTGAGCTGATCAATTGAGGTATAAGTGATTGAAGCATCTTTGAACTTTCCGGTTCCCGGTTTTAAGTCTTTTTCTTCAAAGGTAACGCCGCTCCAAAACATTAGCCGAAGACCATTTTTTAATTTATCGTAACCAACAATCGGATTACCGTCTATAAACCAAACAGGATGCGAGTGCCAGACTTTGTTTTCGGCTTCGGGTAAATTTTTAAGAATAATTTCGGCTAGTTTGTCGCAAATAACTTTGTACTCTGGTTCTTGAGTGTTATAGTAGTTTTGAATATCAGGATGCATGTGTTGAGTTTTGGTTTTATAAATATATAAAAAAATCCTCAAGAAGTTTTGAGGATGATTTTGATTTAAATAAAATGGGCTATTGTTAGATTGTTTCTTTAGACACTGATTTTCGTTTTAAGATTAAGGCACTAATTACCGGAACCAATAATCCTATTGGAATCAATATTTCTGCATAAGTCAGTAAGATAACCATGATTGGGTTTTTATACCATTCTTTAAACATGTTTATTTCATCGGTTTTAGCTTTGATTTCAGTTGCTGTCATGGTAGTTTTGTCAAGATTCTTGAGACTCA
This sequence comes from Flavobacterium sp. 102, assembly GCF_003634615.1. Classification (NCBI taxonomy): domain Bacteria; kingdom Pseudomonadati; phylum Bacteroidota; class Flavobacteriia; order Flavobacteriales; family Flavobacteriaceae; genus Flavobacterium; species Flavobacterium sp. 102. The sequence continues at coordinate 2,829,601 of NZ_RBKX01000001.1, read as the reverse complement.
TGGCAGTGAATTTTTCCATAAAGTCAGGGAAGAAGCAGTAATATTCGATTAACCAAACGCCGACATAAATGGTTGACGCAATTAAAGAGATAAGCATTCCAATTTTAAAACCTTCTCCAAAAGTAATGACACCGTTGTTGTGATTGTCACGGTAATTTTTAATGCCTAAAAAGACAAAGACATAAGCAATAAGCATTCCGGCATAGCCCAGAACCATACTTGGCTCAAAGTCGGGTTTGTTCATTTGAATAGTGCCATACACCATAAAAGCGGCTACGATAGCACCGGCAATAAGTCCGTTAGTAATAATAATTTTTTTCATTATATAAAAAGTTATTGATTAGGATGCAAAGGTTAGTGTTTGTACTGTCTTCATGCTCATCCTTTCGGGTGATTTTTAAAATATCATCCTAAAGTAGGAGGCAAGAGTTGTAGTTTTTTGGCAGTTTCTATCGCTTGTGTTCTTCTCTTGACTTCAAGTTTTTCAAAGAGTTTAGCACTGTGTGTTTTTACAGTGTTGAGTGAAACAAACAACTGTTCGGCGATTTCCTGATTGCTCATTCCTTGTGCCATTAAAGTTAACACTTCGAGTTCTCGTTTGCTGATGTTTCTTTGTTGTAATTCGGTTTCATTTAGAATGAAGTTATCTATGGGCACTCGAACTTCTTTTTCGACTACTATGGTTTTTACTTTGGGTTTGGTTACTTTATTGGACAACCAAATACCAAAAAGCAAAAAGAGTAGAGAGATAATCCCGATGTAGATTTCGTATTGATGTTCTAAAATCAAAAAGCGAAATTCCAGCCAACGCAATAACAAAAGCAATAAACCCATGGCTATAGCATAGCTGATGATTTCTTTGTATGGTTTTAGTTTAAGCAAAATGGTGGAATTGATTTACCCAAAAATAGGGAATAATTACGTCAGTTTAGATATTCGTGTTTTAATAACCCAAACACTAGCGAGTCTTCCATTTGATTGTTCGTGAAATAGTGCTCTCTTAAATGGCCTTCATAAGTAAAGCCAAATTTTTTGACAAGATTAAGAGAAGCCTCGTTTTCTTTACCGATAAAAGCTTCTACGCGATGGAGTTTCATTGAGCCAAAACCATAATGAAGTATGGCTTTCATCGCTTCGCTCATCAATCCTTTTTGCTTGAAATTATCGTCAAATAATCCGTAGCCGATTTCCGCGCGGTTGTGGTCTAAATACCAAGTGTGATAGCCGCACCAACCGATAATTTTCTCGTTAGTTTTGTCTAAAAGCTGAAAATAAAGATAGGTTTTGTTGAAAGTAGCCAATCCTTTGCGGTACTTTTCTTTTTCGATGACCAAAGCTTCTGGTTTTGTCAATCCCAAGAATACAAGCAATTCATCATCGGAATAATTTTGGTAAATAAAGTCAAACGTTTCAGGAGATAGCTTTCGCAATAAAAGTCTTTCTGTAGTAATTATTTCAAAAGTGTGCATCTTGGTAAAGTTGAATGCCACTAAAATACACAATTCTCTTTATAAAAAAGACATCCTTTTCAGAATGCCTCTTTCGCAATTGTGGTATCTGATTTTGGACTTATTTTTTTCCTTGGTATTTGACTCTTTTTTGCTGTTCGGTCAAAATAGTTTTTAAAAAAGGGGTTGCCTGTTTTGTGATTTCTTTCTCTGATATGGCTAGTGCTTTGGGATTGGCAACCAGTTGCGACCAAGGTTTTGGCGCGTCAAAATCATAGGAGCCAAAAACAATCACAGGCGTCCCTTTAATAGAAATGGTATTGTCGTCTAACAATACCCACTGATCTGCCCATTCATAAAGATATCTGGCATCTTTTTCCTGTAGTCTCAAACAGGAATGCGATGCCGGATAACCGGGCAGTTCGTATTGGTGCCATCCGACACCTAATTTATTAGCGATATTAAAATTCCATTTTAAATCCCACTCATCGTTGAAAGTACTGGTGGTTTCTTCGGCTTTCCAGTTAGTAAAGAAAAGTCCGGTTGGAGTTTTATCTGCTTTCCTTCCCATATTGGTTGGTCCGGTATGGGTTAATTCTCCTTTTTCGTAAGTCGCAAAAGTCTGCGAAGGATAAGAAAAAAAGATGATTTTATTCACTTCTTCTAAAGCTTTTACTTTGAATGGAAACGGAAGGTAAAACTCAATATCACCTGTCAAATCGGTTGGAATGATAACCGAATCCATTTTTACAAAATTGGCCACATCGGTTCGGTTAGCTATCAAAGCAATCTTAATTGCGCTACTGTCTGATGTTGTGGCTAACCATTCTTTGGTTTTTTGCCACTGGTAAGCTACAGTTTTAGGTTGACGTCTTTCGGGTGCTGTTTTTTTGATAACAACGTTTTTTGGCTCTTGTTTACAAGACCATAATACTAAACCTATAATTGCCACTATGATGTACTTTTTCATAGCAGTAAAATTCAATTACTGTGTTGAATAAAGTGTTATAAAATTTTGGTAAATTGTTATGAGATTCACAGTTGCCTGGCAAGACAATTATTGCTTTTTCATGACCATTTCAATCTGCGCATCTTCAATAAAGAAGATGATTTTCTTTTCTTCTGTTCGCACTATAAAAGTCATGTTTGAATACCCTTCCTTTTTCAGTCCGACTTTGATTTGTTTTTTCTTTTTATCAAAAATCCATTGGTTATTTTGGAACAATTTTTCGAGTTGTTCTAACATTTTAGCGGAGCTTTTACTTTCAAAGGTAAAGCTGTGATCTTCATTGAAGCTATAAGTTGCTTTTTGAAAACCGGTTACCAGTTCTTTGGTTTCGGGTTTGTCCGCATCTTTGAGTGCAGTAGCTTTTTTGACTTTCCATTTACCGGTAATCAAAGCTTCGTTTATGGTTTGACTTTGCGCTGAGGCAAAAGTAAATAGAAAGGCTAAGAGTAGGAATTGGGTTTTCATTAATTTTGGTTTTTCGATAGAGCTAAGATATAAAAATATTGTAAAATTCAAGTAATTCTATTGTGCTCAAGGTGATAGTAAGTTTTAGTTATATTTTCACTTCGTACTTCAAAAACTTAGCATCTTAGTACCTTTTTTTTTAATAAAAAAAAGCCCCAATAGTGTAGGCTATCAGAGCTTTATTAGATTAGATACTACTATCTAGATCAAAGGGCAAACAGGATTTTATATGCAGGACACAATCAAACAGCTTAAGAAGACTATGATTATCCCGGCAACAATTAATTCGAGGTGTATTTTTTTTCTTTTTGGCATTCCTGATACCTCAAAAGGATTTTGATTTTCTACCTTTTTTTGTCTTTCTATATAAACTAACCAACCATCATTTTCGGCGATGTATTTTCCCAGTTCGGTTAACTCATAGCGGAATTCATTTTCGGAAAAGTTTTTTATCAAGTCTTTTTGCTGCATTATTTCCGCCAACATTTTAGCACCCGGAAGTGGCTTTCCTGCACTGTCTCTGAAATCAGGCAACACTATAATTTGATGCTTTGAATTGAACAAAAGCATCAGGTTTATAGCGATTAGTTGGTTAATTTGATCAATCATAATTTGGAGACTTATATATCATTAGAAAAAAATGGGACGGTTAACTATTGGATAAATCGAAACTTATCTTTGAAATAAAATCCAATAAATGGCAATGGTAGTCTCACACCATGATAGGCACTTATTAATCCGGCAATCCAAAGTATCACCAATCCCATGTTGTTAATAATTAGCAATAAGATGAAGAACGAGTCGAAAAAAACAGGTATCATCATTATAATATTGGACACAACTACAATGACAGCCAATCCAAAAGACTGTTCCAAATGGAATTTAGCCAAAGAAGATTTAGCTCCTTTTTCATATTCCCTATAAGCAATTATCCAACCGATGATGGTGATGTAGCTTATTACTGAAATGGTTTTTCTGTGCATCATTGGTCTATCTACGTCAAAATTTGAGGGATAGTTTTTTAATTTTCCATTTCATTAATCCTTTCAAATCCCATTGACTAAATAGAGTGAGCTATTTTGCTAGCCGATGGGATTTTAAGGATTACCCACAATCATTAATAAAACTACTTACTACATCATGGCTACTACTATACCATCCATGATTTCGCAGGAACAAATCTAAAGCAGCAAACAGGAGTTAATTGTAGAATTGGCAAGGGTTTATTGTAGAATTGCTTCTACAAAAAAAGCAACCGTTGAGGTTGCTTTTCGTACTAATGGGTTAGACTAGTAAACTAATTTTCGGAAACAAAAATTAGATTTTATTTAATTATACAATTGGAACAAATCGATTAAATCGGCTAGGTTGTTGATTTCCAATTTTTCAAAAATTCTGTTTTTAAAAGTACTTACAGTTGATTTTTTTACTTGTAACTGATCTGCAATTTCCATATTGCCATAACCTTTGATTAATAGTCGGGCGACTTCAACTTCTCTGTTGGATAAAAGCTCTAAAGGATTGATGGGTTTTTTAGAAATATAGGAATCCAAAATTCTGTCTTTGATATTTTGTGTAATGTATTTGCCCGAAAGAATCATGCTTTTTAGCGCTTGCTTCATTTCTTCTTCGTTACTGCCTTTATTCAAGTAACCGGAAGCACCGGCATTGAGATAACGAAGTGCATAAATATCTTCGTCATAAGCTGATAATATCAATATTTTTAAATCGGGTTGAATGGCTTTGATGTCGGCAATAATATTCAGGCTGTTGCCGTCTGGAAAGTTAATATCGAGCACTAGCAAATCGATCGGAGTTTCTCTGAGTACTTTCAGTGTTTCTTTGAAGTTTCCGGCTTGATGTATTTTGGCACTAAAAAACAACTCTTTAATCAATAAAGAAACGCCTTGTCTGACAATGCTGTGATCATCGGCAATTAAAAAGGTAAAATTTTGAGTGGTTTTCATTTTAATTATGCGTTACGTTACATTTTATACTCTGCTTAAAATCAAATTAAACATCACTTTAGTTCCTTTACCTATCTTGCTTTCAATGTTAATTTCTCCTTCAAAAAGTTCGATAATTTCTTTGCAAAGATTTAACCCTAAACCAACCCCTAAATCATTTACTTTGGCAGAAATGGTTCCTTGGTAATACGATTCAAAAATATTTTCTAAATCATTTGGAGCAATTCCTATGCCGTTGTCTTCAATAGTGACTTTTAAATTCACTTCGTAATCTGAAACATTGTCTTGTTGTATGTTGACTTTGATTTGACCTTTATCAGTAAACTTATTGGCATTGCCAATGATATTGTAGAAAAGTTGGTGAATCTTAGTCGCATCGGAATACACTTCATAATCGGCCTTTAAATCAGAATTTAAACTTAATTTATTGCCTTTACTTTCTACCAAGGAAGTCATCGCGGTAATGATTTGACCGATTTCCGTTTTAAGCAAAAAATTCTTGTGTTTTAATTCCGGCTTGTGATGCTCGTCTTTAGAATATTCCAAAATTTGATTGGACAATAACAATAAGGAATTGGTGGTAAATTCAACAGACTTAAAAGTTGCTCTTACTTCTTCCTCTTTGACGGAAGCACTTATCTTTTTACTGTAAATAGCAATAAGACTAAGCGGTGAACGAATTTCGTGGCTTATCATGCCCATAATTCGGTTTTTGAAATTCAAGCTTTGTCGAATTTTTTCCTGCGCAGTAGTCAACCTTTTTTCATATTCAAATGCCAAACGCGTGAATCCGAACAAGATAAGTGATACTATAAACATTAAAATGATAACCGCTACTATCGAATAATTCCGAATGGCTTTGTTGGTTTCAAATTGGTTTTTTAAGTTGTGCTGACTGTTCAATTTTAAATCATTGGCCGCATTGGTGAAATCGGGTAAAGTGGCTTGACTTAATAAAAGTAATTCGCTATTAAACTTCACCAGTTCGAAGTCTTTTTTTCGTAGGTTTAAGAAAGCTGATTTTAGTTTGTTGAACTCTATTGCATAATATTTGTTACTGGCTAAAATCAAAAATTTCATTTGCTCTTCGAGCGTTCCGGTGACGACTTTGTCCTTGTATTTCATGGTGACAACCGTGTTCAATTGTTCTTTCTGAATTTCAATTTTTCCCGAAAAAGCATCTACTAATCGCGTCAATAATCCTTTTCTCGAAATGCTGTCAATTTTTATGGAAGTATTGGTGTCAACACTGTCTAAGACTTTGTTATAGTTAAGACTTTCGAATTTAAAAGGTGCAGCCACTTCATGCTGCTTTGGATAAAGTTGGCTGTTAAGGATAGAATCAATAGATGATTTTATCAAATGGATTTCAGTAGCAGCCTTATTTCTCTTCGCCAAAAGAGTTTTGAATTCCTTATGGTTTTTAGTGGTAACAGTTATGCTGTCAATAAATGCACTTGTTTCTTTTAAGGAAGCTAAATAATTATTCAACGAATTTTGATCATTACTGGTGATGTAATTGTTGAAATGTTCTTGTGATTTAATAATGGCATTGTTCACGTTACCGGTAAATTGACTGACTTGATTGGCTTGGTCAATAGTGTCAAATGACGCGGCAATCTTGTCTTCATTAATGGTTTCGTTGTACCAAATGAGAATAGCAAGAATTTGTAAAAGAATGATACACGCTAACAACGTGTAATGCACAACTTTTCGATCTTGAAACTTTAGTTTTTTAAGATAGATTGAGTTCAATATGGAGCTTTTTACTATTTGTTTGTTGTAGGTTGAAACAAATGCTAAAGACTTGGGGCGGCAAAAATAATTTTTTAATTTAATTATTAAACAAAAATAGCCCTCTTTCAACTATTTGTCTGTAATACATTTGAATGTTGATTGTAGAATATGTTCGACAAATCAGATTGATGAATTAAAATAAAAATCAGGTTGTTGTACTGGTTGTTTTAGAAGTTACTCACTTTGGTTAATGCTATTTTTTTGTTTTTAAAGAGTTGAATTACAGCAACTTTTTATTGTTTTAAAGTGTATTTAAATTGGCAGTTCAATAATGAATTCGGTTCCGATGCCGGGTTGGCTTTCAACACTTATGGTTCCGCCTAGGATTTCCACTTGGTTTTTTACCATAAACAATCCAATTCCGTTGCTTTCAATATCCAAGTGGAATCGTTCGTATAGATTGAATATTTTTTTACCGAATTTATCCAAATCCAAACCCCTTCCATTGTCTTTAAAATGGATGCGTACCTTTTCATCCTCTACCGATGTTTTTATCCAAATGATAATGTCTTTATCGGTTTGTTTGAATTTGATGCTGTTGGAGATTAGGTTATAGAAAATACTTTTTATAAAGCTTCTTAGAGAAAAGATAGTATCTGTCGCAGTAAAATCGGTAATGATTTGCGTGTTTTCACACGGAATTAGATGAAAAATACCCGATTTAATTTGGCTAATCAATTCTGAGAAAACCACATCTTCCTTGCTTTCTGTAATTTGGGTTCGAATCTGTAAAACTTCATTAAGCACTCGAATGATCTGATCTAATTTTTCGGCAGAAGTGACTAAAGATTGTTCTAATTCTATTCTTTCGGCTACGGTAGGATTGCTGTTTAGCATTTTGGTGATGCCAATAATGGCGGCTACCGGAGCACGCAAGTTATGAGAAACAATAAACGAGAACTCTTCCGATTTTTTATTACGGTGTAGTATATCCGTTACCATTTTTTCTCTTTCCAGCTCGATTTTCTTTTTTTCCGTTATATTTCGCAATACACCATCCACGTGGGTTTCCGTATTCTCATCACCTGTTATTAATCGGGCATTGAGTGAAACGTAAATTGGTTCGCCTGTTTTTGATTTCAACAGGAATTCATAATCCATGATTTTGAAATGCTCTTGTAACACTTGATAGATTTTTTCTCTGTCACTTGAATCCCAATAAAAATTTTCGGTTAAACTGCCTATCAATTCATCACGTTTATACCCGATATAAGTTTCTACAGAAGGACTTACTTCGAGAATTTTGCCGTCAAGATTAGCCTGATAAAAGACATCTTGTACATTCTCAAAAATGTTCCGGTATTTCTTCTCACTGATTTTTAGAGATTCTTCTATTTCTTTGCGCTCGGTGATGTCTACCAGAACACACAAAAAGCATTGCTCGCCACCGAGTTCTATTAGTTCAGTAGACGAGTTGACTATTACTGTTTTTCCGCCTTTGGCGCGAAATCGGAAATCGTGACCGTGTAATTGACCTTTTTCTGCGAGTTCATTAACTAAAAAGTCTCTGTCGTTTTCATTGACCCATATATTTAATTCGGTAGTCGATTTCCCAATCAGTTCTTCTCGGGTATAGTTGAGGAGTTTTTCGGTAGCTTCATTAACTTCAAATAACGTTCCGTCACTGATTCGGCTGACAATGATAGATACCGGAGCTGATTTAAAAGCTTTTGAAAACCGAATCTCTGATTCGCGTAATAAATCTTCTGTCTTTTTTCGTTCGGTAATGTCTCTGGTAATCGAGTATAGTTTTCCGTTATTCGGATCTACAGTAGCATTGGATTCAAACCACAAATATTTACCATCGGCTTTGCGATAACGGTTTACAAAGTTGATCGTGTCTATTCCTAATTTTAGTTTTTCAATTTCCTGTGTGGTAGCTTCAATATCCTCGGGATGAATAAAATGAAATACTTTGTTTTTTTTCAATTCTTCTTCAGTATAGCCCAAGATTTTGGCAAACTGTGGATTCACAATTTCTAAATAGCCGTCAGTATTAGAGATACTGGCTAGATCATTACTGTTGTAAAAAAAATGTTTGTATGTTTTTAGTTGTTCTTTCGCTCTTTTTCGCTCGGTAATGTCACGAACAATAGCGATATAACTTTTGCCGTCAGCCAAAATCTTTCTGCTGATTTCCACTTCCACCATGGTTCCGTCTTTTTTTAATAAAAAACGTTCATCCATCAATACAGTATTCTGTCGCAGTTGGTTCCACTGGTCTTCGATGGCGGTATATTGATCTGAGGCATTTAGTTCAGAGGTTTTTTTGCGCAACAATTCTTCCTCACTATATCCCAGTAATTCACAGGCACAATGGTTTACATCAATAATAGCATTGTCTTCTGCGATGATAAAAATAGCATCACCGGCATGTTCCAATATCGAATGGTACTTTTCTTCGCTTTGGGTAATTTCGACATTCTTCAAACGTAAATTTTTAATTAAACCGTTTACATTTCTGATTAGATAATATGAAAAGGGTAGGGCAAAACCCAAAGAGAGGGCAATTAAGAAAAGAAATTTTTTATTAGCGGATTCATAAACCTCGTTGTTGTTTTCATACAATTTTTGGCCCACTTTAATCTGAATACTAACTAAGGCATCCAACTGGGCAATCAGCGGATTTATAGTAATGTATAGTTTGTTTTTGATGAGGTTGTTCAGTGCCGCTTCATTTTCTTGTTGTAGTGCCAACTTGAATTGTTCTACGATATCATCTGATTGTTTCATTAAAACCTCCGTTTGATCAACAAGGATAGTTTCCTCCGGCGTCAGATAAGTTTTGAGGTAGGCTTCCCAATTGACCTTAATGTTCTTTTGGGAAGTTTCTATTTGCTGTAAAGCGATTGCATTTGAAAATTGTTTGGCATGTATCTGTTCGGCTGAAGCAATGATCCCGTCTAAGTAGGCATAGCGGATATTGTTCAGTTGTTCCAATGGAATCATTCGGTCGGCATAGAGTGTTTGCATCTGCCGATTCATTTTTCGCATTTCATTGATACCATAAAAACCTATCCCAATAATAAAAAGGGACAGTATGAATACCAACAGATATAACTTTTGGGACGCCCTTATTTTATTTTTTAATATCATTCTCACTATAATATTATTTTCAGCTTTATTTGGGAGTCAAGGCAAGCTGATGGTTCAGGTTTTCTTGTGGGTATTATTATCTAAGGTGAAGAATTGGCGTTTAGATAGTTTAACGGTTTGCAGATGAATTAGATATAAGTCGCAAAGTGCGAAGGTAAGATAATTAAGTGAATCCTCAAAAGGATTTTAATAGACTTAATATTACACAAGACACTTTTTTTAATACAAAATGATGAGGTTTTAAAGGCCATAGCCTTCATTGATGCAGTCTATTCCTTTTAAATCCTCTATCGGAACTATTTTTTGGGTTTTGGTATCAGCGCGCCAAGCTTTGACAATGTTGGTATAAAATTCTATACCGTCATTGGCTTGACTTTTAACAATGGCAATTATTTCTGAATCGGGAATTTTATTGTGTCGGCAGGTACAAATAGCGATATTTTCTTCAATACTTAATTTTGAGATGTTTAAGGTGTCAAGGATTTTGTATTTTGGTTTAGGATTGTTGGCTTCTCTTATTAGTTCATCAAAAAGGAGTATATAGTTTTTATCATTACCATATTGCGAGAGTCCATATTTATAGTCTCCGTTTGCATCTTTAACTTTTTCAATGATAGAGCCTGCTTGGTGTTCATATTCTTTTAATGATGCCACTTCAGTTATGTTTCTGTAAATAGTTCCAAATAATTCGCTAGGCTTTTCAGTGATGAGACTATCAGTCACGACAATTTCTTCCGCAGGAATTTCTGTTTCTTCGGTTTTTTTGCAACTGAATAGGGCTAAGAGGATCAAAAGGGAGAAGACTCTTTTCATTGGTTATTAGTTTGTAATAAAATTACAAAAAATACTTATAGCCGAACAAATAATTCTCTATTTAGATTTATTGATGGTATAGATTCCGCCTGCAAAAAGCACGATGGCTAATCCTATATACATATAACCTTTTCGTTTACCGGTTTCATTCGAGGCTTCAATGTTTACTCCTAAAACTTTAACCGAATTACTGCTTTCAGACATGGTCTTAAAACCTAAATAACCAACACCCAAACTAATGAGAATTAATATCGCTCCTATTATTTTTCTAACATCCATCTTTTTACTTATTTGATTCGGTCTAAGGTAGTGAGAAAATAGGAGTAAAGAGTTATATGTAAGGAGTTATAAATTATAAGTTTCCTATTTATTGATTCCTATTGCCTATTGCTTTCTTTGGCTTGACTTTTGTTTATCTCTTCCCAAATGATAAAAAAGAAACTATGAAAAATCTAATCTTACTGTTGTTGCTTACTTCAGGAGTTTATGCTCAAAAACAAGTTTTTAACGTGCAAGAGTATTGCATCGATGAAAAGCCATTGAAGGAAGGACAATGCGATCAAAAAGGGAATGAGTATTCGTTTTTGTTTTTAGATCCTGATAAGAAAGAAGTCGTTTTTTTTCTCACCGAGATCAAGTTTGAATATCAAATTACGGCAACCCAAGCGGATTCAAATTATACCATTTATACTTTGAAAAATGATAGAGGAGAAAGTACTATGAAAGTGAATAATGCCAAGACTAAAATTGAGTTTCGTTCGCCCGAACGACATATCTTCTTAACAGTAGGGAAATCTACTAAGGCGGAGAAGTAAGAAGGAGTAAAGAGTGAAAAGGGATAAGTGAAAAGGGATAAGGGATAAGTGAAAAGTGAAAAGGTATAAGGGATAAGTTTGTCAGCGATATGCTTTTTATCCTTTCCCTTATCTTTTCCAAAGAAATCAACATTTATCTCTTCAATCTGTTCATAACTAATTGTATGGCAACGATGAATGGCTTGGAATAGTTTTTATTTTTATTTTAAAGTAAACGTAAAACTATGAAGTCAAAAAATTTACTCTTTGCTGTTTTACTGTTTTTTGCAGTTAACAGTTTTTCTCAAACCAAGATTGAAGCCAAAGATGGCATTCATTACCTCACGACTAACATTGATTATCCGATTACCGGTACCTACTTCTTTAAAGGAGCTGAACCTACGGTGGAATTAAATGGCAATGGTGCGGGTTTTTACCAACTGCATGAACAACCCAAAAAAGCGGTGACTTGGGGTATTGAATGTGACGAAGCCGGTGTGCCTATATTTAGTAAAGGTTTTGACAATGTGGCTTACACACTTTGGTACCAATATACCAACCCGGAGACGGAAGAGGAACAGCATTGGAAAACGGTGCCTTTTACGATTCATTTTAATAGTTTAAAGATGTATATTCAGGGGGAACGAAGTAAAGATTATACTGAATAAGTAAGTATAACTGAGGTTTATAATTTAATTTTTTGCTTAGCACTTGTGACAGCTTGAGTTGGCGAAGGCCATTTTTTGAATTTGTTCAGTACTTTTCGGGTTTTGTCAGGGGTTAATTGAAGTTAGTAAGGGTTGAAACTGTTTGAGGAAAGCCATAGGAGATACAATAAACGTCTCTTATGTTAAGTACGATTATTTATTTGGACATTAATAAAAGCCATTATTTCTGTATAATTATCAAATTTATCTGGAGAAATTATTAAAGTTTTTCCTTGCTTTAAAATGATTTTACTGTATATAAAACCGTCTGTTAAAGGCACACCATGTGTTCTAAATATTTGAGTTTTTTCCTTTTGTATTTTATCTATTTCTGAAAATGCTATTTCATAGGAAGATTTAGCATTGTAAACTTTTATACAATTTGTGTTTACAATGATTTTTTTAGGATTCATTACTCCTTTCCACACTGAGATAATGTAAATTAACATTGAGGCAATAATAACTCCAGCTGTTATTCTTTTTTCAACGTAGAAAATATCTCGCAAATAAGTTGCACTTATTGTAATTATTGTAAAAGCTATAATATGAATAAAAACTACTGAGCCAATATATAATTTTCTAATTCTAGATTCGATGGATTGCATTTAAGTATTTTTTTTGAAGTATTTATTGGGACTTTGCTAGGTTTGCAATGGAAGACGATTTATTACTAATGATTTCAAACACAAGCCTGCCGGCAATCTACAATACCATCTCGCATCTGTGTTTAGTCTTTATCATAAATAAATTCCGGCCAGTCCGAAAACTGTTTTCCGAAACTTTCGGCTAATTCTTTGAACGCTGTATTTTTTTTATTGCTTTCGAAATAAATGTAAGCATTTTTAAGTGTTGGATTTTGAAGAGCAGGGATTAAATCTTCAGGCTGTTGTTGGTATATTTCAGTATAGAAAAAGTCTTGCAGGTTTGGAGCAGTTTTTAAAGCGTTAAAATCCTCGAGCCCTTTCAGGTTCATCAGTGAGAGGCGCCTAAGTTTTGGGAGATTGATAAATGACGGTAAGGCGTTCACGTTTATCAACGACTGGAGCAATAAGTTTTGAAGCCCGGTCATTTTTGAGATAAAGGACAAATCAGAAAGCCCTTTGATTTGCCATAGTTCCAGATATTTGACTTGTGGTAATTGTTCCAAAACTGAAAAGTCTTTTATGCCTCCAAGTTTAATGTCAATTGACCACAACTTATTCAGATCCTTTAGGAAATTAATATTAGGAACAGAAACAGAACGTAAAACAATCTCTTTCAAGTTTTCTAATTTCCCTATTTCTTCAATATTTTTGGAGTGTTCTTCGAGAAATAAATACTCCAACTTGTTAAACCTTGGGATAAAATCAATATTCAGCTTTTTAGTCAAGGACTTTCCAACGGATAATACTTTAAGGTCGGGTTTTATTATCCTTAAAATTTCAAATAATTCGGCTTCACAGTCCACTATACTTAACTCTTCCAGATTGTTCAGCAGAAGTAGTTTATCACTATGAGTTACCTTGATTGCATTGCTTATACTCAATCTTTTTATGGAAGGAACATATTGAAGAAAACCTAAACTTGTAGTGTCAGGAACATAGTCATACTTTGATAGCAGCACATTGTTGTTTTTGGAAAAAATATGTTTTTCAAGGTTTTCATAATCGCGTTTAGCTAATGGCTCACGAACGCTAATTACTTCTAAATAAGGGTCGCTTACAATTTCTTCAATCTCACTGATTGAAATCCCTTTTTTGATATTGTAAACTCCTCTGTTGATGGATGAGTAGTGGGCTGAGAACTTTGTTTCCATGTACAATTATTTCAAGATTGCCGATTGATGTGCCGTAGCTTGTAATCCCATAGCTTTTTGGGTCAGTTAAAATTTGGGTAAACCCTAAACTTTTAGGTTACTTTTTTTATTATCCTTTCGATGAGTGTGAGCATTAGCTATCGCTTAATTTCTGAAAACACACCGTTTTTTCTTTTAAAGAAATTTTCTCAACCTTATAACCATATTGAAACAATTCCTTTTTATAATTCAAAAAGGAATGATCTATTGCAATTCCTGCAATATTTTTAATGTCATCAAACGATAATTTAAATGATGGTTCACCATTTTTCTCAATATATTGCCACAAGGCATCATATTTACTCATTCTTTTAGCTTTGTATTAGGCAAATTAAAAGACCTTTCTGCAACAAGGTCATTAACGTTTAGATTACTCAAATTTAGAACTTCTTTTCGATTTTCGCAAAGAAATTGGGGAGAAGCTTAAGCGCGCAGTAGTTTTTATTTTGATTGATTCTCAAGCCATTATTTTAGTGGAAGTGAGATATGTTTTTAATTCAGAAATTTCTTTTGGACTAATTTTGTTTGATGAAATTCTCAATGTATTCAGATGGGTCATATTAAAGATGCTTCTGGGCAATTTCTCAATCAGATTATTATCGACGTCTAACTTTTTAAGCTTATTTAAACTTGAAATTGTTTCCGGAATTGCTTTAATACTTTGGCAACTGTAAAGTTCAAGCGTTTCCAAATCGGTTAATTTATATATTTCATCAAATAGGTTTTTAGCGTCGAAGTTGTTCTGCCAGTTTGAGTTGAGTTTCAAAATTTTCAATTGAGTCAATTGACCTATTCCAGTCGGGATTTCTTTTAATTGATTAATTCCCAAATTGAGCACTTTTAATTTCGTTAAATCATGTAGCGCTTTATTATAAGAAACAATTAAATTGTCTTCTGCCGAGAAAACCTCTAATTGTTTCAATAGTTTAATGGATTCCGGAATTTGTTTTATTCCGTTACTATTGAGATGCAACTCTTTTAAACTATGACATTGCGATAGGTTTTTAAATAATTCTTCAAGATGTAATGGCACGTATTCGTCGTCCGGTAAAAATACCGCTTGGCTAATTGAAAACTTTTTTAAAGATTTTAATTTTTCAATTTCTTTGGGAACCGTAGAGATTTGAGTGTCAAATAGTACCAATTCCTGTAGAGCCGAAAGATTAAAAACGGACTTTGGAATCTCATTAATTTTCCCGCTTACGGTTAATGATTTGAGCTTTGTCAGTTTTTCAATTTCGTCAAAAAAAGTATTACTGCTATTAGCGTGCAATGACAGCTTTTCTAATGGTTGTGAAGCAGAAAATGGGATAACCTGGTTTCGCAATTCTTCACATCCTGCAAAGTGGAGCTCCCTTAGTTTAGGAAGATCGAAAATGTAATTTGGAATTTCCCGAATTGGGGTAAATGATAGGGTAAGTTTTTCAAGAGCTTTACATTCTTTTATAATGTCCGGCAATTCATATAAAGAATATTGTTCTGACAGATTGATATATTTAATAGTCTCTTTTTCGGCTACTATTTTATCTGTAATTTTTTTCATAAGTCAAAGGTTGATGGAAAATTACTGCTGTTAGCCGGTAGTGTTTTGAATTCCCAACCGCCGCCTTAAGTCTTCATAATTTTTAACTTTTGATTCTAAATGGATTTTTTTAAAGCCCTTTGTATGGATAATTATTAATGAAATTATTGATGGCAGAAAAAGAGCCATTCCTTTTTTGAAACTTCCTGTTTGTATTAAGTTTTCTATTGAACCACAAACGAATAATAAAAAAAGAATATAAGCCGAAGTTGAAGCCAATATAAAAGTTATCAAATACAAATTATCTTTGCCATTCAGATAATATTTTATTTGGAAAATCGCAACTACAAAAATTAACCAGCCAAAAGCATACGCAAAGAAAACAAGAAAACCATTTATGCCATAATCGTGATGACTTTTCGAAGTATAATTGGGGTCATATTTTATATTTACGAAAATTGTCCATAGATAAATTGCAATAAATATAATTGATACAAAAATGATGTAATTAAAGTTTTTTTTGATCTTCATTCTTAAACTATACGTCTTTAAAAATTACCGCTAACGTAGCAATTGCACTTATTAGCTGTTCGCATAAATGATTCTTTATTTGTTTATGGTGAAAGTATAAATGGGAACATTATCTTTTGAAGATTTTTTCCAATTTTCTACTTTACGCGGATCATTAAACTCAATTCCCTCTACAGGCATAATTTCAAATTTGGAAAACCAATAATGCGGATTTTCGCCATCTCTTTTAAAATACGTTTGTCTGGCAATGATGCTATCATTTGGTCGTACAGTGAACGAACTTGTTATTTCCTGTGGTCCCATAATTTGAGATTGCTTAATAACACTGGCAGAAAATGTGATAGGTTTAGCCGAAGTATTTTTTACTATAAATGCAGTCATTGGGTGATTGCCGTCTAGTACAGAACAGCTAATCATTGAACAGCTAATTAATAAAGTTGCTATTAGTTTTTTCATATTTTGTTATTAAGGTTTTCCATCATTGCTGCTGAAGTTTCGCAAATAGTAAAGCGGCTAATATTTATTACTGATGATTCCAAATATAAAATTACTTTTAAGCTTTATCAATTGAATATTTTCCAGCTCCTGCTAGAAATATCACAACAAAGGTTATAAAAAACAATAAAGCATGTTCTTTAGTTGCTAAATCGTCTTTGGCATGTACTATAAATCCGGCAACAAACATAGTAATTGCAGCAGGGATTGCAGCCCATTTTGTTTTAAAACCTATGATTAACATAATAGGAGCGACAACTTCTCCAATAAGTGCTAAAATTAAGGATGTTGTGGCGCCAACACCTATAGGGTCACCAAAATCGGAAGGGTTTGATAACATACTTATTTTTGGAATTCCATGGGTAAGCATAAAGCCACCAAAGCCAACTCTTAATATTAAAAGTGCTAAATCGTTAAAGTTTTTTTTCATCATTGTAAAATTTATTTAATTACTCTTTAGACATTAATTCTTATTGTTGCCAACGTTTTGCGTCTTGAACAGTTGCAATGATTAATCACCGCCGATTCCAAATATAAAATTTTTTTTTGAATTTTCGCAGTCCCGAACCGAACCGAAGGCGAACTGGCGCAGCAAAATTCGGGACAAGCCAAAGCGCGCAATTGTTGCAAACTGCTGTTAGTCGATGTTTTTATATTTACTCTAATGCTTTAATAAATTGTTTCATTTCTGTCATTGTACCAATGGTAATTCTTGACCATTTTCCTTTTTCTTCGTAAATCTTTGTCCCAAGAATATTGTTCTTTTTTAACTGCTCAAAAAAGTCTTTGTTATAATTTTCTAATGAAAAATAGACAAAGTTTGTATGCGACGGAATACAACGTATTTTTAGATTCTCCAATTGTTCAATTGTGTATTTTCTTGCTTCGGCATTAAGCAAAATTGTTTCTGCTACAAATTTATTGTCCTTTAACGAGGCTAAAGCTCCTGAAGCTGATACTATGCTTACACTTCCATTTGTAGAAAATTGTAATTGGCTCATTTCCATTATGGTTTCCGGATGTGCTATTGCATATCCAATGCGTGAACCTGCTAAACCATATATTTTTGAGAAGGTTTTGGCAATAATTATATTTTTATTCTCTGTTACAAGATTGGCAAGTGATGGTTGGTCTGTATAATCCAGGTAGGCCTCATCCACTAAAACTTTTGTTCTTTTTGTGGCTTCCTTTATAAAATTTAAAAGTGCTTCACTTGCACAAATTGTTCCCGTTGGATTATTAGGATTACATATATAAATCAATCTCGTATCAGAGTCAATGGCATTTAACATTGCTGATAAATCATGCTTTTTATCAGCGGTTAATGGGATTGCAATTTTTTTAAGCCCTGCGTTTTCAGCGGTTATTGTCCAATAATCAAAAGTAGTTTCTGCAATAATTAAATTTCCTGTTTTTTTTGAGCAATACAAAGCAACTAAATTTAAAATTTCCGAAGAACCCGCACCCAATAATATGTTTTGATCAGTTAAATTATGTTTTTGGGCAATTTTTCCAATTAGTTCGTCTGTCAATTCCCAATCATAGCGATTGCTGACATTTATACTATCACTCATTGCATTTCTTGCCAATACTGATGGGCCATAAGGATTTTCGTTTGACCTTAACCGAATTAGGCTTACATTTTTTTCTTCAATGAGGTCTTCTTTTGTTGGAATTGCAAAACTCTCAAACGGAATAATCCCTAAACCTACAATACCTAAACTTGTTTGCTTTAACCAATTTCTTCTATTGCTCATAGTGAATTTTTAAAATTTTAATATCACTCAATATGTCTGTTATTTTTAAATTGGTTACAATTTTTCAGTTGGATTTCAGTTGCTAGAAAATAGCCCACAACCTACCGCGGTTTTGCGCATTTCCAAACTTCGTGATGTCTTTTCTGAAGTTCGTGACGCCTTTTCAGACTTTGTTGACAGCTTTTCGGAAGTTCGTGATGTCTTTTCAGACTTTGTTGACAGCTTTTCGGAAGTTCATGATACCTTTTCGGACTTTGTTGACAGCTTTTCGGAACTTCGTGATACCTTTTCAGACTTTGTTGACAGCTTTTCGGAAGTTCGTGATGCCTTTTCGGACTTGGCAGGTATCTTTTCAGACTTTTCCCATGTCATTTTAGGACTTTCCCATGTCGTTTCAGAACTTTCCCATGTCATTTTGGAACTTTCCCATGTTATTTTGATAACTTTAGCTTCTTCTTTTGCGCAATCCGAAAACTGGCGCATAACGTGCCGCCGCTTGGCGTTAGTGGCGACTTTTTTAATAATTTGTTCTAAAGATAAGCAAAATTTCAACTTAGTACTTTCCGGCTAAGAAATACAAAACCAGCCATGCTACCAAACGGCTGTTAGCGGCTGGGTTTATTGATTAATATCTTCTTTAAACTGTGATTTATTCTTTCGGTAGGTTTTAAAATCGTCTTCAAGCAATCTCTTAGCAATTTCTTTATTTTGGTCATTGTAATTTTTCCAAAATTCTATTGAGCGAAATTCGTCTTCAGTTATCTTTAATTTACTTGCAAGTTCTTTAAATCTAAATCTATTCATGGGACGATTTACCGGATTGTTTTGTTGAGCTAGAAAACTTTCGAAAGATTCTTCGTTTGATATTATATAAGCACTCATATATGTTCTGATTATATACAAGGGAAGGTTTTTTAAATTCATTATTTGATTAATACTTGATAATGAAATATTAGTTTTCTTTTTAATAATACTTTGCTGATATAGCGATAAATACAACAAAAAGCTATCATAATCTTCATCGATACTTAGCTTTGTATCATTTCTATTTAATATTCCAGTTAGTAAATTACATGTGCTTGCTTGGCATGACAAACTATTTTTAAGAATGTAAACAATAGTTTTATGAAAAACTTCATCGCTCCATTCTTTACAATTGACAATTTTCACAAACTCTTTATTTCTGTCACTTGAACATATTTCTGGATTAAGTAGTTCATGATAAATATTTAATAGATGCTCTTTGTTTGAAGTATTATTGTATGCAGTCATTAAAACAAAAGCACGATTTGGGAAAAGATTTTTCTTATCAATGATGTAACTTTCAATAACCTCATTATAGATATTCTTCGGAGCTTTCTGAATATCTTCTCCGAAACGGGAATAGATTTTTGGGTTTTTTGAATAATAAAAATCTGTTTGAAAATCAATAACTTCTAGATATTTAGACAAACCTTTTTTGGAAAGTTCATCGGGAAATGTTTTCAATTGACTAGCATATCCCTCTGTTAAAGATTTGAGACGATTATTTTCTTTATTTTTAGTTAAAATATCCTCATTTAGTTTTTGAACTGTAACGGAAATTTGTTTTTGTTTTTTTTCATCTTCTGCAATTGACTTTCTTAACTCATCTTTTTGTTTTGTTAATTCAATTGCTTCTAGAACTAGCTTGTTGTTTTTAAGAGTATTTTCATTAGATACATTGAGGTTCAACATTCTTTTCTCGTTTTCGTTTGAGACAATACTTTTATAAAGTACGAATATTGAACTGACAGTAACTAATGCTGAGATTGTTGTTGGAACCAAGATTGGAAAAATAATTCTATAAAAGTAGCTATTGTTTAAATGCTTAATTTCTGCATTAAGTTTCTTTATCTCTAATGCAGTTTTTTCATCTAACTCTTTTAAGTCTTTTGTTTTTTTTTCTTTTGGCATTTATAAAATGTTGTTAAAATACGAGAATTTCTGAAACATTACTGCTAACGTCCCGCTAAGCATTATAAATCAACTCTATAATCTCTTATCTAAATTAGTATTATCAAATTTAACACATTTAAAAGTGAGAATCAATCCCCATTAGTAGTGATTTATAGCGAAGTTATTAACATAAATTTCTTATAAATGGAGTGTCCTTCGACAAGCTCAGGATGACAATTAGGAAAAGGGACAAGACAGTTGATAGGAATACAAACTATAACTTTGCTCAGTGTACTTAATAAGTTTACTGCTTGAAACCTCAGCACCTTTTTCCTTACTCTGCTATGTCCTGTTGCAACAACAAAGTAGCACAAAGATTAGCCAGTAAAAACCGTTCTTCAGGGTTAGTAGGGGCAAGGTAAACTAGTCCGTTGTCCATGAGCGAAACCGCCGCAACAGCTTGGTTGTTAGGGTTGCATATTTCGTAGCCTACAGAGCCCATCCAAATGGGTTTTGGGCCTTTATTGGTTTGTAACTCGGTAATAGGTTTTAGCGTGTAGTATCGGTTTTGGTCATAGCCAAAGTAACCTACATATTGCTTGGCGTCCCGTTGCGAAGCGTTATTGTCGAGCACCAATTCCCAAGGTTTGTTGTCTTGGTTTACAAATATTTGGGCATAAAACATATAAGACTGATCAATTCCTTTACCGGTAACGTCTTTAATGATGTTAACGATGCTGTTAGGGTTATTGCCTACCAATAGCCGCTCAGAAGCAAAGTCAGTAGCCGCATAAACATCGGTGTAGTTTTTCAGGCCGTCATTCATTTGGAACGCAAAGGTTTGGTAGCGGTTGCTGTTGTCTGCCGTAAGAATCTCCGGATAAAGAAAATCAACCACCGGAGAAACCGATACCGGCACACGGGTATTGCCGCCTTTAGTCCATGAGCGTTTTACTTTAGACGTGGTATACTCGCCAAAAGTAAGTTTCTGATTGATTAAAATGCCTTGTCTGCCTTTGACCTTATACTCGGTTAAAGTGTTGATGTCGGCATGGCTAATAGCAGGTTTGAAAGGAGTACAGCTCATGACAATAAAGCATAGCGCTGCTGATGAAAGGTAGTTTTTCATGTGATTTTTGATTTGTTTTGATTGATGATTTTGGGGATTAGTAGGGGAAAGAGGGGAAATGTTACAAGGATAGGCAATAGTAACTATTCGCAATCGCTACACACTTGTTAAACTAATGGCTATTGACTAATTACTAATACCTAATTGTGCTATTCCTTTACCACTTTCGTTTTCACTTCCGCCACCTTAACGGCATGCTCATCGGGTGCGACTTTGCCGTCTGTTTTTTCAGCGTAGATGTGGGTGAATTCGGCACCAAAGAAGACTATCATAGACGAGTACGATGCCCAAAGCAGGATTAAGATGATAGAACCCGCAGCACCATAACCCGAACCCGGATGGGCTTGACCGAAGTATAAGCCTAGACCAAATTTGCCTGTTTCAAATAACAAGGCGGTTACTAAAGCACCTACCCAAACATGTCTCCATTTTATTTTGGCGTCGGGAAAGAATTTGAACATTACTGCAAATAGTAATGCCAATATGCCCAAGGAGACGATAAAATTAAAGAATTGAAGTACGACCAAGAATAGGGTAGAGAAGTAATAGGTAATCAAATTACTCAGTGCCGCCAGTGCCGCCGAGATAACTAATGATAGGATAAGGATAAAAGCCATGGCGATAATTACCCCGAAAGAGAACAGTCTTGTTTTAAGAAAACTGAGTATTCCCGACTTGGAAACATCGGCTTGAACGTTCCAAATGTTGTTTAAAGATTTTTGGAACTCTACAAAAACACCGGTGGCACCTACTAAAATAGTAGTTATCCCAATGATAGTCGCCCAAACGGAGTTTCTGGATTGGGTGGCTTTGGCAATAATATCTTGAATTTGCAGTGCAGTATCGGCACCCATAACGGCAGTGAACTGTCCGGTTATTTGTCCGTTAACCGCTTCTTGACCAAAAAAATAGCCTGCCAGCGTAATGATTACGACCAGTAATCCGGGCAAGGCAAAGATGGCATAATAGGCTATAACGGCGCTTTCTTTAAAGGGATCTCTGTCCCACCATTTTTGGGCAGTGATTTTTAATATGGTAAAGAAATTTTTGAAACGAGTAGTCATTCCTTTTTTCAATTGGTTTTACTGCTTTTTTTGTTGAAGAAACTTTTAAACATATTACCAGCAATGGCTGAAAAGCCTCCGGTGTATTTGGAAACCAAGTTGGTTACCGCAAATTGAACAACGGTTCCGATTACTTTTCTAACCGGGCTGTGTGAGCTTCCCACCACAAGTTTTTTACCCATAATACCCGAAGTTAGACCAATGGCACTACTGACCATGTTGTCTTTGATATCGGGTGTATTGGTCATATTGTGAAAGACGTTTTTAATGATGTTGGCAGGTTTCAAACTTTCATATGTCAATTCAAACTGCTCTTGCAGTAGTCGCAAGTCGGTTTCGTTTTGTGCTTGGGCAACAAGAATCATCTGGTTTAATTCTTCGGTTTCGTTGTTGGTTTTCATAGCACTTTTTCTTTCATCATTTTTTTAACAATCGAATTGCTGATAGGATGTTTGATCCATTGGTAACGGTAAATGTGAAGCATCAATGCCATTAAAGCATAGAAGCCGCCAATGATTAAAAATCCGTAGAATACTTCGCCCAGTAATTTGCCTACCCAAATGGATATCCCGATATTAATAATTACGATTGACAATACAACTGTCATGATAACAGTAAGACGAGCCAACATTGAAGATACAACGTCTGCCGACTTGTCTATGGCATTAAGCTTAAACAATTTGACGGTAGATTTGCTGTAAACTTGAGCGCGCTCAAAAAGCGTTTCTATGGGTGTTGCATTGTCAATCATAATAGGCTTATTTATGATTTATAATTAGACATCGTATTGGCGGCCTCTTTTTTTATGTCTTCAAATTTAGCTTTTCCATTTTCGGCTATTTCTTGTGCGTCATGTTTGGCACTTTGAAACTTTTCCGATACTGAATCAGCAAACTCTTTATACTTTGATTTTAAATCATCAGCATAATCATTTCCTTTGTCTGCAATTTGCTGACGCGTTACTGAACCTTTTTCGGGTGCAAAAAGAATTCCTAAAACTGCACCAACAGCTAAACCGGCTAATGTTCCTAATACTACTTTTCCTGTACTCATAATTTTTTTATTTACTTGTTATTAATCATTTTTAAAATCCAACTGTATTGTACAACAAAGGTCAACCTATTGGAAGCAAAATATGTTATAATACTCTTTGATAAACTTTTAAGATTCACATGTTTGAGTGAGACTAAAGTTGACTGCAAATGGTACTAAGCCAATCAATTGCTTACCATAGTGATCAGATTCATTGTTATTCAAAATGAGTTTAGATAATTTATATCGCTTCAGAAGCAGCTTCCACATTAACAGCACCAATGGCTACAGTTGACAATTTTTCGTCAGCTGCTTTTTCTTCCTGAAGTGTTGCGGCTAACAGCACCACCACTCTGGTCAAATTTAGGGTTTCCCCAAACTGACGCAAGGTGCCATAAGTGGCCATTTCGTAATGCTCTACTTTTTGTGCAGCCGAAATGATTCCTGCATCTCGCATAGGACCTTCTTCGCATGACTTCATAATCTCGCCTGCTTCCTCTATCAAGCCTTGCATGGCTTTACAGGGTTTAGTTTCCGGTTTTTTGCCGAGGATTTCAAAGATTTGTCTCACGCGCTCTACATGATTGTGAGTTTCTTCAAGGTGATTGGTTAACGCCTCAATTAATTCTAAGGAGGAGGCATTTTGAATCATCGTTGGAATGGCTTTGGTTAGTGCTTTTTCTGCCCAATAGATATCCTTTAACTCATCGACAAACAACTTCATTAATTGTGATGATTTCATTGGCGGATGAGCTTGTTTTTGTTTTGTAGTTTTCAAAGTGTCTTTCATATTTATTATTGTTTAATTATTACTGATTATTTGTTTCGAGTATCGGCTTCTCTACTAGTTGTTTCAGTTGTAGTTTTTCTGTTTTTATCCTCTGATTCTTCCTTAGTTTCAGTGTGTTGGTTTTGGGCATTCTGACGAGTTTCAGTAGCCGATGGCGTATCGTCTAAATCCATATTTGTTCTCCCTTTTGACGCGCTTTCTCTTTGCGGACTGCGGTTGTCATTTTGATTTTTTTCCATTTTGATATAAGTTTAATTACAACTTATTGTTGTTTTGTAAAGTTGAACATATTAAAAATGAAAGGGTTGCGAAATTCTTTTTTTAAATTGTAATATTCCCACTTTGACCGTATACAGACGGGAAAGGCGAATAAAAAAGCCCCATTAGTCATTACAACTAATGGGGCTTTTCAATCAAACTAAAACCAATTTATTTATTTTAAGTTAAAAGAGAAGAAGGAAAAGGGATAAGTGTTTTTGCTTTAACGAGTGCAAAACTTATGTCTTATTCAACCAACTCACTTTGATTTCTAAATACCAACTGTCCATCAAAACTATCTAACAAAATAATACTATCTGTAGTGACTTTACCGGCTAAGATTTCCTTAGACAATTGGTTAAGCACTTCGCGCTGAATAACACGTTTTACCGGTCTTGCTCCGAATTGTGGATCGTAACCTTTTTCAGCTAAATAAGCAATGGCTTCCGGTGTGGCATCCATAGTGATGTTTTGCTGTGCTAGCATTTTGGTTACACTTTGCAACTGTAAGCCCACGATTTGTTTGATGTTGGCTGCCGTCAATGGTGTAAACATTACGATTTCATCGATACGGTTGATGAACTCCGGACGAACCGTTTGTTTTAATAGCCCTAAAACTTCCGTTTTTGCGGCTTCGGTTGCGGCTTCAATACCACCTTTAAGGTTTTCAAACTTCTCTTGTATAATGGCGCTTCCCATATTGGAAGTCATGATGATAATTGTGTTTTTGAAGTCGGCCAAGCGTCCTTTGTTATCGGTTAATCGACCTTCGTCTAGTACTTGTAACAAGATATTGAAGGTATCAGGATGTGCTTTTTCGATCTCATCTAATAAGATAACAGAATAAGGTTTTCTACGAACAGCTTCCGTGAGTTGTCCACCTTCGTCATAACCTACATATCCCGGAGGCGCACCAACTAAGCGGCTTACACTATGGCGTTCTTGGTATTCACTCATATCAATACGCGTCATGGCATTTTCATCATCGAATAAATATTCCGCTAAAGCTTTGGCCAATTCGGTTTTACCAACACCGGTGGTTCCTAAGAATAAGAAAGTACCAATGGGTTTCTTCATGTCTTGCAATCCGGCACGACTACGGCGTACAGCATCGCTAATGGCTTCGATGGCTTCTTCCTGACCAACAACTCTGTGATGCAATTCGTCTTCGAGGCGCAATAGTTTTTCTCTTTCGCCTTGCAGCATTTTGGTTACCGGAACGCCTGTCCATTTGGCTACTACTTCGGCTATGTCTTCGCGAGTGACTTCTTCTTTGATTAAAGAAGTTCCGGCTTGGTTTTCGGCCAATTGGGTTTGCAAAGCATCTAAACGTTCTTGAGCATCTTTTATTTTTCCGTAACGGATTTCGGCTACTTTACCATAATCACCATCGCGCTCGGCACGTTCGGCTTCAAGTTTGAAGTCTTCGATTTCCTGTTTGACCGCTTGGATATTGTCTACAACATCTTTCTCTGATTTCCATTTGGTAAAGATTTCGTTGCGCTCTTCTTTTAAGTTGGCTAAATCCATGCCCAAACCTTTCAGCTTGGTTTCATCATTCTCCCGTTTGATGGCTTCAATCTCGATTTCCAACTGCATGATCTTTCTGTCTAAGACATCGAGTTCTTCAGGTTTGGAGTTGATTTCCATACGCAACTTAGAAGCCGCTTCGTCCATCAAGTCAATCGCTTTGTCCGGTAAGAAACGGTTAGTGATATAGCGTTGTGATAACTCGACAGCCGCAATAATCGCATCGTCTTTGATACGCACTTTGTGATGGGTTTCGTATTTTTCTTTAATCCCGCGAAGGATAGAAATAGCGCTTTCGGTATCCGGTTCATCGACCATTACCTTTTGGAAACGACGCTCTAAAGCTTTGTCTTTCTCGAAGTATTTTTGGTATTCATCTAAAGTCGTGGCACCAATGGCTCTCAGTTCACCACGCGCTAAAGCCGGTTTTAAAATATTGGCTGCATCCATCGCTCCTTCGCCACCGCCGGCTCCAACAAGCGTGTGGATTTCATCTATAAAGAGAACGATATCGCCTTCAGCGGAAGTCACTTCTTTTACGACAGATTTCAATCTTTCTTCGAATTCGCCTTTGTATTTAGCACCGGCAATCAGCGCACCCATATCAAGCGAGTAAACGATTTTGTCTTTAAGATTTTCGGGCACGTCGCCGTCAACGATACGATGGGCTAAGCCTTCGGCTATAGCGGTTTTACCAACACCCGGTTCTCCCACTAACATTGGATTGTTTTTAGTACGACGGGTTAAGATTTGTAATACGCGTCGAATTTCTTCATCGCGACCAATCACCGGATCGAGTTTACCATTTCTGGCTAGTTCGTTGAGGTTTTTGGCGTATTTGTTTAGTGCGTTATAAGTTTCTTCGGCCGAAGCAGAAGTGACTCTTTCGCCTTTTCTGATTTCGGCTATGGCGGCTTCCAATCCTTTTTCAGTTACGCCTTGGTCTTTTAAGATTTGGGCGACTTTGCTTTTCGATTTAAAAATAGCCAAGAGCAAATGTTCAATCGAAACGTATTCGTCGTTCATTTTTTTGGCAATGATGTTGGCTTCGTTCAATGCCGTATTGGCTTCGCGAGACAACATAATATCGCCACCGGAAACTTTCGGGAAGCTTTGCAAAGTGCTGTCGAGTATCTTCTTAAATAAATCGACATTGACATTGAGTTTCTTTAAGATAAAAGGCGTCACATTCTCATCGACTTCGAGTATTCCTTTGACAAGGTGCTCGTTTTCGATTTGTTGGTGACCGAAGCTTTGAGCGATTTGCTGCGCTTGTTGGATAGCTTCTTGAGATTTGATGGTTAAATTATTAATATTCATAAGTTATATTTTTTTGTGTGTTGTTTAAAAGTTAAAACGAATTTTATAAAAATATATTTTAGTTAACTTTGGAGAGTAATCGACAATATGTGTTCCAATTTGCAAAATGAGACAAAATGACCGATTTAGTTATAAATTTATGTTATTTTACAGTCAAAATGTCCTAAAATAAGTCAAGATGAACCTATTTAAAAATATATTCGGGTCAAACGAATCAGAAAGCACCAATTCAAAAGTCAATTGGAGACCATTGATCGATATGGGTCAGCTGAATGAAATTATTAATGAATCCACCGAGAAACCGGTGATTATTTTCAAACATAGCACACGTTGTGGTATTAGCCGTATGACGTTAAAGCAGTTTGAGAATGAGTATGATTTAAACGATTTGGTGATGCCTTATTTTCTTGACTTGCTTCAAAACAGAGATATTTCCAATGAAATAGCCAAGCGTTTTGGCATTGAACACCAATCGCCACAATTGATACTAATCAAGAATGGCGAACCCATTTATAATGCTTCCCATGGCGATATTTATGCCGATGACTTGAAAAGATATATTTAAAAAAAACGCATTTGAATTTCAAATGCGTTTTTTATTGCTTTCTGTTGTCTGCTTTCAGCAGTTTTATTTCCTGAACTTATTTCTCGTGATGATGTCTTTCAGCTTATTCTTTAAATCGTTTCCGGTGTCGTAAACCATTTGCTCGTTAGAAGGAAAAGGCACCGCTCTGCGGTCGAGGTATTGGTAATAGTCTTGTTCGCAAGCACGTTTGTCACCACGTAATTTGGCATACATATAATTAAAAGTAAACTCACTGGCTAAAGGGAAAGTTTGTAATAATTGATTGTTTCTGAAATCAATATAATCAACTTTGGCGGTAACTTGACAGGCTTTGAATTGAGAGAATTCATAAACTTGAGCGCGCACAGTTCTCATATCATCCACTTTAATGTTGTTGCCTAAACTGTCTTTAACGATATTTCCATTAGCGTCGAGAAGGTTTTTAAGCCCAACTTTAATCAGTTTTTCTTTTTGGATTTCCTTTTCTTTAATTTGCTCCGGAGAAATATTGATTTGACGGAAGTTCACCACTAAGCCATAATCATAATCCATTCCTTTTACACGGTTGCTGTGGTAAACGGTCCATTTGTCATTTAAACCTAAGGTGCTAAAGTCTAATAAATCATTTTCCAAACGCACCGGAATAACCATATTGGTTTCGTTCTTCGTGTAAACATTGACAAAGTCAGTGCCTTTGAATTGGGCTTCTTCAATAAGTTTTTCGGTGTCTTTGAATCCGGGATTTAAACTTCTCAAATACAATAAATCATCATAAGCACGGCGAATGGTCATTTTGTCTTTGGTTACCAATAAAGCTTTCGAATTGTCATATAAGTATTTGGCTAAAGCATTTTTGCTGCTTACAATCTGATCAGAGTAATCGTCAAAAGGAAATTTAGCGTCGCGACCTTCTTTTAATAATTTCAACGGCAATAAAGGACGAATCTTTTCTTGGCGATTGTTGAGTTGTACATAAGTCTCATAAATTTTCTCTAAATTCTGCGGATTGGCATCTTTGAACCATATCTGGATGTTGCGTAAATCGCTTTCTTTGGCTTTTGCAAAAGCTTCTTCGAGTAGGTAAACATAATCTTGTTTGCCTTTAGCATTTTTGTTACCGCCACGTAAACCTTCGACTGCATTTTGAATGGCACCGTCGTAATCACCGGAAGTCAACATATCACGAGTTTGGCGAACGCCACAAGCAGAAACTATAATCAATAGTGCTAATAGAGAAGTAATTTTTTTCATTGGTTAGATTTTGAACAAATATAGGAGAAATCACTTTGTTTTTTGCAAACAAGATTCATTTTAGTTCGTCAATTTATAATGGTTTCCTTTTTCCGAAAAGCAACAATTACATCATATTCCAGTTTTCCTTTTTGAATATCCAACAGCACGGTTTGTCCTTCTTCTACGGTTTCAAAAAAAGATTCGGTTACTTCAAAACGTTCTTCAGATAAAGGCTTTGTTTGGAGAAATAACCAATGACTTGCGTTGCGTTTACCGCCGGTACTTTTTCGTTTGAGGACAAATTCTTTAGTGCTTATTGAAGGCTCAGCGTAAAAATAGTTGACAAAACTACCTGCGGAAGCTGACCATAAGAAGCAACCTATAAATAGGCCAAAGTGAACAGTATAGCGTCTTTTGCTCTCAAAGTAAACAGTTGGAGTTAATTTTTTGAGGATTATTGTTATTACACTCGCCACAGCAATTCCCGTAAATCCGGCTTTCCAAAACAAGTTGGTTCCACTGAGTGTGTTTTCTAAGTGTTGAAGTTCAAAAAGCAGGAAAACCAAACCGGTAAAAAAGAATCCACTTGAAAAATAATAGAGGAATCGGTCAAATAATCTAGTCTTCGTTTCCATGGTTGTAACCGGAGGAAAAAAAGAATCAATAATGAGTTGGGATAGGTATACAATCGTTATGATTTGATACATTCCGAATAAAAACAATAGCAGGACAACATAACTCAACGGCGGCTTTTCTTCTGCCCATATCCAGATTGGTATTACACAAAGAATAATGTAAAAAAGGCGTTTGCAAAAATCCTTTCGGATGGAGCTATCAAATTCCTGATTGTGGTTCAGGATTACTTTTTTCTTTTTAAGCATGGACATTACTGATTTTCCAAAAATGATTTCAAATCTTCATAAGTCTTAATCTTTGTCGAAACTTTTTCTTTCCCTAAAACACTTTCGATTTGTGTTGGAATTGGCAGTTTTAAATCCAATAAAGGTTCCACCACATCTAAAAATTTAATCGGATGTGCCGTTTCAAGGAATACACCGATGCTGTCCGGTTGTTTTTGCATTTCTTTTTTTAGTCCCAAATAGCCAACGGCGCCATGTGGTTCGGCAATGTATTGTGTGTTGTTGTAAATGTCTTTGATGGCGATTTCTGTTTCAGCATCCGTGAAAGCGTAAGAAGAGAAGTCTTTTTCAAATTGGCTTAAATCATAATGATACAATTCCTGAATACGAATAAAATTACTCGGATTCCCAACATCCATCGCGTTTGAAATCGTAGCAACAGAAGGTTTAGGTTCGTAGTTTCCTTTTTCTAAAAACCTTGGCACGGTATCATTGGCATTGGTGGATGCTACAAAATGGGCGATAGGCAAGCCTAAACGTTTCGCCATAATGCCGGCACAAATATTCCCAAAGTTACCACTTGGACATGAAAGGATAATCGGTTTGTCATATTTCTTCAATTGTTTGTATGCAAAGAAAATATAGAACATTTGCGGTAGCCAACGTGCAATGTTAATTGAGTTAGCTGAAGTTAGGTTTTTATGGTTTAACGTATGATCTAAAAAAGCCTGTTTGACCATATCTTGACAGTCATCAAATACACCATCAACTTCTAAAGCTTTTATGTTTTTACCCAGTGTAGTTAATTGACGTTCTTGTATTTCGCTGACTTTACCTGAAGGATAGAGTATGATTACTTCAACACCTTTTACATCTAGAAAACCACTAGCGACAGCACCGCCGGTATCGCCTGAAGTCGCCACTAAAACAGTTACTTTTTTATCGTCATTGCGATTAAAATAGCCTAAGCACCTCGACATAAATCGGGCGCCTACATCTTTAAACGCCATGGTTGGTCCGTGAAATAATTCCAAAGAAAAAATATCGTTTTCCACCGGAACACAAGGAAAGTCAAAACACAAAGTTTCGGCTATGATGCGTTTGAGTTCGGCTTCCGGGATTTCGTCTCCTACGAATTGTTTGATGGCTTCAAAAGCGATTTCCTCCTGTGTAAGGTTTTCTATGTTTTGAAAGAAAGAATAGGGAAGCGGTGTAATACTTTCCGGGAAGTACAAACCTCTATCGGGAGCCAAGCCAAGCACAACGGCTTTTTCAAAACTAACTCTCGGAGCATTCTTGTTTAAACTAAAATATTTCATTATTCGTAATTTATTCCGCTGCGCTTCATGCAATTCGCGGCTCAGGTTCTAATTAACTTCGTTCAATTCGGCTTTTTAGCCTCGGGTCGTAATTGTTTTAACTCCTTCATCATTCACTTTGGATATATGTATGTCAAAAGCAATTCCGGTATTCAGATAACTATTGCTCATCACGTAAGCTACTTTTTCGGCAAATATTTGTCCTTTGCATAACGCAAAAATTGAAGGTCCGGCACCTGATATTCCTGAGCCGAGTGCTCCATTTTGTAAAGCAGCATTTTTAACTTCTTCAAAATTAGGAATTAATCTTTTGCGCAAAGGTTCGATAATCACATCTTGTAAAGAGCGACCAATGAGCTCGTAGTCTTTGGTATATAATCCGGCAATAAATCCACCTACGTTTCCCCATTGGGTTATGGCATCTTTCAAAGCCACAGTTGGAGAAAGCACGGCTCTCGAATCGGAAGTTTTGACTTCAATATGCGGATGCAATACTACAGCGTAAATTTCACTTGGGCTTTCAATTTTAATCACATCTAACGGATTATAACCGCGAACTAAAGTAAATCCGCCCAATAGACAAGGCGCCACGTTATCAGCATGTTCGCAACCACTGGCCAATGCTTCACCTTTCATGGCAAAATCAATCAATTCGTGACGTGTGTAAGGCTTGCCTAATAACTCATTTATTCCAAAAACGGCTCCGGCCGCACTGGCAGAAGAACTTCCAATGCCACTTCCGGCTTTAATCTTTTTATGGATTTCAATTTCGAAACCACAATCGGGATTAGCGGCATTTACAATGGCAAGCGCAGCAACACCAGCCACATTTTTTTCGGTTTCTAAAGGCAAATCGGCACCGGTTATTTTGGTGATGCGAATGCCTTTTTCGTTAACCTTTCGGATAATCATTTCATCGCCAATGCCGTCTAAACACAAACCTAGCACATCGAATCCGCAATTGAGGTTGGCGATAGTGGCTGGGCAGAATATTTTTATTTTGTTCATTTTATTATTTTTCATTGTAGACGCGATTAATCGCGTCTCTACGACGTTAAACATTTCCAATTCGAATCACATCTGCAAAAATTCCCGACGCAGTTACAGCTGCTCCGGCTCCGGCACCTTTGATCAATAAAGGTTGATCGACGTAGCGGTCGGTATAAAACTGCACGATGTTGTCTTTTCCTTCTAAATTGTAAAACGGACTGTCAGCCGGAATAAATTGTAAACCAACACTGGCTTTGCCGTTTTCAAAAGAAGCCACAAATTTTAAGCGACTGTCTTTGTCTTTGGCTTCAGCCAAAAGATTGTCAAAATGGCTTGCGTGTTTGGTTAAAGATCTGAAAAAATCGTCGTTGTTGGTGGTTTCCATGCATGCTGCCGGCAGGAACGAATTGTTGGTAATGTCTTCCATTTCCATTTCGTAACCACTTTCACGAATGAGGATTAATATTTTACGAGCCACATCTACACCACTTAAATCTATTTTTGGGTCAGGTTCTGTAAATCCTTGAACTCCTGCTTCTTTTACAACATCATGAAAGTTGTAAGTGTCGCTGAAATTGTTAAAAATAAAATTCAAACTTCCGGATAAAACAGCATTGATTCTGTTTACTTTATCGCCCGAAGCAATTAAGTGTTTTAGCGTGTCAATGATGGGTAAACCGGCTCCTACATTGGTTTCAAACAAGAACGGCGCATTGTATTTTCGGGATAAATTTTTAAGGTTTCTGTAGTTACGGTATTCCGATGAACAAGCAATTTTGTTACAAGTGACAACGGCTATATTTTGCCCTAAGAACTGGTCGTAAATGCTTGCAATGTCATAGTTAGCGGTAATATCTACGAAGATACTGTTGCGTAAATTTAACTCTTTGGTACGAGTAATAAAGGCTGTCGGATCAGCGGTTTCGCCTTGGTTAAGCGTTTCTTTCCAATCTTTTAAATTGATGCCGTCTTCATCGAAAACCATTTTTCTGGAATTCGATAAAGCGATGACACGCACGTTGATTTTGAGATTTTCTTTTAGGAATTTCTTTTGTTGGCTGATTTGGTCTATGAACTTTTCGCCCACATTTCCAACACCCATAACAAATAAGTTTAATTGCTTGGTATTGTCTTCAAAGAAGCGTTCGTGTAACGTATTCAGTGCTTTTTTAACATCTTTTTCATTAATGACTACCGAGATATTTCTTTCGGAAGCACCTTGGGCAATGGCTCGAATGTTAACGTTGTTTTTACCTAAAGTGCTGAACATTTTGCCGCTAATGCCTTGGTGGTTTTTCATGCTTTCGCCTACGAGCGCTACGATACACAAATCTTTTTCTACGATACTCGGATCTACTTTTCCTTGGGCAATCTCCATTTCGAAAGCTTTATCGATAGCATTTTTGGCTTTATCGGCATCGGCATTTAGAATACCAATACAAATGGAGTGTTCCGAAGAAGCTTGCGTGATAAAAATAACGTTGATGTTTTCATTGGACAAGACTTCAAACAAACGTTTGGAAGAACCGGCAACGCCTATCATTCCTGAGCCTTCTAAGGTCAGCAAAGCGATATTGTCGATATGAGAGATGCCTTTTATTGGATTAGTTGAAGCTTCCGGTTGGTTTGAAATCAACGTTCCGTAAACTTCCGGTTCGAAAGTGTTTTTAATAAAAATAGGAATACTGTCTTTTAATACCGGTTGAATCGTTGGCGGATACAATACTTTGGCTCCAAAATGCGATAACTCCATCGCTTCCTGATAGGAAATCGTTTCAATCGGTTGGGCTTGCTTAACGCTTTTAGGATTGGCTGTGAACATTCCGTTTACATCAGTCCAGATTTCTAAAACTTCAGCTTTTACTGCAGCAGCTATGATGGCAGCGGTATAATCAGAACCACCACGACCTAAAGTGGTTGTATTTCCGTCTAAAGAAGAAGCAATGAATCCGGGAAATAAGGTCACTTGATGGTTATTGTTTTTAAAGTATTCTGCAATTAATTCGTTGGTTGTTTTAAAATCAACGGCCGCCTTTCCGAAATTAGAATCGGTTTTAATGATTTCGCGACTGTCTTTAAAAGCTGAATTGCTGACTTTTTGTTTCAAAGCCACAGCGATTATTTGGGATGACAACAATTCGCCAAAACCAGCTACGATATCAGCAGTTCTGTTTGTTAATTCACCCAAAAGATAACAACCATCTAACAATGTCTTTAAATGATTGATATTGCTGTTAATGGTGTCGATGATTTCGCTTTGGTCGCTTAAGGAAATCAATTCCTCGATAGCGTCTTTGTGTTTTTTCTCGATTTGACTAACGATATCTTTGTAGCCTTTGTCTTTATTGGCAGCGGTTTTTCCGGCTAAAATTAATAAATCGGTTACGCCGCTAAAGGCTGAAACGACTACAGCGAGTTGATTTTCTTTGCTTTTATTGGTTATTATGGCTATGGTTTTCGAAATGTTTTCAGCATTAGCTACTGAAGTACCGCCAAATTTTAATACGATCATGACTTGTTTGAGTTATGAGTTAGGAATGATGAATTATGAGTGATTTGCTTTCTTGCGAAAGTACATGTCAAGTGGATTATATGTGAAAATTATACCCCAAACGGGGTTGTAGTTGTTGATGTTGTTGTAGCCAAAGAAGCAGCCAAAGTATTGGTTGTAGGAGAGAATTGATATTGGACTAACAGTGACATCATGTTTTTCAAATGTATAACTTTTTAAGAATTAAAAAAGGTTTCCTTAAATTTTTAAGAATATCGCAATAATTCTTTTTAACCAATAGCTTTTTGTTTATTTCACTATTCTAAAGCTGATTTTTTTAATGAATCCTCAAAAAATACTCGACTAAATTGTTGCTTTTTAACAATCGTTTACGGAATTTTGGGCTTTTAATCCTCACCAAAAATGGAGCATTCGCATTACATCAGTACGGAAGTATTGACATTAGAGACTTTACAAGAAATTATTTCAGAGCACAAAACTTTAGCCCTTTCAGAAGAAGCTAAGATTAGCATTCAACAATGTCGTGATTATTTAGACCAAAAAATGGCTTCTAATGATGCCCCGATTTACGGTATCAATACTGGTTTTGGTTCGTTGTGTAATGTAAAAATATCGAATGAGAATCTGTCTCAACTTCAAGAAAACTTAGTAAAATCACATGCTTGTGGTACAGGAGAAGAAGTGCCTTCAGCCATTGTAAAGATAATGTTGTTACTTAAAATTCAATCGTTGAGTTATGGACATTCGGGTGTGCAATTGCAAACGGTAGAGCGTTTAGTAGATTTTTATAATCATGATATTTTACCGGTAATTTATACGCAAGGTTCGCTGGGTGCGAGTGGTGATTTGGCACCATTGGCTCATTTGTCATTGCCATTATTAGGCGAAGGCGAGGTATTTTTTGAAGGAAAGAAAGTGCATTCGTCAGAAGTATTGAAGCAATTCAATTGGCAACCGATTGTATTGCAATCCAAAGAAGGTTTGGCACTGTTAAACGGAACCCAATTCATGAGTGCTTACGGTAGTTATATCTTATTGAAAGCGATGAAATACTCGTATTTGGCTGATGTCATTTCGGCTATTTCTTTAGAAGGTTTTGATGGTCGTATTGAGCCATTTGATGAATTGATACATTATGTTCGTCCGCACAAAGGGCAAATTGTGACGGCTAAACGAATGAGAGAGCTGTTAGAAGACAGTCAAATCATTGCTCAGCCAAAAGCACACGTACAAGATCCGTATTCTTTCCGTTGTATACCGCAGGTACATGGTGCTTCTAAGGATACGATTGATTATGTAAAGAAAGTATTTAAAACCGAAATCAATTCGGTTACCGATAACCCCAATATCTTTAAAAATGAAGATGTAATTATTTCCGGAGGTAATTTCCATGGACAGCCTTTGGCATTAGCCTTAGACTTTTTGGGATTGGCTTTGGCTGAATTAGGAAGTATCTCCGAAAGAAGAACCTACCAATTGATATCAGGATTGCGCGGTTTACCGGCTTTCTTGGTTGACAATCCGGGTTTGAATTCAGGCTTTATGATTCCGCAATATACGGCGGCCAGTATTGCCAGTCAGAATAAACAATTGGCGACTCCGGCGAGTGTGGATAGTATAGTTTCCTCTAACGGACAAGAAGACCATGTGAGTATGGGCGCGAATGCAGCGACTAAAACACTTCGCATTATGGAAAACTTGGAACGCATTTTAGCGATTGAGTTGATGAATGCTTCGCAAGCCATTGCTTTCAGACAGCCTTTACAATCTAGTGAGTTTATTGAAATGTTCTTGAAATCCTACAGAGCAGAAGTGCCATTGGTGAAAGAAGACAGAATTCTACATTACGACATTGAAAACTCAGTGGCGTTTTTGAATAGTTTTATGATTGATTTGGAGGAGTAAGGAAGGAGTAGGGAGTAATGAGTAGGAGTGAGACTTTTTTCGTTTTTCAATAATTTTTTATTTTCTTACATCTCGTTTCTATTCCTTTATTAAATACGCTTTTCTAATCAAATCAAGCTTTGGAAAGGTTTGGTAAAATAAGTCACGATTCTGATATAAGTTGGGGTCAGACATGGGTTCTTCGGCATAGCCTGAGTATAATTTATCTACAGTTTCCATTCCATTTTTAACCTTGCCGATAGGAGTGAAGCCCTTTACGTCTTCAAAGTTCAAGGTATCAAGAACTTTGTTGTCTTCCAGATTAATAAAAACTTCTAAATCACGCGAGTCTTTACCGAAACGGGCAAAACTGATCGTACCTCTGGTGTTGCTGTGTAACACCGGTTCGTCGGGTATTTTGATACTTCTCCAGTTATTCATAGTCTTACTATCGGTATTGCCAAACTGCGCTACAAAACCCGGTACTACTCGGTAAAAAATGGCATTGTCGTAGTAGCCATGTTTGATTAGTTGGTAAAGTCTATCGGCTGCCTGAGGTGACCATCTTCGGGTGATTTCAATTTCAAAGTCGCCTTTGGTGGTTTCGAACTTAGCCGTGAAGGTTTCAGGTGCTTGCTCTTTGGTCCATGCTGTATTGAATTCGGTTTCTTTACAGCTGATTGTTAGTAGTATTAGCAATAGAAGGATTAGCTTTTGCATGTTTAAAGTTTGATGGTGTATAGATGCTAAGTTAGCGTTCTATTCAGTTTTTACAATTATACTTCGTATGAGGTTTTTGCAAACTTGTTTCTGTAGTCGATAGGGGTGAGACCGGTTATTTTTTTGAAGATATCTCTGAAAGCCTTGGTATCGGTGTAGCCTACATCAAACATTACTTCAGTTACATTTTTTCTTGAGGCTTCAAAGAAGGTTTTGGCGGCCTCAATTCTTACTCTTTGAAGGTATTCAATAGGCGTATTGTTAGTGGCTAGTTTGAATCTTCTTTCAAAGGTTCTGCGGCTTGCGTTGGCTAAATCAGCTAAGCTTTCAATGGTTATTTTTTCTTCATAATTCTTTTCGATGTAATCTTGCACTTTTTGTATTTCAACATCGGTGTGGTTGCGTTGTCCTCTAAAAATGGTAAAAGCGGCTTGACTGTCTCTGCCAATATCTAAAGCAAAATATTTTGAAATCATAATGGCGGTTTCCCTATCTGAATACTTTTCTATTAAATATAAAACTAAGTTCCACAAACTACTGGCACCGCCGCTACTGTATATGTTTTCATGTTCAGTGATAATGGCACCATCTTCTACTTCTACCTCGGGATATCGTTCTTTAAATTCATTGATGTAAGCCCAATGGGTAGAACACTTTTTACCATTGAGCAAACCGGTTTCAGCCAACAAGAATGCACCGATGCAAAGACTAGCTACACTACTTCCTTTCTTATACAATTCAGTAAAATAAGGGATAGCTTCAGCATTAGCTTCAATACCTTTTAAAGTATCGCCATAAGTAGGCGGAATGATTAATAGGTCGGTTGTTGAAACGTCTTTTAGTAATCTGTCGGTTTTGACGGTGTATTCACCATTATTGGCGGGCACAAATTTATTTAGGCCGACATACTCTACGTTGAATATAGGTTTTTTACCAAAGGCTGTAAGAAACTCATTGGCGGTATTAAATGATCTAAATGGTGGTGTAATTGCTTCTATAACGCCATATTCAGGAACAAAAACAGATACTTGCATCATGGTAATGTATTAAAAAACAAATATATAAAATACAGTTGTCATAATCAACCCCTAAGGTTGGCGTAATTGCACATTGTAAATAAAACGAAGCTTTAGCACCTTTGTAATATCAAATTAACAAATAAAAAAAATGACAACAACCACAAAAATTACAGTAGAAGCCACCATCAATGCTCCTGTACAAAAAGTTTGGAATGCTTGGACTAATCCGAGTGATATTATGATTTGGAATACAGCGGATCCCAGTTGGCATTGTCCAAGTAGTGAAAATGACCTTAAGATAGGCGGAAGATTCAAAACAAGAATGGAAGCCAAAGATGGTAGTTTTGGTTTTGATTTTGAAGGCACCTACAACAAGGTAGACCTGCATAAAGAAATTACCTATACCATGGATGATGGTAGAGTTGCCAAGACTTTATTTACCGAGGATGGAGATACTACTAAAGTAGAAACCACTTTTGATGCAGAAACTCAAAACACTATAGAGTTGCAAAAAGGCGGTTGGCAAGCCATTTTAAATAATTTTGTAAAACATGTAGAAGGTAAAAACTAACGGTAAAATCAAAAAGATGAAAAAAGATAAAATAATATACTGGACCGCAACCATCTTCATATTACTGTTTGAAGGTCTAATGCCTTTAGCTACACTATTATTTGCACCACAGTATGCTACGGCAGGAACTGAACCCTTGGGTTATCCTAATTACTTTGCTTATGCTCTTATTGTATGTAAGGTGTTGGGAGTCATTGCTATAACATTGCCACAAGTTTCTCCAAAGGTAAAAGAATGGGCTTATGCCGGATTTACTTTTAACCTTTTGTTTGCCGCATTGAGTCACGCTGTGGTTGATGGCAATATTGGGTTTGTGATTATGCCCATTGTGATTTTAGGAATACTGGCTGTTTCTTATTACTATGCTGATAAAATCTCTAAAAATGATTAGTATTTGTTATCAGATGACTGACCGAATTCAGGAATTGCTGTAGTTTTTAAATGCATTATTATGCAAACAAGAGATAAAATAAAGAGTGCCTTTTTCATTACTTTCAACGGTAATTGCAAAAGGGCACTCAAGTTGTATCAAACCTGTTTTGGTGGTGAATTGTATTTTGACACTTTTGCACAATCAATTACAGGTCTTGAGGAATTACCGGTAGTAGGAGGATTTTTTATTTCTAATAAGATTACTATCTATGGTTCAGATTTGGTACATAACGAAGGCAGACGAACAGGTAATCATATCGCGCTTTATGTGTATTGCGATAGTCATGAAGAGCGATTATTGTATTTGCAAACGCTAGATGCCAATGTTCCTGAAAATTATAAAGAGCAAAAGCTTATAGAGATTACAGACCTTTATGGAGTGGTGTGGGTTTTTGGGGTGTAGCTAGTATTAGTGGCTTTGTTGTATTCTGAGAAATACATAGGGCGCCAAAGCAATCCAAACGGGAATTAATAACCAGAGTTGACCTTTCGTTATGTTATAAGCTTCTAACAATTGCGCTAAAGAATTATCTCTGTAAAGACCAAAACCGAATTCAAAGGCTAATGTCAGTGTCATCCACAATAATCCTATGAGTAAAGACTCGGTTACTGATTGTGGTGGGTGTTTTTTAAGAACAAAAAAGATATATATACCCAAAAGTATCATTAATGATACCGTTGAGATTTGGTGAGCTGACAAGTCGTTAATGTGTTTCTTATACCATAAATCCCTTGCTGTTCCGTTTATGATAGCCAGAACAACCATTGGAAACCAAAGTAAAACATATTTGAGCATGGCGATACTACATTTAAGCTGCCGATTTAAAACTCGACTTATAAATATCTAAAAGTATAAGAATTCCCAATAATAAAGAAGCTATGGCGCAAATTTGTAATCTTCCGCTTCCTAGTTCCAACATATTTAAGGACAAACTTACTGCCCAAATGATAAAGATGTTTAGATTGAATAAACCACTCAGAACATATAAGAAATTGGCTTGTAAAGGATTGGCTTTCTTTTGATAGTGATAAACCAACCTGATGAGTAACAAGATACCACCCAATACTACTGCTGCTACTGCGGTATAAACAAAGTTAAGGAATAAGCCCAGACTGTGCATTATCTCATCCTTCTCGGTGAAGTAGTCAAAAAACAAATATAAGGTCCAAATATTTATGATGGCAAAGCTGATGACAGCATAGGTTAAGATTTTTTCTTTCATTTTTCTTTTTTTTGAGTATTTCACAAGGTAGGTCAATTGGGATGAGTAATGCTATTATTTAACAATTTATGTATAGTAAGAGAGAAGAGGGAAAAGGGAAAAGGGAAAAGTTATATAAGGGAAATTAAGCCACACAATTGTTACAAATAGCGGTTATGCGTTCGTATTTATTATTTCCAAGGTCCTTTTGTAGTTACGTTTATGATTTCCCCATTCTGATTAATTCTATATAATCCACCTGCTCCGCCTAGCCATAAATTTCCTTTTCGGTCTTCCCTCATTCCCATAATTGAAATTGGAACATTGTAGTGTTTAAATGCTACTCCATCGTATCTATATACACCATTTTTTACGGTCGCTATCCATATATTATCAGATTTGTCTCTGTAGATTTCGTACACATCGCCATCATTAAATCCTGCTATTTCCGGAAATGAAATAATTTCATTCCCTATCATTTTATTGATTCCACCCTTTCCAAATCGCTTTTTAGGGTCAGGATCATCTCTTTCGGCGACTCTCGTTCCAATCCAAACACTTCCATCTTTGTCAAATTCAATTTGGGTGATATTATTAGAGTGCAGTCCATCTTTTTTCAGAAGATGAGTAAATGATTTTCCATCAAATTTACAGACACCATAACCATCTCTTCGAAACCAAATATTGCCTTCGGTATCTTCTCTGATACCCGTTACCCAATATTTGGTATCTTCATTTATTTTGGTATCTACTTTAGGATACGGAATTGAAAATGGATGAAATGCTTGTCCGTCAAATTTATAGACACCATTCCAAGTGCCAACCCAAAAAACGTTCTTACTATCAATAAGTAAATTGGTAATCACATTGCTGCTAAAATCGTCTCCTACTAAAAAATTCGTAAAATTCTTCCCATCATATTTGGATACGCCTTCTCCAGTATGTAACCAAAAGATACCATTTGAATCCTCAATTATTCCTGTCACTCTATCAGATGGCAACCCGTCCTTTGTTGTAAAATATTTTAAATTTTCACCGTCATACCTTGCAATTCCATTTCCATTTGTTCCGAACCACAAGTTTCCTTTGGAATCTTCGAAAATACTTGTAACATATTCTCCAATTTGAGATTCAATTTCTACTTTATCTGAATCACTTTTTTTATTAGTGTTTACTTTCTTTTCTTGTGAGTTACAAGAAGTTGATAAAATCGATAACGTTAGTAGAATAATCAGTTTCATTTTTTTCT
This sequence comes from Flavobacterium sp. 102, assembly GCF_003634615.1. Classification (NCBI taxonomy): domain Bacteria; kingdom Pseudomonadati; phylum Bacteroidota; class Flavobacteriia; order Flavobacteriales; family Flavobacteriaceae; genus Flavobacterium; species Flavobacterium sp. 102. The sequence goes on along the minus strand of NZ_RBKX01000001.1, from coordinate 2,787,770 downwards.
GTTTTTATATGACGCACTACATTTTGCAGCTTGTAATCCCAAAGCTTTGGGACGATGATTTATTACTATTGATTCTAAATATAAAATTCCTTTTGAGTTTTCAGAGACCCGAGCCGAAGGCGAACAGGCGCTGCAAAATTCGGGAAAAGCCTAAGCGCGCAGTTGTTACAAACTGCTGCTAGCAACAGTTATTATTTTAGAGATTGTAAAACAGACAACAACTCTGGTGACTTGCTAATTTGAGTTTTAGTCCAAAAATAGCATTGTTCGTCAACAACTCCTTCATCTTTGAGATAGACAGAAATTGTATTGTTAAAATCTCCTATGATAAAACTTATAATAATTTCTTTAGATTTAAAAATATAAGTAATAGACTTTCTTTTTTCTGCCTTTTTTGAAAGGTTTGGTATAATATAAGTTTCAACAAAGATTATAAATTCCGATATTTCATTAAGATCAACCCACGAAGATTTAAAATATGTGAAACCACGACAATTTACAGTCATATCTACTTGAAGAGCTTTTACTTTTTGACCCGTTTTCAAATCTGTTATTTCAACAGGGAAAAACGATACGGTTTCACCAAGTCCTGATGCTAGATTCGCGACAATATTCCAATCTCTATCGATTCGGGTTATATCTGCGTTCTCAATGAATTTCCTAGTATCCGAATTTGAATTATTTTGTGCTGACAAAAAATTGCTAGCGAATAAAAAAAGTATTATTATCTGTCTTCTCATATTGTACATAGGTGAATTATAATTGCTGCTAACGTGCCGCAGATTGTGATAGTTGCGACGATTTATTACTGATGATTACAAATATAAAATTCCTTTTTGAGTTTTCAGAGAAAACTCGGAATAATCCCAAGCCACGCAATTATCACAAACTGCTGTTATAGCCAGTGGTCTTAATTTTTTAGCTGGGCGTATTAATTAATCTTGTTCAAATTCCGTTTATCATAAATCCAGCTCTATAGATTTTAGGTTGAATAAATTTATTTGACCCATCTTATCCTTATGTATTATGATAGCTAGTTTTGCAGGATATTTAAATTTCATTTCACTTAGTTTAAATGTCCAGAGCATAATTTTCAACAAATCTTCATCAGCGATATTTTTGTGCTCTTTTATTCGCGTGATACCAGAACCAAAGATGGGAACCGATACAGTTTTTTGAGCGTACACTCGGTTTATTCTATCCCAAAAATTTATAAGAAATTCTAAATATTCAGGCATTGTTAGGGTTGCCTTATTATGCTCGTCAAATTTTGTAAACGCAGTCAGGACAAAATCATTATAAACAAAAATAGTACTTAATTTAAATTTTACTGTTTTGCCTCCGAGATTTCTTTGACATTCACCATCAATAACATCTGATGAATTTGTGCTGGCTTCTATAAACTGGTCTAGCTCGCTGGTATTTTCTCCAAAAATGCGGTTAATGAATATTCCGTTAAGTGATTTTTTTGAGATAATTTTATCGTCAACCAGTGTGTCAAAATACTCATTAAATGCTATAACTTTCAATCCATTTTCTAAAAATATATCGCCACATTTTATGTTTACATTGCTTCCGTCCACGTCAATATTTATATCGGTTAACTTGTTTGCACGGTACCAGATAACGAGGTAAATAACAACTAGTATAAATGCAAACAGACATCCAAGATAGACTAGATATTCTTCATATTCATCTTGCACGACATTGAAAAGTAATATAAAAGAAAGAACAGCTGAAACTATTGAAAAATATTTCCAGAATTTATTCCTTACGTTTTTATCAAAAAATTTTACTTTCATCCGAGCCAATTAATAATAATAATTTCCAGCGTTTTTTCCTGAGCCGACGATGAAATTCGAATTATTCAGAGCTTGACGAATGGTATCTTTGCTCATTGGGACATGTAATACCGGTACTTTCGACATTGAGTCTTTGAAAATAGGCAATTTATCCCAAAGGCCTTTTACTTTATTATTTAAACCGGTTTTATCGACATTTAATAAATCACTATTACTTTTTAAGTCAGGATATATTACGATAACAGGTAACTCTAGAGTATTAATTCCATAATCAATTTCTTCCTTCAAAGCTTTTGAATTTATTGTGTCGTCACTCAGAAATAATACAATATTTTTGGAATTTCTCAACCTTTCCCTAAGTCGGGGTTTGAGTGTAGTTTCCCAATCGCTATTATCACGAACGTTATATGTTGTGTCATGAGCGTTATTAAAAGGAAACGAATTGTCCAAGCCTTTCCACGCTTTCAACATATTGTAATAACAAAAATCTTTTGTTGCGTGTGCCCCGAGAGCTGATTCACTGAATGGTTCACTCACGTAGAATGCACTGTAATTGCAATTTTTACTCATAATTTTTTTGGTGTTGATTAATAAAGTTAATTGCGGGGCGAAGCAAAGGTAACAAACTTCTCAATGTTCTGATAATTATTTTATTTACGAGGCATTAGTGTTGTTGTAACGTAAGCGTCGATTACCATTGGCTATAACGTGTTCATCAATATGATAAAATATTCAATTATCATCTTTATTTGCTAATCATCTCAAATTTAATCAATTTAAAAGTGGCAAGGAATCTGCGGTGGTAGGGATTTATAATCAAGTTATTAACACCATTTTCGTACAAGCAGCCGATTGAATATAGTTTTCTGAGGATTATGTTCTTAGTTTTATTTTATGAAAAAAACTTATATTTGATGGTAGTAACAAGTTTCACTCAGGAATTATATTCCATACAAACTAACCAAAACAAAACACAAAGGCATGAAAAAATTGTTCTTCTTCTTAGTAGCTATTGGCTACTCGGCTATGGCATTGGCGCAACAAGACAAGCGCTTGAAAGGGATTGATGTTGAGTTAAACAAGATTTTAGAATCCACAAAAGCCGCTGGATTTGCGGTGGCAGTAGTAGAAGGCGATAAGATTATCTATGCTAAAGGTTTTGGGTATAGAGATTATGAAAATAAGGTTTCGGTAGATGCGAATACTTTGTTTGCTATTGGCTCTTCTTCAAAAGCTTTTACTTCGGCTATTTTAGGTCAGTTGCGCAAAGAAGATAAATTGTCTTTTGATGACAGCCCGAGAAAATATATTCCGGAGTTGAAATTCTTTAATGATAATATGAATAACAACATTATCATTAAAGACCTGATGTGTCATCGCACGGGTATGTCGCGTCATGATTTTTCATGGTATTTTTTTCCAACTACTTCCAAAGACACTTTGGTACAGCGCTTAGCACATCAGGAACCTTTTGCCGGTGTGAGAGAAAAGTGGTTGTACAATAATTTTATGTTTTTAACCCAAGGTGTTATTGCCGAGCGCATCACCGGGAAAAGTTGGGAAGACAATATTAAAGAACGTTTTTTTCAACCGCTGGGCATGACAAGGTCTAATGCTTCTATTGGAGAAATGAAAACGGCTACCAATGCTGCTTTTGGATATGAGTTGAAGAAAGAGACTGTCATTAGTAAAATGGAGTATTATGATATTTCGGGTATGAGTCCGGCAGGAAGCATCAACAGTAGTGTAAATGATATGTCTAATTGGATGATCACTTGGCTTAACAAAGGAAAGTTTAAAGGGCAACAACTCATTCCTGAGAATTATATTGAAGAAGCTATGAGTTCTCAGATGGTTATTGGCGGAGCCTTATTTGATAAAGAAAACCCGGATATTCATTTTGCTAATTATGGTTATGGTTGGTTTTTAAAATCTTATAAAGGACATTACCGCGTAAATCACGGTGGAAACATTGATGGTTTCTCAGCGGATGTTACCCTTTTTCCGAGTGATAATATTGGGATAGTGGTCTTAGTGAATCAAAATGGTTCAGCAGCTCCGGGTTTGGTTAGAAATACGATTTCAGACTATATCTTAAAGGTAAACAAAACCGATTTCGTAAAAATGTATAATGAAGATATGGCTAAGGCCAAAAAAGCAGAAAGTGAAGTAAAGAAAAAAGCCGCTGCCGAAAAAATAGTGAATACCAAACCTTCTCACATTTTACAAGAGTATACCGGTAAATATTCTAATCCGGGTTATGGTGAGTTTAGCATTACCAATGTAAACGATTCCTTGTTTGCTAATTTCAAATTAAAAAAACTCTATTTGAGACATGCTCATTATGATATTTTTGAACCTTTTGAAGTGAATAATAAAGTGATCGACACAACAGAAAGCGATGGCAATACCCGTTTTAATTTTGCTACCAATGACATGGGTGATATAGCTTCATTAAAAGTAAAGTTGGATGAATTATTAGAGCCTATCGAATTTAAACGCAGACCTAATACGATAAAAGTTAGTAAAGAGGTTTTGGCCCAATATGTAGGCGAGTATGAGTTGGCCGGAATGACCGTTAAAGTTTATACCAAAGACGATACTAAACTGTTTTTGTTTGTAGCCGGACAGCCGGAATATGAATTGTTGGCTACCGACACGCATCAATTTTCTTTTAAAACCATTGAAGGTTTTAAAGTGAAGTTTGAAGAAGAAGCCGATAAAACGATAAAAAGCGTGATTTTAATTCAGCCTAATGGGAAGTTTACGGCAAAGCGGAAGTTGTAAGGGTTGATTTTGATGACCGTTATGTATCCAAGATTATAATAAAAAAACTCCTCAGCAATGGGGAGTTTTAATTATTTATGGTGAGGAGAAATGACAAATAGGCTGCCACAATCAATTACACCTCGGACTAACAAATAAGAGAGTAAGAATAAAATACTGTAAGCAAGTCTTATCGGATTTTGCTTTTCTTTTTCTGAAGTGAATTTGATATTATGGGGTAACCTTTTCATAGGGTCATTTATTTGACAAATCTTTGAAGGATATTGCCGAGTATTTTTTTTATAGGGTTTTGAAATTGACTTAAAACACTGTTTCGGGATAAAAATTTTGAGGTTACATTGACCACAGTATTTATTAAATCAGATTTAAAGTCAGTTGATAAACCGGATGAATTCTCCTCATTTGGAAACAAAAATGACTTTAGAAGCGTTAACGGATTTAAGGATTGGGTAAAGTTATGAACCTGTGATCTGAGTTCGAGCAATTCTAAATCTTGTTTCTTTTGCAGGTGCTCAATATGTTCCATCAAAAGCTGTTCTTGTGTAATTGTTTTCATGTTGGTTTTCAAGGGTTAAGGCAACCTATTGTTGGTTTGTAACATGCTCTTGATTACCATATTGCTTATGGGAGTTCTAATCCAAGTTTTTCTAAAGACTAAAATAATGACCCAAAGAAGGAGATAACCTAAACCAACTATAAAAAAACCGTAATAATTTTTGTCAAGAACATCGCCTAACCAAAGAGCGATGCCAATAGAAAAAAATAAGGAAACCAAAGCAACAACCATAGTTAGGATAAATCTAACCGATAATGTAGAGGTGAGTGAGGCTATTTCATAAATGGCTTTATGTTTATAAAGTTCAAATGAAGTTTTGCCATACTGTTCTACGTTTTCAAATAGATTTTCTAAAGTTGTTGCCTTGTTTTCCATAAATTATATAATGCTTATTTTACCTGATGATCTGTTGCTAATTCTTTGGCTTTATCTACAGCGCCATCATATTTATTGGCAGCGTTGTTATACAAGTCCTCGAATTTGTTTTTAAGCTCATTGGAATAATCATTTCCTTTTTGTAGAATTCTTTTTCTGGTTTTAGTTCCTTTGTCAGGCGCTAATAAAATTCCGGCCAACGCACCAACGGCTACGCCACCTAAAACTCCTAATATTATTTTGGTTGTGCTCATAACGTTTGTTTTTAATTAGTTATAAATTTATAATCTTTTACCTTGAATCAATCTTAGAACGATAGCGATGACAGCGATGACTAACAGAATATGTATAATGTTTCCGGCACTATAGGCAAAGAATCCTATTGCCCATAAAATAAGTAGCACAACGGCTATTGTATAAAGTAAATTGCTCATAATCTTCTTGTTTTTTAGTTAATTTAATAATAGTATAAAGTTAAAACAGTTTCAAGTCAAACCTCTTACAGAATTTATTGTAAGAGTTGCATGATTCACACTTGTTAGACTGAACTTATTTATTTTTAAAGTTAAAGCTTTGTAGGTTAAAATATTATAGTTGTTCTAACAGGAAAAAGTCGGAAACAAAATCATTTTGCTGTTGGTGAGTCAAAGTGTCCGTGGGTTTGATCGCTATGTTGATATTGTAAAATCGATTGTCATTAGCAATCATATCAAAAAGTTGTGTAATTGCTTTTGATGTTCCGAACAACAATACTTCATTGTAGTACAAGATGTACTCGCTTATTTTTTTGAAGTAATAATTTTGCAGATGTGATTCTCCGAAATCAATATGATTTTCATTAGCTTCTTCTGATTGTTTATCCTCATAAGAATTTGTTGGTTTTTTTTCCAAAATAGCAACAGTTAGCTCAATTAAATTGGCTGACGATTGGTCGATGTAGATGCCCAGTTTTTTCATAATGGTAAATTTTAATAAAATAAAAATGTACTTTTTTGAGCATAACTTATTTGTGATTTTAAAAGCACTAATCATTTAGTGCTTATTTCTGTTATTATTTTTGGAAGCAAACAGTTCTTTTTTTTGAAGTAATTGATTTGAATATGAAAAGAGATTGTCACAGCAATAGCGGTGGAATTAACTTAAAAGAGTATCACTTTGCAAAAATTGATTCTTGAGGACAATATTATTGCGGATGATATTTTCAGTAGCCACTAAAAAGAACAATCTCTTTTCAAAATTCAAGAACAAAAATTATATCCTACCTTTCAAAAGCATCAGTAGGTGTTATGCTTCGAAATTACCTAATCGTGTAGATTAACTACATTACAAATTTCGAAATTCTGACTCCTATTTGTATTATATAATATTCTGATAATGTTTCATAATTTTCATTTTCGACTACTTTTTATTTTCCAATAGCTTTTTGGCTTCGAGTTCTTTTTTCTTCTTCGCCTCTAATTCCTTTTTCTTTTTCTCTTCCAATTCTTTAATTTTTTTCTCTTCGGCTTTTTTCTTTTTATTGAAATAACCTTTCAACAGAAAATTGTGTTTGGCGGCTTCCATATTCTCATTTAATCCTTTGGTAGCATTTTGCATATTGACTAAAGTGGCATCGAGTGATTTCCCCATTTTGTCATCGTTAACCAATTTAGACAACATGCTGTTTTCATTGTTCATTTTAGAAGTGAATTCAGCCAATTCATAGGTAATAACCTGTGCATTATCGACACTAATTTTGATGCCTTGCATGAGATCTTCCATTTCTACGGCTTTGGTAGAAGCAATAGTACCATTGTTTTTTACAATCATTTTAGATGATGACCCGGGTGAAATGGTCAGTACTTTGTCGCCCATTAATCCATCGGAACCAATGCTTGCCATAGCATCCGATTTGATGTATTGATGCACTTCTTCTTTTATCGCCACCAATACTACCACTGAAGTGTCGGAGACAAATTCAATCGCTTTTACGGAACCAACATTAATACCCGAAAACCGGACATTGTTACCTACTTTTAATCCACTGACATTATTGAAGTGTGATTTTAATTCAAAGGTCTCCCCAAATAAATTTTTGTTTTTGCCAATAAAATAAATGGCAATTATAAAAAGTAAAACACCTAATATGACAAACATGCCTAATTTTAATGTATATCCTGATTTCTTAGTCATAACTACTGTTTTTTAAATTATATAAAAAATGATCTTACCCATTCGTCTTTGCTTTTTTCTAATGCTGCATAAGTGCCCTCTGCATGAACGACACCTTCATTGAGAATCATAATCCGATTACCGGTTAATTTGGCGCAAGCCATATCATGAGTAATGATGATGGAGGTTGTTTTGTATTTCTTTTGAACAGAAACCATCAATTCACTGATTTCCCTTGCGGTGATAGTATCCAATCCCGAAGTAGGTTCGTCATACAAAATGATTTCCGGTTTGATGATTAAAGTTCGCGCCATCCCAATGCGTTTGCGCATACCGCCGGAAAGTTCCGAAGGCATTTTGTCAATCGCTTCCAGTAAACCCACATTGTCCAATGCTTCAGATATTCGGGTTTCAATTTCTTCTTTGGAGATGGATTTTTCGTGATGCTTTAACGTAAACGTTAGGTTTTGTTTGACTGACATCGAGTCGTATAAAGCACCATTCTGAAACATAAAACCTATACGAGTTCTGATTTGATTCAATTCGTTGCCGTTTAGTGTGGTAATATCGGTACCAAAGACTTTTATTGCGCCTTGGTCCGCTTTTTCTAATCCGACCACACATTTAATGGTTACTGATTTTCCTGTACCCGAACGACCTAATATTACTACGTCTTCACTTTTGTTTACGGTAATATTAACGCCTTTGAGCACTTCGTTTTCACCAAAGGCTTTGTGTAAATCATTGATTTCTATAACTGCTGCGTTGCTTTCCATATTTAAAAGAATAAATCGGTTATTTGTACGGCCAACATATCAATAATGAAAATAGAAAGAGATGCTGTTACTACCGCCGAATTGGCTGCGACACCAACACTGGCTGTTCCGCTCGAAGCATTAAACCCTTTATAACAACCAATTAATCCGATAAAGAAACCGAAGAAGAAAGTTTTAATCGTTGCCGGCACTACATCTAAGAATTCTAAATGTTCAAAAACGCCTCCGAAGTAGCGGTACATACTCATGTTTCCGTGGACGTTATAGCCAATATAACCGCCAAAGATTCCAACAAAATCGGCAAAAATTACCAATATGGGAATCATTAAGGTAGTAGCTAAAATTCGGGTAACCACTAAATATTTATAGGGATTAATAGCCGAAACTTCCATGGCATCTATTTGTTCGGTTACTTTCATCGAACCTAATTCGGCACCAATGCCCGAAGCAATTTTTCCGGCACAGATTAAGGCGGTAATTACCGGCGCAATTTCTCTAATCAGCGATAGCGAAACCATACTGGGCAACCAGGACTCGGCGCCAAACTTTGCCATTGTCGGACGCGATTGTATAGTGAGAACTAAGCCCATGATAAACCCAGTGATGGTGACTAGGGGCAATGATTTATAGCCCACAACATAACATTGTCGGATAAATTCATTGATTTGAAACGGTGGTTTAAACAATTCTTTAAAAAACCTTAGGGTAAACAAAGTAATGTTACCGGTATCTTCAAATGTATTTTTGAGACTTTTAATCATAAATTTAAATCTGGTTTAGTTAGACATTATAATGAATCGTTGTCACCAAACTCGTTGAATTTTTTTTTGATGTTTTGCTTGGAGTAAGGCGATTTATTACTGGTATCCGTAATGGTTGAATTTTTGTTTGCAGCAGGCTTTCTGGGTGCCGGTTTTTGCTTTTTAAGAAAGGTCATTGGGTTGAATTTTAAAGTGAAACATATTGAGATGGTCTATTGGTTTTTGGTAATCTGTTTTGGGATACTTTAGCAGTTGTTTGCCTTTTATTTTGAGCGCCAAAATACTTTTCAATGGTTAATCTGGCCATCAAATAACTCACGGTAGATTCAGCTCCTTGGTTGAGGTTGATGTAATCTTCTTCCAAGCCGTCATAACAACCGCCGGTACAAGGATTATAAATGATTTGGTTTAAATGGTTTTTACCTAAAAACCAATTGAAAGCAATTCTCATTTTTTGCAAATAGTCTTCATCGTGGAAGGCATCGTAGAATTTGCTTAATGCCATAATGGTGTAAGCCACATCAATAGGTTGTTCACCACCGATTTTTTCTTCCCGCGTTTCCTCATTGTTATTCATCCAACCTTTATTGGAAATGACTTTTATACTGTTTTCGGTAAAAATTTTATTCAATAAAAAGTCAAACGAAATAATCGCTATTTCTTTGTAAATGGTTGTGCCCAATGTTAAATAAGCACACAACATGGCTTCAGACAAAATGCTGTTTCCATAAGTTAAATAGCTTTCATACCATTGCCATTTTTCTTTAGATTCATGCTTGTACATTTGTACCAACTTATCTGCCAAATGTTTAATCAAGAATAAGTTAGAGGCTTTGTTGTTTTTACTATTACTATAATATATTCCTTTTATAATAAACGCCATCGCTCTGGGTGAATGAATATTTAAAACATTAGATAAAGACAATTTCATCACGTTTCTGGCATCTTCAATCAATTCTTCGGGCATTATATCGCTGAAGGAAATCAAATAGCCTAAAGCCCAAATGGCTCTTCCGTTAGAATCAGCCAAATTGGTTTCACTATTTTGTTTGGTGAATTTTTTATGTTTGTCTACATAGTTTAAAAAGTAATTTTCGTCTTGCAGACATTCTTTAATAAAATTGAAATAGAGGTTGATGTATTCTAAATCAGATTCTTCTTTTGTAATCTCATAATGTTGGCACATGGCCACTAAAGCTCGAGCATTGTCATCTAAAGTATAGCCCGATTCTATATCCGGTTGGTTAATATCAGAAAACTGAATCATCGCATAATCGGTAGTCATTTTTTTGACATGATTGAGATTGATTTCAGGGATTTTATAAGTTAAAGCCAGATTGTTTTTTGTTACACTATCAAATAGTAAAGCATGCGCAATAGCGGAGTTTTCCCAAACGGTTGGTGCTATTCTATGGATTCCGTTGGCTGAAATTCTAGAGCACAGTTCATTGTCTTCTATCAAATTAATAACATTTCGAGCCAATTGTTTTGGGTTTTCAAAATCGACTATGATGCCGGTTTCATCTTGCAATACTTCATTAGCATGTGGAAAAGGCGTAGAAATGATGGGACAACCACAACTCAAAGCATACGCAAAAGTGCCGCTAACGGCTTGATTTCGGTCTTTGGAAGTGAAAAGATAGATGTCGGTAAGCTGTAAATATTCCAGTAAATCTTTAAGTGATAAATATTGGTTGATGAATTTCACGTTGTGTTGCAAATGCATTTCTTCAATTTTTTCTTGTAACCTATCGCGGTAGCGTTCACCTTCTTCTTTAACCACATTGGGATGTGTTTTTCCAATAACGAGAAAAAGTACTTCCGGATATCGCTTTACAATAAGGCGTAAGGCACTAATACTGGTTTCTATGCATTTTCCGGAGCTGAGTAAACCAAAGGTAGCCAGTACTTTTCTGCCACTTAAATGGTGTTTTTCTTTTAAAGTTTCTTTGTCTAAATGCTCCACTAAATGCGTTCCGTGTGGAATAACTTCTATTGAAGTATTTTCTATGCCATAATCCTCTACAAGAATTTTGGCGGAGGTTTTAGTCATCACTATGATTGATTGTACTATTGCTTCTATATTTTTTACCAATTGTTTTAAATTTTCGTTTGGTTTTGGCAAAACGGTGTGAAAAGCAATTATTACAGGTTTGTTGAGTTGTTTTAAGAATTGTAGAAAATGGTCTTCATGGTTTCTGAATAACCCAAACTCATGCTGTACCAAAACCATATGAATCATATCGTTTTCATTAATTTGTTGGGCAGTTTCGGTATAAGATGTTGCATTGTCTGTTTCTAAAATGTATTTGACTTCCTTAGGATATAGCAGCTCTTCATTTTTGTATTCTAATGCACAAATATTTATTTCGAATGATTTTCCGAATTTGTTTTTTAAGGCACAAACCAAATCTTGAGAATAGGTAGCAATGCCACATTCGCGTGGCGGATAAGAGGTAACACATAGGATTCCCGGGAAAGTAGTGGTATTGAGATTTTTATTTTTCATTGGGAATACTGTTTAAAATTAGTTCTTTTAATAGTTCGGATAAGCTCATAGAAGCACAAGCAATTCTTTTATCGGCTGCGCCATAATAGACGTATAAAGTGTCATTCTCAGTTACGGCACCCGTTGGAAAGCATACATTATTTACTTCTCCTTTAAGTTCCCAGTCGTGTTCAGGTTTGAATAAGGGATAGGGCAGTCGGGCAATTTCTTTTTGCGGATTGCCCAGGTCTAACAGAGCTGCACAAGCGCAATACACATAGCCTTTAACCGTGTCATAAACACTGTGGTAAATAATCAGCCAACCTTGTTCGGTTTCAATAGGAGGACAACCTCCGCCGAGATAACTGATTTCATGTTTGTGTTTGGAGGTCATAACCACATTATCATTAAATTGGAGAAAGTAGTTTTGCCAAAACTCGGCAGTAAGATCTTCTAATTCATCGACGACTACAATTTGAATGTCCGGTTTGATACGGTGCAAAAAATGTAATTTCCCATTGATTCTTCTTGGGAATGGAATCACATTTTTGTCCCAAATAAATACCGGTTTTCCTTTTTTTTCTTTAATACTTTCGTGTTCGTTATAGCGATGGTATTTTTCATTGATTTTGCCCTTGGTTTGTGCCAATCGGTAAAATTCTTTAAATGCAATTTGCGGCGCAATTAGCCCTTTCTTTTCCCAACTAATTAAATCGGTTGAAGTGGCAAGCGCCGCTAATGCATTTACGCCATCATAGGCGGTATAGGTTAGATAAAACAACTCGTCAATTTTAACGATACGAGGATCTTCAACACCATGGCTTTCATACTCACATTGCGGAAACAAAACAGGAACATCTGAACGCTCTTCGACTATCATATGGTTTTTTAGTTTGCAATAGCCGATGGAAGAATAATTCCCTTTGGCTACGGCTCTGTAAAACATATGAATATAGTCTCCCGAACGGATAATCGCCGGGTTGAGTACGCCTTCTATCTCAAAACCTAATTCGGTTTTTTCAAGTACAATGCCTTCTTTGATGATGTTTACCATGGTAGAAAATAGTGGATGTTATAGGATTAAAATCAGTAATAATATGATAATGATAATAGCTCCAAGTGATAAATAAACGCCGTTATTACTAGCTTTTAATGTGGCTTTAATATCTTTAACTTCTTTGCGAAGCGCTTTTCTTTCGGCTCTGGAGAGATCAGATTTGTCCATATCTCTGATTTCTTTTATTCGATTTACCATTGCGTCTACTTTCGCTTTTTCATCAACAGTGTTGGTGATTGGTGCTTTTTCATTCGGGTTGTTGTTAGCGAATGAAGGCACAACAGTAGCCATAGAAAGCAGTAATATTAGCACTTGGAATTTTGAAATTGTTTTCATGATAATGTGTTTTTAAGAATTAGTTAATTCCTTTTTCAAGTTTGGTTAGTAAAGGATTTTTTCATAATTATAAATTTCCTTTTTTTTAAGTAAAAGGCTGTTACACAAATCTGTCAATAAATTACATTATTCACACTTTCAATAATTTGGACTTCAATTCGGTGTATTTAAAAAAGGCTATCCGATTGGGACAGCCTTTAATTAATTGGGGTAAATAAGGTTTTATTTAGTACGAGGTTCTCAATTCAACTCTTCTGTTTTTTGAGCGACCTAAAGTTGTTTTATTGTCGGCAACAGGTTTGGTTTCACCATATCCGGTGGCAGTTACTCTACTATCAGCAATACCTTTTCCGATCAAATAAGTTCTAACTGAATTGGTACGTTTTTGTGACAATACTTGGTTGAATTCTTCTGAACCATTACTATCGGTATGACCATCTATGAAAAGAGTAGCTCCTTCATATTTGTTTAAGATTTTTGTCAATTCGTCTAATAAAGACAAGGAAGCTACTTTTAATTTATCACTACCATTTTCGAAGAAAATTTTACTTCCGATATAAGTAATTCTAACAGCATCTTGTTTGGCAATTTCTGGACAACCTTTGTTTTCAATATTCCCTTTTGTATTTGGACAACGGTCATCAATATCAGCTACGCCATCACCATCGGTATCAGGACAACCTTTTAAACTTACCGGTCCGGAAGCGTTTGGACAACGGTCAACGTCATTCATTACACCATCTTTATCATCATCCATTGGACAACCATTAGCATCCACTTTACTTCCAGCTGGGGAATTCGAACATTTATCATCTAAATCGGCTACACCATCGCCATCAGCATCAGGGCAACCTTTTAGGGCAACGGTTCCTTTGGTATCCGGACAACGATCGCTTAAATCAGTCACACCATCATTGTCTCTATCGGGACAACCATTCATCAATGCATTTCCGGCTACGTCAGGACAAGCGTCTAAATAATCGGCAACACTATCTCCGTCTTTATCAAGCGGACAACCTTTTTTGTCAACCGCTACACCGGCTGGCGTGTCAGGACATTTATCATTACTGTCTGAGACACCATCACCATCGGCATCTTTTTTCTCTCCAAAATTGAAAGTCAAACCAGCCATATGCATTAAGAAATCGTCTTTTTTACCCGAAACAGCTCCGTCTCTGCGGTCGTTATTGGTAAACATAAATGTTTCCTGAAGGTTAAGTGTAAGCACCGGAGATAATTTAAAGTTGATTCCACCACCAGCTACAGGAAAAGTTGTATCGATTTTTTCTTTGTGAAAATTCAATTGGCTGTCAAAAAGGATGACACCAATTCCACCAAATACATAAGGTCTAATCACATATTCCGGTCCAATTAGATTCAATCTTAAATTCATGGCTGCTGAACTGTAATCACTTTTAAAACCGGTAACACTGCTATCATAGCCTAATGTTCCGCGAGTATAAAGAAAGTTTAAATCCAAATACTTCCATAAGTATCTTGATACAGTCAAACCCGCAAACCCGTAAGCGGTTTTGTCTGTTTTGTACCAATCTCTGCCCAAATCGCCATGATATTGAATCATTCCGCCATGGAGACCGAAATTCCATTTTTTGTCTTCGGTTTGCGAATTTGAGGTAAGTGTAGATGCCAGGCATATACATAATAGTAGTAATTTTTTCATATTATAATTGTTTAATTATTTAGGTCAAAGGTCTAGAAGATAGTAAGGGAAAGAGTTATACAAAAATTATTATAGTTTGTGTTATTCACACATTTTTAGGACAAAAAAAGCCCTGCCGCAGTATGCGCAACAGGACCCCAATAAATGGTCTCACATTTATTAAACCAACCAAAACAATCTTAATCTGCGTTTCACAGGATGGTATTTTTGTAATGTTTAATGATAACGCAGTTCTTTTTTTCTTGTATTTTTATTTGGTAATTTCCAGTTTGCTGATAAAAGGAAAATTCTTTTCTAATTCTCTTATATGCTTTCTTAAATAGATGCGATGAACCGTTAACATTTCGACTAATTCGAAAGTGGTTGCATTACTAATCAACATCGGAATCACTATTAAAAGTTCTTTTTCGTGCCAATAGATTTTTCTTAATTCCTCCATTGATTTTTCACACAAGAGCACTTTTTCGTTATAACTATTGCTGTCGACCATGCCTTTTATTTGATAATTTAAACCCTTTGTTAAAAAATTTGTCGCTCTGTTCTTCATCTTCCTTTCGCTTTTAGTTTCCATTATTTATTCGCAAAAAATTCTTTGACGAAATTGTGTTTTTGTTGTGCAGTCATTTTATCCGTTTGTTTGACTTGGATATTAATGTTTTCAAAACGATTGTCAGATGAAATAGCGTTGAAGAGTTCTTCCTTAGCATCTGTTGGACCAAAAAGGACGACTTCTTTATATTTTTTGACTACAGCCATCAGTTTTTTGTAATACTTGGATTGTAATTGTTGCTCTTTGTTGTACAAGTGGTCTGTTCCTTTTAATAGGCTCTTGATTTTTTCCTGATGGGTAAAATCGGATTCAATGGTTTCAATTTCGAATGGATTGTTAGAATGTTCCATCAAATGAGCAATGGAATGATCCATCCAAATACCGATTTTGTTTCTTGTAGCTGCCATATTACCTCTGTATTGATTAGACATAATACCGCTAATGAGCCATATTATTAATACAAAGTTGCAAGGAATGAGTAGTATGTTTGTTATATTATTGTTAGCTTTTTTTTAATAATTCACACATTATCAATGGGGTATGGTTTACATTCGGTCCATATACCAACTGAGTTCTTTCTCCATTTTTTGGTATTTGAAAATCGTGGAGATTACTTTTTGCAAACGAACAAAAGCTGTTTCGCTTTTTACAACATAATCAAATGCTTTGTGATGCATACAACTTACTGCCACATCAATTCTATCTTGACTGGAAAGCATAATCACCGGAATTCCGCCATTGATTTCTTTGATTTTATCTAAGGTTTGCATCCCGTTGATTGCATTTTTTACCTCACCGTCAAGATGATAGTCTAAGACAACGACATCGGGTTTTCTATTTAAATTTTCAATGCACAACTCGCCTGTTGGATAGGTTTCTATTTCAAAATCAGCATGCTCCAAGAATTGGATTTCCATTGATTTTAAGAATACGGCATCATCATCAACCAGAAAGAGTTTGATTTTATTTTCAATTTTCATAACTTATATTTTTATATTGAGCAATTCATTTTTTAATTCGATAAGCGATTGATTACAAACATTTTCAAGCTGTTCCACCAAATCATTCAATTCTATTGAAAGTTCTAATTTTTCAGCATACTCTTGAATTTTTTGGGCCAATTCCGTAAACTCCTGATTGATTCCCATGATGGCAAAAGACGGAATCATTTTATGAGCGGTTGCTTTTAATAATCCCCAATCTTTGTCCTTAAAGCTTTGTTTCATTAAAGAAACCAATGGTGGTGTTTGTTTGATATATGCATTAATCATTTCGGTCATTAATTTCGGGTTCGCCTTGGTAAGTTTGGTCAAATAACTCAAATCGACGTATTTGATAATTTGGGTTTGTTTATTCCCGACTGTATTGTTTTCGATTATGGCTACCGGTTTTTTGATAAAACTGATTAATTTGCTGTACAACAAGCGTTCGTCAACAGGTTTTGAGATGTAATCATTCATTCCGACGGCTTTGCATTTGGCGACATCGACTGTAGTGACATCGGCAGTTAAAGCAATGATTGGCAAAGTTAATTTTAATGTTTTCCGAATGTATTCTGTAGCTTCAAAACCGTTCATTTCGGGCATTTGCAGATCCATCAAAATAATATCATAAGTATTTTTTTCCAGTTTATCAATGGCAATTTTGCCGTTAGCGGCAATTTCGCATTCAAAACCAAAGTCATCTAATACTGTTTTCATCAGGAGTTGGTTGAGCTCCATGTCTTCAACGACTAAGATTTTGGTGTCTTTTATTTCGGTATCAATTTCTGAAATTTCCGGTTCTAAAACATCTTCAATATTGGTCTTGTCAAAATAAAGGACAAAGCTAAAAGTAGAGCCTTTCCCAATAATACTTTCTACATCAATTGTTCCGTTTTGGGCTTGAACCAATTGTTTTACAATTGCCAATCCTAAGCCGGTACCGCCAAATATTCTCGAAGTTCCGCTAGTAGCTTGTTGGAAATTTTCAAATATGGTTTCGGTTTTAGCATCATTGATACCAATTCCGGTGTCGGTTACCGAAAATTGTATGGCAACATCATCATCGGTTTCGGAAACCAATTTGACGCTGACGGTGATTTTTCCAACGTTAGTGAATTTGACAGCATTGCTTACCAGATTTAAAATAATTTGGTGCAAACGAACCGGATCGCCCACTAAAACTTCGGGAATAGTGGCATCATAGTGCGTTACTAATTTTAAGTTTTTTTCTTGGATTTTGGTTTCAAATAAATGCAGCATCGCTTTGATAGACAATTTCAGTTTGAATGGCGTTTTTTCAAAAGTCATTTTTCCGGCATCTACTTTGGCTAAATCTAAGATGTCGTTGATAAGTACAATGAGTGCATCGCCGCTCATTTTTATAGCGGTGAGATATTCCTTTTGCTTGGCAGTTAATTCTGTTTTGAGTACGACTTTGGTAAATCCTATAATTGCATTCATTGGTGTTCGAATTTCGTGGCTCATATTGGATAAGAATTGTTGCTTTGACTTGACTGCTTCATTGGCTATTATAGTAGCTGATTCTGCAAATATTTTGGCTTCGATTAATTCTTTTTCTGCCTTTTTTTGTTCGGTAATATCACGAGCTACGACTACGGCTCCAATCACATTGTCGTTTTGGTCTTTGTATACTGAACCATTAAACAAGACAGGGACCAATTCTCCATCAGTAATTACTAAAGGATAATCGATTACGAATCCTTTTTTAAAAACTTCTTCGTATATTTTTTTGGCTTGCTTTGGCTCGGTAAAATAATTGAAAAAGTTAGAACCAATCAGTTTTTCTTTTGAAACGCCGGTTACCCGAACGGAAGCTTGATTGGTGTCAGTAATTTTGCCTTTTGGGCTAATGGTAAATAATGGATCTCGACTCGCTTCTATTAAACTTAAGGAATAATGTGATGCCAATTTTAAGGAGTAATTATAGGCTATGAGCTCTTTGTTTTCAAAATCGCGTTTTTCTTTTTCTTCATTTTGAATGTTGAGTTCTTTATTCGTCTTAACTAATTCGGCAGCGCGTTTTTCTTTTTCTTGGTTCTGAAAAACCAGTTCTTTATTAGCAACGACTAATTTGGCAGTGGTTTTCTTTTGTTTTGTAATATTTATAAAAGAAATAAGAGCGCAATCATTGCCCTCGTATTTCATAGCTTGACTGGATGCTAAAAACCAAAATGGTTCTCCTTTTTTATTTTTCAAAATAATTTCAATGCTATTGATATCTTCCTCATTTTTCAACTGTAAGGTCATTTTTGCTCGAAATTCATCATCAATAATGCCTAGTTCGGTAGAGGTTTTGCCCACAATTTCGTTTTTAGTATAGCCAAAGCATTTCAGAAATGATTTATTGATATATTGAAATTTAGAAGTTTTATTGTCAATAAAAACCATGCTGATTGGGCTATTTTCAAACAAATCAGAAAACAAATCGTTGTCTTTGCTGTTTTTATCTTCTGCTTTTTGGATTTGGCTCATGTGTTTTTATATTAAGATTAAATACCCAATTCTTCAATCGGGTTGCGTCTTTTGTCTTTTAATAGTTTGAAATGTGATGGTGATAATCCGGTTACTTTTTTGAATTGGGTTGATAAATGTGCTACACTGCTGTAATTCATTTTCCAGGCGATTTCGGTGATGTTGAGTTCATCGTAGATAATTAATTCCTTGATGCGTTCCACTTTGTGCAAAATCATAAATTGTTCAATAGTTGTGCCTTGCACTTCGGAAAACAGATTGGCGAGATAGGTATAATTTTGATTTAGTTTTTCACTCAAATATTCCGAAAAGGTAACTTTGATTGGTTCTTCGGAATGGTGAATCATTTCAATAATGACATTTTTCACTTTTTCAATAAGGATGGCTCTTTTGTCATCCATTAGTTCCAAACCAGAATCTATTAGATTGGCTTTTAAGAGTTCTCGTTTTTCAGGAGAAATAGTTTCCATGATTTCAACCACGCCCAAATCAACGATAATGAAATGAAGCCCTAATTTTTTCAGTTCATCTTTCACCATCATTTTGCAACGATTGCTGACCATATATTTAATGTAGAGTTTCAAAGTACGTTGTTTAAACAGTTGTTCAAAGATGTACTTTTAAAATAAAAATGAATTGTATAATGTTTGAAATAAATGACATAATTCACACATCGTCAAGCGGAGTGCGTTTTTTGTCTTTTAGGTTTTTAAAGAAGGTTGGTGTTAATCCGGTAACCTTTTTAAACTGAGTAGATAAATGGGAAACACTACTATAGTTCATACGATAGGATATCTCGGTAAGATTGAGTTCATCGTAGAGCAGCAGTTCTTTTACTTTTTCGATTTTGTGTGCAATGATATAGTGTTCTATGGTAATTCCTTTTACTTCGGAGAATATATTAGCCAAATAGGTGTAATCGTAACCCATTATTTTACTGATGTATTCGGAGTAATTTACTTTGGGTAGTTCTTCGTTGTAGTGAATCATTTCGGTGATGACAATTTTTATCTTTTCGATAAGCATCGCTTTTTTGTCATCCATCAATTCGAGCCCGGATTCTAATAGTGCCACTTTTAATTTTTCGCGTTTTTCATTGGTGATGTCTTCCATGATTTCGACGACACCAAGCTCAACAGTTGTAAAGTGAAGTCCTATATTTTTCAATTCCTCTTTGACTAACATTTTGCAACGCAAACTGACCATATATTTGATGTATAGCTTCATTTTCAGCGGTCATTTTTTTAAAGTACTTTTCGTGTACTGGAACATTAACTGAGGTTATGCTTAATAAAAATGATGCTTTATGTGCTAAATAAAACTTATTCTCTAATCTTCATAACCGCTTTTAATAATGGTTGAGATCATTTTAAATTGTTCGTTGGCGTTAAAACTATGTCGGGCATGTGCCGGAATAATGATTCCTTCGCCCAAAGTAAGTCTGTGCATAAGGTCTTTTATCGTAATTTCTGCAGCACCGTCAATAATTTGTATATAATTATCATACGGTGATGTTTTTTCCTGAAGTTCTTCTCCTGCATCAAATGAAGATGCTGTAATGTTACCTGTAGTTTTTCGGATGATGGTTTTACTCACTACTGCATTTGGTATGTATTGAATGATTTCAACAATAATGTGTGATTTCGATTTTTCGAGTTCTATGATTTCCATGATTTTCGTATAAATATTTGTTAAATAAAAATTCCACAAAATGTTGTAATCATGAAATAATATACGTTAAAGGTAGTCTATTTAAAATGGGTAGCCTCAATTAATCAGACAAATGTTTTTTTTGTATTTACTTACCTAAGACCAATTATGTATTAACTTTCTTTAAGACTCGTCTTTTGTAGTTTTTACCAAACTTATACCGGAAACAAAAAAAATCAACCCCAATACGCCATAAATAATTAGCGATTTGATATCTCGTTCAGTTCCGCTGGCAGAAAGAAATGTTTGCGCAGCAAAAATAAGACTGGCGATTCCAAGTAAAGTGAGTATAGCTCCAAAAATTCGTTTAAGATTCATAATTAAACATTGTTAAATTTCTACCTGCAAATTTTGTTTAATTATAGACAATAACTATTGCATGAAAATATATTTAAATTGCATAATTCACAGATTGAAATAAAGTTTAATTATTTGAATTGCAGTATTTTATATCTTTTAAGTTTTTTTAATAAAAAAAACACCCGATAAATTACTGTCGGGCGTTTTTGTATTATGAAAATTAAATACTTACTTCATTTTTCCATTGACTACGGCTATGCAAGCTCCCATAAAACCTGCTATAACAACTGAGGCTAAGGTGTCAATTGCGACTTGTTTTGCATCCATGCTAGCGCTATACATATTTTGAAAGAAATTAAAATACAGTGCTACAAACAGTCCAACAATCGATGCTAGTTTGATTCCGGGAACACATTTGGTTACGCTTTCGCCTTGCGCCAAAATAAAAGACAACAAAAATCCGAAAGCCAAGCTGCCATATCCGATGAAAGCTAAATTTTCGGTTGCTCCTTCGGGAGCGGGAAAAAGGTCCTTTAGTAACATGCCATAAATGACCCAGCCTAAAAGAAAATTAACGATACCGCCAACGATACCTCCAACAATAAAGTTTTTTGTATTCATAATTAATAGTTATTGGTTAGTCCAATAAAATTATCAATATATGGAATAGGTACGGTTTTAGTAAATGCTTAATTATTAACTATTTAATAAGTTGAATTGTTAATAACGTTTTGATTTTTAAGGGTTTATTTCTTTTTAAAATGACCGCTGTCAACGTCTTTTAAAAACTGAATTACACCGGGAAAGTAATGTTTTTGATCGTCATATTGCGAGCAATGGCTACCGTTCGGACAATATAAGAATCGTCCGTTTTGGACTTCATTGGAAATCCATTCCATATGTTTTGGATCCATAGTATCATATTTTGCACCAATCGCTAAAGTCGGAACGGTTAATGTTTTCAATTTAGAAGTAATGTCCCAATCTTTTAAAGTGGCGTCTCCGGTGATGCCAAACTCACTTGGTCCTTGCATATAAACATACACATTCGGATTCAAATGTTTAAAAGCTCTGTTGATGGATTCCGGCCATTTGTCAATTGGCATTCTTAAGATATGTTCCGTATAGTAATACTTAAACAAAAGTTCGGTGTATTTCGGATTGGTGTAGTCTTTGTTTTTTTCAAATTCTTTGATTTGGGCAAATACTTTTGGATCTAATTTTGGTCCCAATACTTCTTCAGCATATTTATTATAGGCCGGAGCGCTTGCCATCATATTAGAAATGATTAGACCTTTTAAGTTTTTTTGATATTTCAAAGCATATTCCATCGCTAAGATTCCGCCCCAAGATTGCCCCAATAAATAGAAGTTGGTATTGTCCAGTTTCAAGGCTTTACGGACTTGTTCTACTTCTTCCACAAAGCGTTCGGTAGTCCAAAGTTGGTTATTGTTAGGCTGGTCGCTGTAGTATGAACCTAATTGGTCATAATAAATATATTCAATACTTTCTTGTGGAAAATAGCCGTCAAAACTTTCAAAAAACTCATGTGTTCCGCCCGGTCCGCCGTGTAATAAAAGCACTTTTATTTTTGGATTGTTACCCACTCTTTTAGTCCAAACATTGAATTTGCCAATAGGAGTAGAGATGGGAATCATTTTGATACCACCGGTAGCTTGGTCGTCTCTTTTGGAGAAATCGAGGTAATTATCCTTTATAGTATTCTCGGGTTTACTTTCTTTACAACCTGAAAATAAAAAAACAGTTAACAGTACGCTGAATAATATTTTTATTTTATTCATGTTTTAATATTGTTTTTTTGGTATTCCTGAATCTTCGATTTCAGGGTTGAAAGAATTTATTCCGCTGCGCTCCATACAATTCGGCTTCGCCTTGGGTTAAGTTAGTTGTATATTTTTTGATACAAATTTCTGTATTTCTCCAGTACAATTTTACGCTTTAATTTGAGTGTAGGCGTAAGGTGCCCGCCATCAATTGACCAAACATCCGGCGTTAATTCAAAACGTTTTATCTTTTCCCAATTGCCAAATTTTTCATTGATTTTTTCTACTTCTTTTTCAATTCGAGCAACCACGTCAGGATTTGCAGCAATTTCTGAATTTGTTGTTCCAACATTCAAATTCTTTCTTTTGGCCCATTCCTTAATAAAATCAAAACTCGGTTGTATAAAAGCCGCCGGCATTTTTTCGCCATCACCTATGACCATGATTTGTTCAATGAATAAAGATTGTTTCATGGCATTTTCAATCAATTGTGGTGCAATGTATTTTCCACCGGAAGTTTTGAACATTTCTTTTTTACGATCAGTAATTTTCAGGAAACCATTTACATCGACTTCGCCAATGTCGCCGGTGTGGAAATAACCGTCAATAATAACTTCATCCGTTAGTTTTTGGTCTTTATAGTAACCCATCATTACATTTGGTCCTTTGCAAAGGATTTCACCGTCAGCGGCAATTTTGACTTCTACATTGTTGATGACACGTCCAACAGTTCCGACTTTAAAACCACCATTTCGTTGGTCATTAACGGCAATTACCGGAGAAGTTTCGGTCAAACCGTAGCCTTCCATGACCGGCATTCCTGCCGCAGCAAAGACTCTGATTAAGCGGTGTTGTAATGCAGCACTTCCTGAAACCATAACGTTCAAGTTGCCACCCAAACCTTCTTGCCATTTGCTGAAAATCAATTTACGCGCAATTTTTAATTGGAATTCATACCAAAAACCATTGGCGCCATAAGGTTCGTAACGCAAGCCTAAGTCAATCGCCCAAAAGAATAGTTTCTTCTTAATACCACTTAAATCGTCTCCTTTAGCAATAATTTTATCGTATACTTTTTCGAGCAACCTTGGCACAACTGAAAACACCGTTGGTTTTACTTCTTTAATATTATCAGATAATTTTTCAATCGATTCTGCGAAGTAAATGGAAACTGAATAATATTGATAGATGTATAAAATTACCCTTTCAAAAATGTGACAAATCGGTAGAAAACTCAACGCTACACTAGTTCCTTCTTCAAATGGAATTCGAGGCGAACTGTCTAAAACATTGGAAACGATATTGTTGTGTGATAACATTACACCTTTTGGTTTTCCGGTGGTTCCGGAAGTATAAATGATGGTTGCTAATTCTTCCGGTTTTACATTGTTTTTTCGGTCTTCGACTACGTCTTGGTTACTTTGGTCTTCGCCAAGTTCCAATAACGTTTTCCAGTTTTTACAACCTTCAATTTCTTTGAATGAATAGATTTCTTGAAGCAATGGAATTTCGGCTTTAACCGACATTAATTTTTGATATACCACTTCATCTGAAACAAAACAATAAGTTGATTCTGAATGATTTAATATATAAGCATAATCTTCAGCTGAAATTGTTGGATAAATCGGAACGGTTTGGGCACCAATTTGTAAAACACCAACATCCATAATGTTCCATTCGGTTCTATTACTAGAGGAAATTATGGCTATTTTGTCATTTTTTTGAATGTTCAATCGCAACAAAGCTCTGGAAATCGCATTGGCTTTATCGACATATTCTTGCGTAGAAGTAGAAACCCATTGACCATCGTATTTGGTTACGAGGCAATTAGGCATATTGTTCTTTTCGAGTTGGTAGTAAGCAAAATCAAAAAGGCGTGTGATGTTAGTCATTTTGGTTGTTAATTTGATGCAAATTAAGGATTATTGTAATTAAACACAATAATAATTTAAAATATAGCGGCTCCTACTATCGAATTCTGTAGTTTTGCATCGTTTGTTTTTATTTCCAACATGAAAAAATTCCCTAGAATAGCCGAATACAAAGTAATGGCCATTAGATTATTACTGGCTTACGGCTTTTATTTTATTGCCCGAATCCTATTTTACGTTTACAATCAAAGTTTAATTGAAATTGATGGTGTTTTCGAATTGCTAAAGCTTTGTTACCACGGTTTGGCGTTTGATACCACTACGATTTTGTATACCAATGCGTTGTTTATTATTGCCTCAGTTTTTCCGGCGATAATTAATACCAAAAAAGCGTATCAGAAAGTATTGTTCTATCTTTATTTTGTAACCAATCTATTGATGTATTCCGCCAATTTTATTGACTTTATTTACTATCGTTATACTTTCAGTAGAAGTACAAGAGCTTCGTTAGATACGCTGGAAAATGAGAGCAACAAAACGGCTTTACTCTTTAACTTCTTATTGAATTATTGGCATGTCTTCTTGTTGTTTTTTGCCTTGGCTTACATTTGGATTTTACTCTATAGAACAACTAAAATAAAACAAGTCACCGAAAAACCAACGGCCAAATATTTTGGTGCTTCTATAGCTAGTTTCCTTTTGATTACAACACTTTGTATTGGCGGAATCAGAGGCGATTTTAAGAAAAGTACGCGACCAATTAACTTATTGGATGCCAATCGTTATGTACAAAATGCCGGTCAAGCCGATGTGGTTTTGAATACGCCTTTTGCGATTATTCGGACTTGGAATGCCAATACGTTTAAGAAAGTCAATTTGGTTTCTAAAACCCAAGTAGATAGTTTATTAGTACCCATAAAACAGTACAAAAATAATCCGTCAACCAAACCGAATATCGTGATTTTTATCCTCGAAAGTTTTGGTCGAGAATACAGCGGTGCTTTCAACAAAGGCACTAAAATTCCGGATTATGTGGGTTATACACCATTTGTGGATTCTTTGGCGCAACACAGTTTAATTTTTACCAATGCACATGCCAACGGCTGGAAATCCATTCACGGTGTTTCTTCGATCATTGCCGGTGTTCCTTCTTTTAAAAATGCGTTTACGTCTTCTCCTTATCCCAAGCAAAAAATAGAATCTTTGGTTTCTACGTTAGAAAGCGAAGGTTACGACACTTCCTTTTTTCACGGTGCGCCAAATGGTTCTATGGGATTTTTAGGTTTCGGAAATATACTGGGTTACGATCATTATTATGGTAAGACGGAATATAATAATGACGCCGATTTTGATGGTGTTTGGGGTATTTGGGACGAACCTTTTTTCCAGTATTTCAATAAGACACTAACGCAGAAGAAACAGCCTTTTATGGCGACAATGTTCTCGGTGTCTTCCCACGAACCGTATAAAGTTCCCGAAAAATATGAAGGTAAATTCCCGAAAGGAAAAGTAAAAATAAACGAATGTATAGGGTATACCGATTTTGCTTTGAAGCGTTTCTTTGCCGAAGCGAAAAAACAACCTTGGTACAACAACACGATTTTTGTTTTGGTTGCAGACCATGGAAATACCATCGCTTATGACGAATACCGAAAGGAATTCAACCGAAATACAGTTCCGATTTTGTTTTATTCGGCGAATAAAAAATACGTTGGTGTCAACAATGATTTAGCGCAACAAATCGATATTTACCCAACTTTATTAGACATGATTGGCTACCAAAAACCTTTCAGGAGTTGGGGCAGAAGTTTGATTAATGAAAAGACCGTTCCACCGTTTGTGATAAAATACGGCGCGAATGTGTACCAATTTATGAGCGGTAATTATATTTGCACGTTTGACGGAACCAAAGCGGTTGGTTTTTATGATAAAGACGATAGGGGAATGGCGAAGAACTTAATTGGACAGCGCAATGCCGAAATGAATGCGATTGAGTTAAGATGTAAGGCGTTTGTTCAGGACTACATGGAACGTGTCGTGGATAAGCGACTAACGACAGTTAAATAACAAACAAGAAATGCCGAATGTCCACCGGACATTCTCCTCTTAATATCAAATGTACAAGATTATATGGAACGTGTTGTGGATAAAAGATTAACGACAGTTAAATAATTTTCTCAGGAATTGTGATTTCTCCCTTTGGTCGAAATGACAGAACACAAAAAAAAGCTACTTTTCAGTAGCTTTTTTTATTATTTGGTTATTCGTAATTTTTTACAACTTATGCATATTCTCCGCCAAAGTCTCAATAAACTTTGAAATCGGACCTTTAATCATCATCGCCATCATGGGATTGAAATCGCCTTCAAAATGCAATTGAACGCCTGTTGAAGTTTCCGAAATGCTATCAAGATTGGCCGTTAAAGTAAATGGTAATTTGTCGCTGGCTGCGGCAAGATTTACTTTAGAATGCGGCACGCCTTCTTTTAATCTCAATTTGATTTCGGGCATGCCTTTTAAACCAAAATTGAAAATATCGTCACCCAATACTTCAAACTTAGCAATGTTTTCCGGCATTAGTTTCTCGAAGTTTTTCACATCCGATAAAGCGTTGAATAAATATTCGGCTGATTTTTCTACCGTAACTTTTGGGCTCTCTAAATTCATATTTTTTTGTTTTATTTTGAAAGATGAGAGATAATAGGCCTAGAGAAAAAAATGAAAAGTCTATTTTCTAAACGTCTATTATCTATTATCAAATTTACACATTCCAAGTCGACGGATTCTTACGCCATTCTTGTAAAGTGGATAATTCTTTTTCAGTGATATAATTTTTGGCAACGGCCAAATGTAATAAATGTTCGTAATCGGCTAAGGTATTTAACTCAACGTTGGCATTTTTGAAATTTTCTACCGCTACATCAAAACCATAAGTGAAGATGGCCACCATACCTTTTACGTGTGCACCGGCTTCTTTTAAAGCTTCTACAGCCAACAAACTGCTGTTTCCTGTGCTGATTAAATCTTCCACAACAACTACGTTCTGACCGCTTTGCAGAAAGCCTTCTACTTGGTTTTGTCTACCGTGTTTTTTAGGTTCCGGGCGAACGTATACAAAAGGCAATCCCATGTATTCGGCTACGAGCATCCCGATACCTATGGCTCCGGTGGCTACTCCGGCAATGACGTCGGGTTTACCAAATTCTTTCTCAATATGCTTAGAAAATTCCTCGCGCACAAAATTTCTTATCGCCGGGAACGATAGGATTAATCGGTTGTCGCAGTAAATAGGAGAGTGCCATCCTGAAGCCCATGTAAAAGGATTTTTAGGATTCAATTTAATTGCATTTATTTGTAAAAGCAATTCGGCTGTTTTTTCGGCTGTGTCTTTATTAAAAATCATAATACAAATGTATAAAGTTTTTGTCAACGATAAACCACTTTTTTTAACCAACGAAGTCGCCAAAGAAACCGATTTTCAATTGTTCTTATTGGAAAGTGTTGATATTGAGCAAGTCATCATCAAAATGTTCCAGAACAAAATTCAGAAAGCTTATTTGTATTATCCTGATGAAAAGGCGATACTCAAAAAAGTGAAAGAAAAAATTCCGGTTTGTAAAGCCGGTGGCGGATTGGTTTACAACAAAGCCGGAGACGTTTTGTTCATTTTTAGAAACGGAAAATGGGATTTGCCCAAGGGTGGAATCGAAAAAGGCGAAGAAATTGAAGATACTGCAACCCGCGAAGTCGAAGAAGAAACCGGAGTCACTAATTTAAAAATTAGCCACAAACTCCAAAAAACGTATCACGTTTTCAAACGTAATGGTAAATACAAACTAAAAATTACGCATTGGTTCGAAATGCGCACCAACTTCGAAGGAACGCCAAAACCACAGGCTAATGAAGGCATCGAAAAAGTCGCTTGGCTCAATCCGGAGCAGATCAAAGAAGCACTGAAGAATTCGTATGAGAATATTAAGTTGTTGTTTGAGGAAGAGAAGCTATTGAAGTAGTGTTTAGTATTCAGTGGTCAGTGGTCAGTTTTTTGCTGATTGCTAAAAACCTTGAGTTCTTAACATTATTTGAATAAAAGAAGTTTTGAAATAGTATTCAGTAATCAGTCAGTACTTTTAACTGATCACTAAATACTGAACACTGACCACTTATTGTTACCTTTGCCGAATGACAAATCACCATCATTCCAATAATATACTTTTGAATTTAGGCATTGACAGCTTAAATGAAATGCAACTTGCTGCCCAAGAAACCATTGTAAGCGACCGCGATGTTTTATTGCTTTCGCCAACAGGTTCCGGTAAAACACTCGCTTTTTTATTGCCAATTTTCGAATTGTTAGACGAGCAAGTCGCAGGCGTGCAATGCTTGATTTTAGTGCCTTCACGTGAATTAGGATTGCAGATTGAGCAAGTTTGGAAAAAGATGGGCACGGCTTATAAAGTCAATGTGTGTTACGGCGGTCATTCCATCGAAACCGAAATCAAAAATTTATCGAATCCACCCGCGGTTTTAATTGGAACTCCGGGACGAATTGCCGATCATATTGACAGAGGCACTTTTAAAGTGGATCGAATTCAGACTTTGGTTTTAGACGAGTTTGACAAATCATTGCAATTGGGTTTTCATGAGCAAATGTCTTTTATTATCAGTCGGTTATCAAAATTGAACAAACGCGTATTGGTTTCAGCCACTTCTGGTATTGAAATTCCTAAGTATACGAAAGTAGTTCACCCAACCGTTTTAGATTTTATTCCATCTGAAGAAGAGAAAGTTAATCTTTCGATGAAAATGGTGGTTTCGAAAGAGAAAGACAAGATTGGCAGTTTGTTCAATTTGATTTGTTCTTTAAAATCGCAGTCGGCTTTGATTTTCTGTAATCATCGTGATGCGGCCGAACGCATCAGCGATGCTTTAAACGAAAAAGGAATTTACGCCACCTATTATCACGGCGGAATGGATCAAGATGAAAGAGAACGCGCATTGATTCAATTCAGAAATGGTAGTGTGTCTTATTTAGTTACCACAGATTTGGCCGCGCGAGGTTTAGATATCCCCGAAATGAAACACGTTATTCATTATCATTTACCTTCCAAAGAAGACGAATTTACCCATAGAAACGGTAGAACCGCGCGTATGTTGGCTACCGGAACGGCTTATTTAATCATTCATGAAAGCGAAAAAAAGTTGGATTATATCGATTATGGAATGCCGATTTTAAGAGTCGACAATGCTACCACTTTACCAAAACCACCAGAATTCCAAACAATTTACATCAGCGGTGGCAAGAAAAACAAACTGAACAAAATTGACATCGTGGGTTTCTTTTCCCAAAAAGGGAAATTGGAAAAAGGTGATTTAGGTTTGATAGAAGTGAAAGACTTTATCTCATTTGCCGCAGTGAGGTTCAATAAAGTTAAAGATTTGCTTTCCAATATTCGTGATGAAAAAATGAAAGGGAAGAAGTTTAAGATTGAAGTGGCGCGCAAGGTAGTTAAGAAAGAGGAAGACGCTAAAAGCGAGAAGTATTAAACTTCTTTCGCATAGAGAACACGCAAATTAATAGGCCACAGACAATACAGATTACACAAATTTCCACAGATTAATTTACTTCGTCTATTCGCTTTGCTCGGGTGTGCTAATTTGTGTAATCTGTTTTTTTTATTTTTTCACAACAACACTTTCCGAAACCAAGCTAGTTATGGCATTCTTTAGCAATTCCGCTTCATATTTTAGCAGTTCTTGTTTTATTTGATGCGTAATCAAAACTGCATCGCTGTTTTCAGCCGCTTTTCTTTTGGCTTTGGTTTCCATACTTTGCAATAGGTGAGGAGGCGTTGTTTTTTTATCCGTGTCTGCAAGATAGCCTAGTAATTGCAAAGCAGCAACCGCAGCGACTTGTTTCTTTTGTATACCGGCTATTTTTCTTTCCACCACCAGTTGTTGGTATTCGTTTTCGCGAAGCAAAGCTTCCAATGTTTGTTTCTTTTGTGCTTGTTGTTCTGCGGTAGGCACTTGTTTTTTGGCCCTTTTTTGCGGTTGTACCTGTGCTAATATTTCGCTGAGTTGTTGGGCAGCAGCTAAAGGCAAACTCCTTTTTCCCAATTCATACATGGACCACTGACTGCGGGTAATTTTGAGCAAAGTTGCCATTTCCAATTGGCTTGCACCTAACAGTATACTAATGGTTTCCCTTTTTTCCATCACTTTTATTTTGTGTCAAATTGGTCACAACAAAAATTTTGCCACACTTTTTGTGGCATTTTTTAATTTGGAGAAATTTTGCCACAGTTTTTTGTCAGCAATATTTTTTTGGATGGAATTGTTTATTGTGGGAAAATGGGTAGATTTGAAAGAGATACCGACAATCAGGTTTTATGACTGTGATTTTTTATCATACTTATTGGTTAGTTAGCGGTAATTTTCACAACGTATGGATAAAATAGAACTTAAATACAATCGCAAAAAAATTATACTCTACATGATTTTTACAATCATAATGATTGCTTTTTTTTGGTTTTTATTTTCAAATTCATATGAGCTTTCTCTAAGAAAACCAGCAAATGGAAAATACAGTTGGGTTGGTCATATGGTGTACAATAATGATAAAATACTTTCAACAGGTTCGATGCTGTTTATGCTGTTATTTTGCTACGTGTTAATTAGGCTGGTTAGATTGTTGATCAGGAAAAAAAATTGAAAGTTTTTTAAAGGATGTAATTTTTTCGAAGCAAAAAAACTACCTCTAACAGCCGTTTGTAACTACTGCGAATCTGCGGTCATTTTTTCAAAGCCAGCTAAATAAATTGGACACAGATAACACAGATTTTACGGATTTCCACAGATTAATTTACTTCGTCTATTCGCTTTGCTCGGGTGTGCTAATTTGTGTAATCTGTGTTTTACTTTTTCACAACAACACTTTCCGGTACCAAAACCGTATAATCACCACCATTTCTAATCACATCCCGAACGATGCTTGAGGAAATGTAGGAAGTGTTAGAAGCCGTTAAAAGAAATACCGTTTCTATTTTGGACAATTTTCTATTGGTGTGTGCAATGGCTTTTTCGAATTCAAAATCGGCCGGATTTCTTAAACCGCGTAGGATAAATTGAGCGTCCAATTTTCGGCATAAATCAATGGTTAAGCCTTCATAAGTAATCACGGAAACTTTAGGATTGTCTTTAAAAGCTTCTTCGATAAACTTTTTGCGCTCTTCCAAAGAGAACATGTATTTTTTTTCGGCATTGATACCAATGGCTACAACCACTTCATCGAAAAGAGAAACACCTCTTTTGATAATATCATAATGACCTAAAGTGATAGGGTCAAATGAACCTGGGAAAACTGCTTTTTTCATTAGTTTCTGTTAATAGCAAAAATAGTATCTTGCATAAATAATCGTTCAATCTCTTTTCGGCTGTGGGCATTTTTCAAAATACCATAATTCCGATCGATGTCAATTTCACTGATCCCTTTTAGTTGGTCGGTTTCCAAATTATTCTCCGTCGTATAAACGCTGTCTTGGGTAACCTGTAGCACTTTAGCGGTACTGAAATTACCGGAGCGCATTTCTATTTCATAAACATCGCCTACTTTTGGATTACTAATATACGTTTTTTCTTTATCTTTTCTATAATTGTAATAAAGCGCACCAAATGTCATCGCAATTGCCATTACGCCTAAAATACTTAGCGTAATGATAAGGCCGCTTTTGCTTTTCTTTTTTTCCGGCTGAACGTCTGATTTACTGTTGATCATAATTTATTTGTTTAAAGCCAATTCCAAAGCGTTAGTAAATAAATCGGTCAATGAAATGCCCGCTTCTTTGGCTTGTTGCGGAATCAAACTTTCGGTTGTTAATCCCGGAATGGTATTCATTTCTAACATATGTGGTTCACCGTTTACGATGATGAATTCACTTCTTGAAAAGCCGCTCATTTTTAAAACCTCGTAGGCTTTTTTGGCAACAGCCGAAACCTTTGCAGTCATTTCATCTGAAATACGCGCCGGAGTGATTTCCTGAGATTTACCTAAATATTTGGCTTCATAATCAAAGAAATCATTCTCTGAAACGATTTCCGTTATTGGTAAAACGGTTATTTTTCCTTTGTAATTAATGACACCAACAGAAACTTCGGTGCCGTCCAAGAAGCTTTCAATGATGATTTCGTTGTCTTCTTTATAGGCGTTTTCAATCGCCGGTAAAAATTCTGCTTCCGACTTCACTTTCGAAATGCCAAAACTCGACCCTGATTTGTTGGGCTTTACAAAACAAGGCAAACCAACGGTTTTCAGAATAGCTTCAACATTAATTTCATCGCCCAGATTGAGGTAACAAGAAGTCGCCGTTTTGATTCCATACGGTTTTAAAACCGACAATAAATCACGCTTGTTAAAAGTCAAAGCCGCTTGGTAATAATCACAAGAACTTTGCGGAATCCCTAACAATTCGAAGTAAGCCTGCATTAAGCCATCTTCGCCCGGAGTTCCGTGAATGGCATTAAACACCACATCAAAGTTGATTTTTTCGCCATTTACTGTCGTGGAAAAGTCATTTCTGTCAATAGGAAATTCGTTGTCATTTTCATCTGCATATACCCATTTTTCTTTGAAAATATGAATGCGATAGCCTTTATATTTTGTTTGGTCTAAAAATTGATAAACCACATTGCCGCTTTTAAGTGATATTTGATATTCGCTCGAATATCCGCCCATGATGATGGCTACTTTTTTCATTAGTAGTTAGAGTTAGGTTGGTGTTTTAGTTATAACAAAATTATCATTTTTTTTCATAGATATGGCTTTGCCTTTAGATTTTTAGATTGTTAGACACGGCTTTGCCTTTAGATTGTTGGATTTTTAAATTATTTCATTTCTAACTATCTAACAGCGAAGCGTTTCTAAGAGGCCAAAGGGCGTATCTAATTATCTAGGAGCGAAGCGTATCTTTTTTATATCTTTGCTCAAATAAAATTTCTCTATGAGTCTACGCAAATATTTAACCAGTCGGGTTTTCTTTGCCCAAATGCTTGCCTCCATGGCCATTTTTGCGATTATCGCTTATCTCTTTTTTCATTGGATTACTTACACGACCAATCACGGACAAGAAATTACGGTGCCGGATTTGAGTAAACTGTCAGCGGAGCAAGCTGAAGAGAAATTGGATGCCTTAGATTTAGACTATATTATTTTGGACACGGTTGATTTCAGACCGGAGTTTCCAAAGCTGACTATTGTTGAGCAAGAGCCTAAAGCAGGAGCAAAGGTAAAAGAAGGCAGAAAGATTTATATCAAAATTAATGCTTCCACTTATACCATGGTTTCTGTGCCTGATTTGATTGAGAAAACCTATCGTCAAGCGGTACCGACTTTGGAAGCGGTTGGTTTAAAAGAAGGAACGATTACCTATAAACCTTATTTGGGAAAAGATATGGTATTGGAAGTAAGAATGAATGGCAAGAAACTTAAGGCCGGAGATAAAGTACTGAAATCCTCTAAAATCGATTTGGTTTTAGGTGATGGAAAAGTTGGTTTTGTTGATACTGTTGTTGATTCTACCGCAGTTGATTCCACAGAAATAATGCCTTTAGATGAATAATTCAAACGACGTTACTGATTTAGAAGACGAATTGTTCGAACACCATAGATTTGTTTCTGCAAAGGGACAATCGCTATTGCGTGTCGATAAATTCCTGATGCAATTGATAGAAAATGCTACGCGCAATAAAATCCAAATCGCGGCTGAGAAAGGCAATATTTGGGTGAATGATGTTCCGGTAAAATCCAATTACCGCGTAAAACCTTTTGATGTGGTTCGCGTGATGTTGGAACATCCGCCATTTGAAAATCATATTATTCCCGAAAACATCCCGTTGGATATTGTTTATGAAGACGACGCTTTGTTGGTCATCAATAAACCTGTTGGTTTGGTAGTTCATCCCGGACACGGCAATTACACCGGAACTTTGGTCAATGCTTTGGCATTTCATTTTGATAATTTACCAATGAACTCCAGCGAAAGGCCCGGTTTGGTGCATCGCATCGATAAAAATACTACCGGACTTTTGGTTGTGGCTAAAACCGAAGCCGCGATGACGCATTTGGCCAAACAATTTGAAGACAAATCTTCGGAACGCGAATATATTGCGTTGGTTTGGGGTAATGTCAAAGAAGATGAAGGCACGATAGAAGGTAATATTGCTCGACATGTCAAAGACCGAATGCAAATGGCTGTTTTCCCTGAAGGTGATGTTGGAAAGCATGCGGTTACCCATTATAAAGTTTTGGAGCGTTTTGGTTATGTCACTTTGGTTTCTTGTAAATTGGAAACCGGAAGAACGCATCAAATACGTGTTCACATGAAATACATTGGTCACACTTTATTCAACGATGCGCGTTATGGCGGTGATTTGATTTTGAAAGGAACGACTTTTACCAAATACAAACAGTTTATCGACAACTGTTTTAAAACTTTGCCAAGACAAGCATTACATGCTAAAACTCTTGGTTTTGAACATCCAACTACAAAAGAGTTTATGCGTTTTGACACCGAACTTCCCGATGATATGAAAGACTGTATTGAGAAATGGCGTAATTATGCTAAGTCGCATACGGAAGTTAACGAAGAAGATTCGAGTCAGTAGTACGAAATGCTTGTAGCAAAGCGGAATAAAAAAAAGCCTCAAGAAATTGAGGCTTTTTTAGTGGTACTATTATTATTTTTTACAATTTGAGTAATCTATATTGAAGGTGTAATCTTTATCAGTTACTTTTTGAACTTCAGGATTTTTTTTGTGGTTCGGTTTGTAAGACGCACCTGTTCCTAAATCAACAGCCAATCCGACTAATCCAAAAGACAAAACGCTCAATATGAAGTTTCCTGTTCTAAACGATTTGTCAAAGGTTTGTGATTTTGTTTCACAGCCTTCTTGCTTCACTTCAACCACTAAAGGTTGGTCTCTATGGAATAGCGCAGTAGCTGTACCATTTCCTAATTTTTTACCGTTAGCATAAATTTCAGCATTCGGATGGTCTTTGGCCACAATGGTACCTTGGTATTTGCTGCCACCAAACATCACGCCGCAACTATTAAACAAAATACTCATCGATAATAATAAAGCAATAATTGAAATTTTTTTCATGAACAAAATAGGTTTTTTATTAGAGTGCTAAGCTAATAGTTTGTTTATAAGAAAAAAAATAATTCATAAAAAAAATCCCTCATTTCGAGGGATTTTTTTTATTTGTTTATATCATCTTCAATGGGTTTTTCTGCCATAAATAAATAATAAACTCCAACTAGGATAAATGGTATACTTAGCCATTGTCCGGTGGTGAATAGTTTTAAACTTTCTTCGATGCCACCTTGGCTTACTTTTACGTATTCTACAATGAATCGAACAGTCCAAAGTAAGATTAAGAAATAGCCAAAGATTAATCCTTGTTTTTCAGCGGCTTTGGTTTTCCAGTATAAAAAGTAAAGTACTAAGAAAACTATGATGTACAATCCTGCTTCATAGAGTTGCGCCGGATGTCTGTATGGAATTTGACTCAAAACTTCTGTGAATTTTGGGTCGTGTTGAATTAGGTTATAACCTTCACTGTTATTGGTAGCCCCGGTAATGTATTTTAAATTATGGCTTTCCCAAAACTCTTCTTCTCGAATGAATTTTACACCAAAAAAGTTATTGGCAGAAGTGGTATGACCATAAATTTCTGAGTTGAAGAAGTTCCCGATTCTAACAAAAATAGCCCCGCAAGAAACCGGAATTACTACCCGATCAAGCACCCAAAGGATTGGTCTTTTTATGATTTTCTTACTGTAGAAATACATCGTTATGATGATTCCAACAGCGGCACCGTGACTGGCTAAACCTTGAAAACCGGTAAATTCAAATTGAGGCTCGAATCTAAATGGTAAAAGGATTTCCATTAAATGGTCTTTGAAATAATCCCATTGGTAAAAGAAAACATGTCCTAAACGTGCGCCCAACAAAGTAGCCACAACAGTCCAAATAAATAAAGTATCGAGTTTTTCTATAGGTTCGTTTTCCCGGTCGTATATTTTTTTCATTATATACCATCCTAAACCAAAGGCAATTACAAACATTAAGCTGTAATACCGAACAGTAAAGAAACCAAGTTCTATACCTTCTGATGGATTCCAAATCATAAATTAGTAAATTATGGGGTTAAGTTATTATGGTAAAAATAGTGAATTGTTTGGAACTGAAAAAAAATTAACCTTTTCTTTAGTGAGAACATTTTTTCTCAGGAACCGGATCGTAACCGTTTTTCCCCCAAGGATGGCAACTCAAAATTCTTTTTACACCAAGATAAGTGCCATAAAAAGGACCATGAATTTTCAAAGCTTCCATAAAATAACTTGAGCAAGTTGGTTGAAACCTACAACTTGATGGTAGCAAAGGCGAAATCACAATCTTATAAAAATAGATAAGCAATAGGAGTGGCGCTATTACAATTTTCTTCCACATTTATTGAATGCTAAAAGTGGTTCCTTCTTTTCCGTCTTTTAATTGAATGCCTAAGGCTAACAATTGGTCGCGAATTTGGTCCGAAAGCGCAAAGTTTTTATTGGCACGAGCTTCCAAACGCATCGTAATCAACATTTCTACAACTCCATCTAATTTATCTGAATTGTTGGCGATTAGCTTTTCATTTCTAATCCCTAAAATATCAAAAACAAAAGTATTCAAGGTTTCTGAAAGTGTTTTCAAATCTTCAGCAGTCAGGGTTTCTTTTCCGTCATTAACTAAATTGATAAATTTGATTCCTTCAAATAAGTTGGCAATTAAAATTGGTGTGTTGAAATCATCATTCATTGCGTCATAGCAATTTTGTTTCCAAGTTGCGATATCAAGAGTAGACGAAGCATTGGGTTGTAATTCTTTCAGAATATCCAAACCTTCTAACAAACGGTTAAAGCCTTTTTCAGAAGCCAAAATCCCTTCATTGGTAAAATCTAAAATACTTCTGTAATGCGCTTGCATCATAAAGAAACGAGCTACATTAGCAGAGAAAGCTTTGCTCAAAAACGGACTTCCGCCATTGTAAATTTCATCCGGTAAAATGTTATTTCCGGTTGATTTCGACATTTTTTTGCCGTTCAGTGTCAGCATATTGGCATGCATCCAATAATTCACCGGACTGTGACCGGTGCAAGCCTCGTTTTGAGCAATCTCACATTCATGGTGCGGGAACTTTAAATCCATTCCGCCACCGTGTATGTCAAATGTTTCTCCTAAATATTTCGTGCTCATCGCAGTACATTCCAAATGCCAACCCGGGAAACCAATGCCCCAAGGAGAAGGCCAACGCATAATGTGTTCCGGTTCAGCTTTTTTCCACAATGCAAAATCTTGAGGATTCTTTTTATCGCTTTGTCCGTCGGTATCACGAGTATTGGCTAACATTTCGTCAATGTTGCGACCGCTTAATTTTCCGTAGTGATTGGTTTCATTAAACTTTACTACGTCGAAATATACCGAACCGTTGGTTTCATAAGCAAATCCTTTTTCAATAATTTGTCTTACGATTTCAATTTGCTCAATGATATGTCCGGTTGCTGTTGGTTCAATACTTGGCGGTAAAAAGTTGAATTGGTTTAGCACCTCATGAAAATCAACCGTGTAACGTTGCACGATTTCCATAGGTTCTAATTGTTCTACTCTGGCTTTTTTGGCAATTTTATCTTCACCATCATCAACATCGTCTACGATATGGCCAACATCGGTAATGTTGCGCACATAACGCACTTTGTAGCCCAAATGCAATAAGTATCTGAAAATCATGTCAAATGACATAAACGTGCGCACGTTGCCTAAATGGACATTGCTGTAAACCGTTGGTCCACAAACATACATCCCAACATTACCTTCATGCACAGGTTTGAAAAGTTCTTTGTCTCCCGAAAGGGAATTGTATATTTTGAGGGTATGATTTTTATAAAGTTGCATTTTTTTTGGAGCTATTTCCCGCTTTTCGCTATATCTTTTTCTTTTTAGGATATGCCTACGTTAGCACTTCGGCCAATCTAAAAAGAAAAAGGATGTCGCTGCAATCAGGGCTATTAAAAACTAGTTTCTAATCTAATATAATCTAAGAATTCACGTTTGGTTAATTCTTCGCTGAATTTACCACCAAATTCGGAAGTAACCGTACTGCTTTCAATATCGCGAATTCCTCTTGAGTTTACACACAAATGTTTGGCGTCGATAACACAGGCAACATCTTCGGTGTTTAAAACTCTTTGTAATTCTTGCACAATTTGCATGGTTAAACGTTCTTGTACTTGAGGTCTTTTGGCAAAATAATCCACAATACGATTCATTTTAGAAAGGCCAACCACAGTTCCGTTAGAGATGTAAGCCACGTGAGCGCGACCAACAATAGGAAGCAAGTGGTGTTCGCAAGTAGAATAAACAGTAATGTTTTTTTCTACTAACATTTCACCATACTTGTAATTGTTTTTGAAAGTCGATGAGCTTGGTTTTTTGTTAGGATTCAATCCTCCAAAAATCTCTTTGACAAACATTTTGGCCACACGATTTGGGGTTCCTTTTATGCTGTCATCTGTCAAATCCATTCCCAATGTTTGAAGGATGTTTTCAACATCTTTTTTTATTAATTCTATTTTTTTATCATCACTTAAATCAAAAGCGTCATTTCTTACAGGATTTTGAGCGCTGGTAGCAATGTGGTTTTCTCCTAATTCATCGTTTATCATTTCACTTTTTGTCATTAAATTCGCCATTAATTTGGGTTAAAAATTGAAGCCACAAAGATAAATAATTATAATTAATCTGTACTGAATAGTGTTAATATTTGAAAATATTTCATATTTAACATAAATATTTCTTAAAAATATGTAAATTTCGCTCCTCAAAAAAATATTGTCAGTAATGAAAAAAATTTACTTCTATTTATTAATAATTAGCCTATTTTCAATACATTCTGTATTTTCTCAAGGGTCAACTTGTCCCGGTGCACAGCCTTTTTGTGCAGGAGGATCAGCATTGACTTTTCCAAATACGACTGGAGTTCCTAGTACAGGAGCAGTGTCTTGTTTAAGCACCACTCCCAATCCGGCTTGGTTTTTTTTACAAATCAGTGTTGCCGGTACTTTAAATTTTACTATTTCTCAAAACAGTAATGGTGGGGGCGGAATTGATGTTGATTTTATTGCTTGGGGACCTTTTGCTGGTCCAACGTGTGCAGGAACCGATTTATCAGCCGCTAATCAGGTTGGATGTAGTTATTCGACTGCTGCAACTGAGAATTTTACGATACCTAATGCACAGGTTGGTGAAGTCTATATGGTATTATTGACCAACTTTGCCGATCAGGCCGGACAAATATCATTAACTCAAACCAATGCAGGAACAGGTGGCGCAGGAGCAACCGATTGTAATATTGTCTGTCCGTTATCATTAGACGATCAAGTAATATGTGTTGGAGGACAAGCAATTTTAACAGCTACTATCGATAGCGCTACTTCATATGCATGGTCAGGCCCAAGTGGTCCAATAGCTTCAACAGCTCAATCTATAACGGTTTCACAAGCGGGAACTTACACAGTTGTTGTAAATAAACCAGGTTGTGTTGCTAATGCTACGGCTAGTGCTACCGTTTCTTTTTATGCACCGCCTCCAATTAATCTTCCTGTCAATCTTGAAGAATGTACGCCTAATCCTGTATACAATTTAAATGAAGCGATTGCTAATATATTTAATGGTACGGGTCTCAATTCGAGTGATTTTGAAGCGTCATTCCATACCTCTGCAGCCAATGCACAAGATATTATTAGTCCGATAGGTAACCCTTCAGCTTATCCGGGTCCTGCTGGTGGTGCAGGCGCTTGTAGTACGATATATCTTTCTTTAACCGATAACGGTCCAACGTCTAGTGGATGTGTATCTGTTTTTTCATTTACCATTTGTAATATTACGTGTTCACTTGAACCTAATGTACCTCCGAATTTAACGTTATGTGAGAGCAGTTTGGGAAGTGGAACAG
This sequence comes from Flavobacterium sp. 102, assembly GCF_003634615.1. NCBI lineage: Bacteria > Pseudomonadati > Bacteroidota > Flavobacteriia > Flavobacteriales > Flavobacteriaceae > Flavobacterium > Flavobacterium sp. 102. Next base: position 2,747,255 of record NZ_RBKX01000001.1, on the reverse strand, counting down.
CTAATTTCAATTTTATTCCTCAAACTCCTATAGTTTTGGGAACTCAGTATTCAGCTGCAAACCACACGGTGACTTATCACCTGACTCAGGCTAATGCAGATAATGATGTTGGAGCGATTACAAGTGTTGTTGGAACTAACGGTCAAACCATTTATGTGAGACTGGAAGAAAATGCAAATCCAACCACTTTCGGAACTACTTTTTTCCAATTGATAGTAAATCCTTTACCTACAGTTACTATATCAGGAACGACTTCTATTTGTTCAGGAAATAATACGGTTATTACTTTTAACGGAACTCCTAACGCTCAAGTTACTTATAATGTTAATGGTAATCCAAATGAAATAATTACTTTAGATGGAACCGGAACAAATACTATAACAACACCTAATCTTACGGCCAATTCTACTTATACTTTGGTAAGTGTTTTGAATCCGGTAACTAACTGTTCCAGAAATATTACAGGTACAGCAGTTGTAACTGTTTTACCTTTGCCAACAGCTAGCATTTCAGGAACTACTGCAGTTTGTCAAAATGCAGTAAGTCCTCAAATAACTTTGACCGGAGCTAGTGGTACAGCACCTTATACTTTTACTTATTCCATAAATAATGTTGTTCAGCCTACAGTTACTACTTTAGCAGGGAATAGTTTTTCGTTTAATGCTCCTACTGCAACAGCCGGTACTTTTGTTTATTCTCTTATTAATGTATCAGGATCAGGGACGCCGACTTGTTCACAAAATCAAGACGGAACAGCTACTATTACTGTTAATCCATTGCCAACAGCTGTAATTACCGGAAGTGTAGCTAGTTGTTTAAATGCTCCTTATCCACAAGTGATTATTACAGGTGCAAATGGTACACAGCCTTATACATTTACTTATACTCTTAATAACGGAGCTCCAATATCTAATTCTACTACCGGTGGAAATAGTTTTATTATTGATGTTCCAACAGATGTTGCAGGATCATTTACTTATGATTTAATTAGTGTGGTAGATGACAGTTCTACGAGTTGTTCTCAACTACAAAGCGGATCTGCCGTGGTTACTGTTGCGACACCACCGGTTATCAGTCAACCGACTGATTATGTAGTTTGTGATGACAATAATGATACGATATCCTGTTTGTTTGATTTAGGGACAAAAATCAATGAAGTTAACGGAGGTAATCCCAATATAGTTGTAGATTTTTATGAAACTGACACTAGTGGGTCAGCAATTCCTCTGAATGTAAATTATTGCAACCTAACAACAGGTTTAGGAATTCAAACAATCTATGTTAGAGCTTATTTTGTTGGTTCTCCTGCTTGTTATAGCACTACTACATTTAATTTAATTGTCAATCCGATTCCAATGCCTAATCCTGTTATTGAGGATTATGAATTGTGTGATTACAATTCAACGGGTGATGAGATTGAGGTATTTACTTTAAATAGTATGGATACTGAGATTGCCAATGGTCAAACTAATGTAACAATCAGTTATTACTTGACCCAAAGTGATGCTCAAACGCAAACCGGTTCGTTAGCGAATTCTTATCCTAATACTAGCAATCCTCAACAAATATGGTTCAACATCCGTAATAATACCACTGGTTGTTTTTCTGTTGGCTCATTCAATTTGATAGTTAATCCTATTCCGCCTGCGGTAACACCACCAACTCTATTTGAATGTAGTGATGGTTTGACGAATCAAGCAGAGTTTGATTTAACGATTAATGAAGCGTTTGTTACCAACAATAATGTTTCAGGTTTAACTATTACCTACTACAATACTTTACTTGATGCTCAAAATGAAGTAACTGCTAATGCCATACAAGATCCGTTAGCTTACATTGGCACGGATAACGAAATTGTTTACATCAGAGTAGAAGATAATGCTACGGGTTGTTATGCTACGACCACGCAATTGCTTAGAGTTACCCAAGGACCAATTGCCATCACACCACAAGCACTTCACTATTGCGATCCTAACAACGATGGATTTGGATTCTTTGATTTGGAAAGTACAAGGATAGAGATAATGGGAGGCACTGCTGTTGCAGGTGTTTCTGTTAGCTATTATGAAACTGAGACTGATGCTTTAATCGGTGCTGCACCTTCAATTATCAGCCCATACGAGAATATCAATCCATGGACGCAAACGATTTATGTCAGAGTATTTTATACTTTGACAGGATGTGCTAATTATGTTCAATTACAGTTAATTGTTGATCCAACGCCAGAGGCTACAGAGCCTGATGATTATGAATTGTGTGATTACACGGGACAAATAGGTTATGAGGCTTTTGACTTGACAACGACTGAGCCGCAGATATTAGGGACTATTGACCCATCATTAGTGAATGTAACTTTCCATCCAACTTTTGTAGATGCACAGAACGAGACAGCTACTATCACTGGTGTGACGAATTACATCAACCAAACCCAATGGAGCCAAACTTTATTTGTACGAGTAGAGTTTATAGCGACAGGTTGTTATGATATTGTTGAGTTAGATTTGATTGTTAATCCATTACCCAATGCTACCCAGCCGAATTATCCGCAGTATACTTTGTGTGATTACAACGGCGCGATAGGTTTTGAGACCTTTGATTTACTTTCCCAAGTTGATCCGATATTATTGGGACAACAAGGCATGAGTGTTACTTTCTATCCAAGTTTGGCTGCTGCTCAGGCGCAAGTGCCGGGTACTTCGATTAATGAGACACACCCTGATTTGCAGTATCCTAACCAAATTATCTATGTTCAGACTTTAGGCGTGGTGATTACCAATACTCTTACCGGTTGTTATAGTATCTCTACGATAGATATTAGAGTAGTACCATTACCAACACCGATTCCACCAACAGCACCTTACACGATTTGTGATGAGAATCAGGATGGCTTTTCGAGTTTTGATTTAGCGACTTTGACCGCAGATATTTTACAAGGCGCCAATTACATATTGACTTTCTATGAAACCCTAAGCGATGCTGAGCTAGGCAATCTTGTGACGGCAATTGACATTACTCAGTTGTATGATAATATCAATCCGTTTACCCAAATCTTGTATGTGAGAGCTGAGGATCCACTTACAGGTTGTTGGAGTGTTATCCCAATTGTATTGAATGTAAACCCAAGTCCTATAGCCCCAATTAATTTGGATGATATTGTGGTTTGTGATACAGACAACAACAATCAAAGTGCTAGTACAATAGTTGATTTAACGGTAAGAACCCCTGATGTTTTAGCCCAACAACCACTAGCAGCCAGTAATTATACAATCACTTATCATACCACATTGCTACGCGCACAAAATGATATTCCAATCATCCCTGCGACTAGTTATTTGGCTACGACCAATCAAACGATTTGGGTGAGAGTAGAGGACAACACTACAGGATGTTTTAATATTGGCGAATTTGATATTATTGTTAATATTCCATTATTACTCATCACCCCAACACCACTGAGTTTGTGTGATGATGATGCGAATCCGAATGACCAATTCCACAGCTTTGACTTGACGATAAGAGATGTGATGATTACCCAAAGTTTATCAGGTTATACCGTAACCTATTATCCAAGTTATGCTTTGGCGCAGGCAGGCAATCCAGCCAATGCTATTGCTACACCAACGGCTTATACCAATACCTCACCGGCAGTTCAAACATTAGGAGTTGTGGTAACTAGTGCCGCGGGTTGTTCCAGTGTAACGACTTTAGACATCAGAGTCTTACCTATCCCAACGCCAAACACGAATCCACCGAGCTTAGGAGCGAAGTGTGATGACAACAATCCCGGCGATATGATGGAGGTATTTGACTTAACGGTTAATGCGGCTTATATCTTAAATGGCGACCCTAATTTAACGCTACATTATTACCACAGCCAAGCCGATGCTTTAGTGCCACAGAATGAAATTCCACTGTCCACAGTAACAGCAGCTTTAGTAGGAGATGTTGATCCAAATGAGCAAAGTGTATGGATAAGAGTAGAGAACAACAGAATAGATTCTTTTGGCAATCATTGTTTTGTACTGGTGGAGCAACCTTTAACGGTTAATCCTTTACCAACAGTAGTGCAGCCACTGGCACCTTACAGGGTATGTGATAATGATACTGATGGACTGGCAGCATTTGATTTGACCAATCCAATCTTAGCAACCGCTATTTTGGGAGCCACTCAAAACCCGGCTGATTTTACCATTACATATTACTTAACCCAAGCAGGGGCAAATCCGCTGACTAATACCGGAGAAACTCCGCTACCAAACAATTACACCAACACGACACCGGACAGCCAAAACATCTACATCAGAGTAGTGAACAATGCTACAGGTTGTGTTAATGCCACCGGAGTACTTACTTTGGCAGTAGAGGAATATGCTCAGGCTACAGGACCACAGAGCTTCTCGAGTTGTGATACTTACACCGACCCTTATGATGGTGTGTTCCAATTGGATTTAACCCAGTACGAGACTGCGATATTAAACGGACAAGACCCATTGGTGTTCTTGATTAGTTACTATCACACCCAAGCCGATGCAGAACAAGGCATCAATGCCATCACCTTGGCAGAAGCACAAGCTTACATTACCCAACCCGATACTGACCAAATTTGGGTTAAGGTAGAGAACAGCAGCAATAGCATTACCCCATTCTGTTATGCGCTTACTACAATCGATATCGAGATAGAGCGTTACCCGAATCCAATTATCACTACACCAAATGGAGTGACGACGATTTGTGTTGACTTTACCAGTGGATTGGTAGTAAGACCACTGACACTAAACAGCAATATTCCAAATCCGGCGGATTATACCTTTGAGTGGTATGAGGGCACGACGTTAATACCGGGAGCAACAGGTTCAACTTATACCGTTGACACGGCTTCGCCAACAGGAGCCACGAGAAGCTACACCGTTAGAGTAATTAGCAACAGTCTGCTGGCTTGTGAGACTACTTCATTAGGTTTTGATGTGATACAATCAGGACCGGCTAGTATTTCGACAGGTACGGCAGGATATACCGTAACCAATGCGTTTACCAATAGTCAAATCATCACCGTGACAGTGGAAGGCTGGGGCACTTATGAATACAGTTTGGATGACGGCCCAAGACAGACGAGTAATATCTTTGAAGGTGTGTCGTTAGGAAATCATGTGATCCATGTTTGGGATACTGAAGGCGGAATCGCTTTTAGTTGTGAGGAATTAATGATCAATGATGTTCAGGTGATTGATTATCCACATTACTTTACGCCAAACGGAGATGGTATTCATGATACTTGGAATGTAGTAGGATTATTTAATTATGCAGCTCAAACCAAAATCTTCATCTTTGACCGCTACGGAAAATTACTGAAACAAATCAGTTCGGCAGGAGATGGATGGGACGGAACCTACAACGGACAACCGTTACCTTCAACAGATTACTGGTTTACGGTAGATTATCCGGAGCAAGGCGGCATGAAGCAATTTAAAGCGCACTTCTCGTTGAAACGATAGGCGAATAAAATATTGGAAATTAAAAACACCCGTTCTAGAATAGAGCGGGTGTTTTTTTATGATAGAAAAGTATTTGTGTTTTTAGCCCCGATAGGAGCTGGCTACCGTGTAGCGCGGATAGCGGGAGCAGAAGAGAAAGAAAGCACAATTGATCTGCTCCTAAATCAAGACTTAGTGATGTTTAATTTTTCTTCAATGGCTTTTAATCGGTTTTCAAGGGCTTCTTTTTGTTGTTTTAAAGTATCGTTTTCAGTTTTTAATTCTTGGATGGCTTTGACCATTGGAGCGAGTAAATCGTTGTATCGGATAGATAACATTCCGTCATCGTCTTTGGTGATGATACCGTTGTTAGTAGCGCCAACTTCGGTTAAGGTTTTGTCTAGTTCTTGGGCGATGAAGCCGTATTCAGTTTTTTTGGTTTCGTCGTTTTTTCGAGTGTAGTAAACAGGGTTTAACTTGTTGATGAAGTCTAATCCTAAATTTGAGGTTTTGATATTGTCTTTCCATCGGCTATCGGATGTTACTGACCATGCTACTTGAACTCCGGCATACCCAATATTTACATTTCCCATTCGGATTTGGTTGTTGTTAGCTGCTACTGGTACTGTTGCACCAGTTCCGATACCGATATTGTTTCCGCCTGTGGTGACGTTGGATAAAGCATTCCAACCGACTGCTACGTTTTGATCGGCAGCAGTTAAAGCAGCTAGTGCATTGACACCAATAGCAACGTTATAAACTCCAACTGAAGGTTGTAAAGCCCCAATTCCGAAGGCAAGATTGTATTCACCTAGATAACCGATATTTGTACCGCTTCTTCTAAAACTGACATCAACATTATTGGTCGAACCAATAAAATGAGTTCCGGCGGTGATGCTGTTTCCTGTTAGTGACCACGCTGAGTTGCCTATTATTGTTGCTGGGTTTTGCCAAGATAGATTTCCTGCGCCATCGGTTTGCATGATTTGACCGTTGGTTCCACGTGATGGTGGGAAAGTGTAGGTGTTGGTTGTTGCTGTACCAATTCCCACATTGCCAAGAAAGTAACCAGCAAAATTATTTGCTCCAGGTTTTAATACGGTTGAGTGGATACCATAGTGTGTTCCGTCAGCTGCAGCTTCTATTGTTGTTAATGTACCGTATTTGTTGGCATTGCTTAATCCACGTAAATAGTTACTTGTACCAACCATTATATTGTTAGGATCTGTAACATCTATGCCATTATCGATGTAATTAACAACACCGTATAAAGATCTACTCGTGTTTCCATATAAATTATTAATAGTGCCTGAACCGCCTGAATCTGCAAAAACAAATAAATCATTTAAAGATCCCCACAAATCTGAAACTACGCCTGGACTTGAAATAATTCTAGAATTAACACCAATTAAAATTCCAGGTACGTCAGTTGTAATTTCATTTCGAACACCAATTTTATTTCCTGTTTTTCTTCCTCCAATGAAATTTTGCATTCCAAAAGTTCCTCCTGAACCACCATCGGGTGAGTTTATTTCAGTATAAACCCCTGTTGCTTCAAGAGTACTGTTGTTGGTTATTCTATTTTCAATACCGTGTGTTGTTCCTGTTGAACCTAGCGGATTTGTAATTTGATTGTAGACGCCTAAAGTTAAATCGCTTCCTGTATGCGCCAGAGTGTTGCTTAAACCATATAAAAAACTATTGCCAGATGCTTGAAAGTTGTTTTCAAAACCAATTTTAGAACCTAAAATTCCAAAAGCAGCAATATTTCTAACACCAATTTTAAGTCCGTTTCCAGTTCCTAAAAATGAGTTTCGAATACCATAAGCTAGGTTGTTATTATTTATAGTCATGTTATTATCAAGGTTGGAACTAATTCCAAAACCAGAGTTTTTAATCAAATTATTAGTTATTCCTCTGTTTTCGTCGATGGTTTGAACATTGAGTTTACTAATTGGTGTTTCGGTTCCTATGCCAACATTTCCAGTGGTATGTTTTACACGAAATCGTTCAATATTATCGGTTCCAATTACTACATCATTATTGTCAGTTGTTCCTAAAAAGTTTTCGGTTGCTCCAATAGTTGATGTTCCATAAATTGCAGGAGTTGCAGGCGAAGTTGTAGCTGTATTTCCGTTTAATGTCCAGCCAGCTCTAGCATTAAGTGTTACCCATTGTGAACCATTCCAATAGTAAAAACCAGCCACAACATTGTTCGGAGCGGTTCCTGACGCGGCAATGTTGTATACCAAGGTAGAAGTTTCTAAAGGACCAAGATTGGGATTTACAACGGTTGTAGCATCTAAAATAGAAGTAAGTTGAACACGAGGAATTAACATTCCGTTATTGGTAGATTCTACATCTAAAGCTGCTTTTGGTGCAGTTGTATTTATTCCTACTTGGGCTATGGATGCGAAAGGAAGTAACAATAGTAGTGCTAGATTTTTTTTCATGGCTATTTCTTTTTAAAAGTAGTTTTAACGATTAGTTTATTTTTGTTGATGACTCTCAATTCATAGTCGCCTTTTTCAAGATGGTTTACATTGATGTATATTTTCTTGTCAAGTAACTGATTGATATTTGCTTCGTATTTTATGTTTTCTTTCTTTGACATATAGTCCTCTTTTTTTTGTTAATGTAAAACTAGGACAAGCACAAAAAAATCCCTGTGACTATTGTAACAGGGATTATGATTTATGTAACATGGTTTTACAGGTCAATAAAATAGAGGGTTAAGTGAGAAGATTTAGCTTTTTTCGATGTATTCTGTTGGCGTGCAATGGTACATTTCTTTGAAACATTTTGAAAAATATGATACGTCGTTGAACCCAACTGAGTAAGCAATTTCTGAAATGTTTCCGTTGCCTTTTTTGAGTAACTCGGTGCTGACTTTTAATCGTTCGTTTCTTAAAAATTCGGTTGAAGAAACTCCTAATAGCGACTTTAGTTTTCGATGCAATTGCATTCTGCTCATCCCAACTTCGGCTGCGAAATCTTCGGCAGTAAAGTCGGAGTTGGACAGTTGTTTTTCTAGAATAACTTGAAGCTTTTCGATGAATTTTTCTTCTACTGAATTGATAACAATATCCACCGGACGTAAAACCAATTCTTGGCTGTAGCGTGTATGGAGTTTTTTGCGTTCTTCAATGAGTTGTAGCACTGTTGCTTTTACTATTTCGTTGTTGAAAGGTTTGGTTAAGAAGGCATCGGCTGTACTTTTTAAACCTTCAAGATGTGCTTCGTCTGAGGTTTTGGCAGTTAATAGAATAACCGGAATAAAAGATGTCAACTCATTATTTTTGATTTGTTTTGTAAATTCAAATCCGTCTATTTTTGGCATCATTACATCGGAAATAATACAATCCGGAATTTCTTTTTTGGCTAATTTTAAGGCTGCTTCACCATCTTGCGCTTCAATAATTTGGTAGTTAATTTTGAAAATATCTTTCAATACATTTCTAATTTCAGCATTGTCATCAACGATTAATAAAATAGGCAGTTCTGTTTCAGCAATGCTCGAATTGATGACATTTGCAGTCTGAACTTTCGAAGGAATAACGATGGCGTTATCGTTTGTTTGCAATAAAGGTATATTGACTGCAAAAGACAATTCACCATTGCTGACAGTTGCTTCAATAGTTCCTTTACACAAATCAACTAATTCTTTGACTAGTGCTAGACCAATTCCGACGCCTTGATTGTCTTCATTTTTTTGATAAAATCGTTCAAAAAGTTTGGGTAAATCTTCCTTTTTAATATCGCTTCCGGAATTAGAAACTACCAATTTTAAAGTGGAATTTGTAACCGATGAACCAAAGGCTATCGCTTCATTTGGAGCTTTATATTTAAAAGCATTCGTTACCAAATTGGTTACAATTTTTTCGATTACATCTTTATCGAATAAGCTGTTTTCAGTTGTTTTTTCAATCGAAGAGGAGAAATTGATATGGTTTTCTTTTGCCTGAAAATTGAACGGTTCCATGATTGAATGCAGAAACGAACTGATATTGCCTTCTTTTAAGATGAGTTTTAAATTGCCACCATCAATTTTTGAAAGTTCAAGTAGTTGATCAACTAATTCTAGCATTCGGGTTGAATTGGTGTCGATTAAATGCAATTTGCTTTTCTGATTTTCATCTGAAATTTCGCTTTGCAAACTTTGCACCGGACTTTTAATCAGTGTTAAAGGCGTTCGAAACTCGTGTGAAATATTGGCAAAAAAACGTGATTTCAATTCGTTTAACTCTTTGAGTTTTTGTGCCGTTTTGATTTTATTTCGGTAACTGTAGAACAAACTTCCTCCAATTAAGGCTAATAAGCCGAGTAAACCAATGTAAATGTATTTTTCTTTTTGGGCTAATTCATTTTGAGTAGAAAGGAGTTTGATTTGTTTTTGCTTATTTTCGGTTTGATACTTGGTTTCTAATTCAAAAATTTCTTGATTTTCATTCAAATGAGAAATGCTATCTTTTATTTCTTCGTTTAAAACATAAAATTTATTTGCTTCGTCATAGTTTTTTGTTTTGCCATAGGTTTTTGCTAGCTTTAAGTATAAGTTGCTTTTAAGGCTATTTAAGTTGTTTTTATTTACCAATTCAAGTGCTCGTAAATAATGGTTCTTTGATTTATCAAATTCCTCTACTATAAAATAAACATCTCCAATATGAATATTACTTCTTGCTTGTCCGTGATAATAATTTCCTTCTTGTTGTATTTCTAAAGATTTGTTAAAGTATTCAAGTGATTTTTTATATTTTTTTTCTTCCATATAAACCCGACCAATTGACAAATTTGCTTCCGAAAAATTTCCAATAAAGCTATTGTTTTCATAAAAATTATAAACCTTTTTGTAATTAGAAAGTGCATTTTTGTAATTTTTTTCTAAAAAATAAACATCACCTAGTTTAAAAACTGCATGCATTTGACCTATTTTATTTTGAGTCTCATCGAACAGAACTTTAGCCGCTTTAAAGTTTTTCTCAGCTTGGTTGAATAATTTTAATTCTTGATGAAGTTGACCTAAATGCATTAAATTTTCACCCAATGTGTTTTTGTCTAATTTGTGATTTACTTGTATAGAATCTGTTTTTAAATAACTATTCAATGCTAAAACATAGGCTTTTCTACTCTGATAAAATTCTCCTAAAACCATGTAAGCTCTAGATAATTCTAACAAAGCATTTCTTTTTGTAGTGATTTTTATGGCTTCTTTTAGATGAAATTGAGCATTATCAAAATCATTTAGAGCAATATATACGTTAGCTAATTTTATTGATGATTCACAGATTAGAGAAACATCATCTAATTTTTTAGCATATTGATTGGCTTTTGTTAAGTTTGGTATTGCTCCATTTTTTTTTGAATAAATACTCGAAGTTACTCCGGATAAATAATATGCCTTATAGAATGCAAGTGAGTTGTTGTGTTTTTTTCCTATTTCAAAAAGTTGCTGTTTATGAAAATTGGCTATTTTGATGTTATCCAAAAAGTTTCGGTTAAAGAGTAAATCATGAAGTTTAATTTTCTCTTCAATAGTTTTTACCTTTTTTAGTTCAAATTCTAAAGAGTCAATTTCGTTTTTGAATTGACCAAACGAGAAATTTGCGACAAACAAGAGAAGGAAAAATACTTTTTGCATAAAAAAAGTTTTGTTAGGTAAATCTATACAATTTTACTTAAAAACATTTAGTATGAGTAGGAGAGATGTAACATTTTTGAGTTACAATAAAAACTATAACTTGTTTTTTTGTACTGTTTTAGACTAATTATATGATAGAAATCGGAAAGTGTTTTTTAGCCCCGATAGGAGTGGAAATCCTTTTTATTGTTTTTTGGGAAAGTCCTTCAACAAGTTAAGGGTGACAAAACAATAAAAAGATTGTAACGATAGCGGGAAGACAAGTGAAGAGAAGCAAAAAAGGTCTGCTCCTAACCCGAGCGAAGCGAACTGACGTAGTAAAATAAAAAACGCCTCAATCAATTCAAGCGTTTTTGTGGAGTCGGGGAGAGTGGCTTAGCCCAACTCTGTTATTCCAAAATTGCAAATGCAATTTTCGGTCTTTTCAAGACCGCCGTATTAAAAATGGAAAAATCAGATCAAGCGAACTTGTCTGATTTTTCCATTTTAATACGCTAAACCGCGCTTGGTGTGGAGTCGCCGAGAATCGAACTCGGGTCCAAACAAGCAACTAAAGAGCTTTCTACACGTTTAGTCTTTGATTGGGTTTTCGACAGTAGGCTATGCCAAAGACAGCGGCCTAATGCTTAGCTCTATCAGTGTCAGAAAGGATTCAGAACATTACCTTTCCTAGGTTTACATTTACGGTTCCCCTGAGCCAGACGCCATAAACCAAGGCTTCTGAGGAGAATCCAGCTTCTCGATCTTATCGAGACTTGGCAAATCTTACTTTAATTCAGATTATGCAGCTAAAGCGTAGTTATTTTCGCCGTTTATGTGTTTATACCCTTGGATTTACGAGCAAAAGGTACCATGCTCGACGTGCTTACCGTTCAATTCGACTTGCTGTCAAAACCAGTCGACCCCAGTTTTTATTCTGATTAGCAAAAATCAGACCACAAAAGTAGTTAATTATTCGTCATTATCATCATTCAATTTAAATGGATAATCACCAAAAAGTGCGGCCAATTTTTTAGATTGATATGTTTTTTTGGTAAACTTATTGGAAAGTGTGATGATGGTTACTTTTTCTTTTCTTAAATTGATAAAAGAAGACGTGTTACCGTGCCACCAGCCATTGTGAAAATAGAACGGTTCCCCTTTTTCATATTCAACCATTCTAATTCCTAGCCCATAATTTCTTAAACCTTTACTTTCATAGCTGTAACCTTTATAAACCTTTTTTAATAAATCAGCATTGAGGAAAAAAGGTGCGAAGCGCGCGGTATCAAACTTCAATATGTCCCTTGGTGTTGAGTAAATGTTTTTATCACCATAAATTCCGTCTAAATAATCGGTTCCGATTTCCATATTATTGCCTTTGTAGGAAGGAACGATGATTTCTCTGTCCTTTTCGAAATCACAAACAAAAGTATTGGTCATGCCTAATGGTGTGAAAATCATTTCTTTCATGGCTTCTGGATATTTCAATCCGGTTGCTTTTTCAATGATTAGTGCCAACATGGCATAATTAGTATTACAATAGCTAAAACGAGTATCGGTTTTGGTTTCTAAAGGGATTTCTTTTTCGACCATTACTTTGACTATATCTTCATTGGTTAGGATTTTTTTCTTATCCCAATTGTTATTTTCATAAGTGAAATAAGCATAATTTTTCATACCGCTTCTGTGGTTTAAAAGCGTTTGAATCGTCACATCAGGATAAGGAAAACCCTCAATTAAAGTAGCCGCTTTTTGGTCGAGTTTAATTTTTTTGGCATCAATCAACATCAAAATAGCGGTTGCAGTCAAGACCTTACTTACCGAAGCGATATGCAATGGTGTGTCTTTGGTTATTTTTTCATCCGTTCGCTTATTGGCATAACCCATGTAGTTTTCATATATGATTTGGCCATTTTTGGCTACCAAAAAACTAACGTTGTCATTCTTTTCAGACCAAGTTTTTTCAAAGAAACGCGAAGCACCATATTTTTTATCCTCAAGAAATGCTTTGGAAAGTTTTGGTAATTCTTCTAGCAAAGGTTGCATTACAGGAATTCCGTTTTCGTTAATTTTAATAATACTTTCTTCTGTCTTTTCTTGTTTTGAACAGGAAGTAGGAACAAAACAGAAAGCAGTTATAAGTAAAGAGGAACAAAAAAGGAATATATAGTGGGATTTTTTAATTTTCATTTTTAAGACTTATGGAATCACAAATATAATTATTCAAGTAAGGTGGATAGTTAATATTTTGCAAAGCTTTCAACAGGTTTTTCACAATTTATATTTTTCCAAAAAAGTTTTGAAAACGTTTTCGTTACAACTACTTTTGAGGCACAAAAATCGAGAGCATGAAATTCGGAATAATTAAAGAGAGAAAAAATCCGCCTGATAGAAGAGTTGTATTTACGCCTGAGGAATTGGTGAGATTAAAGACCGAGCATCCGGAAGCAATTGTCAAAGTAGAAAGCTCTGACATCAGGGTTTTTAATGACGAGGAATATAAAAAGAACGGCATTGAAGTTTCAGATGATATTTCAGATTGCGATGTATTCTTTGGTGTAAAGGAAATACCGGTTGATTATTTGATTCCGAATAAAAAGTATTTTTTCTTTTCGCATACGATTAAAAAGCAAGCACACAATCGAAAATTGCTACAAGCTATTTTAGACAAGAATATTGAGCTTTATGATCATGAAACTATTGTTGATGCCAATAACAGAAGATTAATCGGTTTCGGACGTTATGCCGGTATTGTTGGTGCTTATAATGGTTTTAGAGCATTCGGAATTAAATATGAGTTGTTTACTTTACCCAAAGCAGAAATACTAACCGGTAAAGATGATTTAATCGTTCGTTTAAAAAGACAAACCTTACCCAATATCAAAATTGTCTTAACCGGTCACGGAAAAGTGGGAATGGGTGCCAAAGAAATTTTGGATGGGATAAAAATCAAACAAGTATCAGTTGAAGATTTTTTAAGTAAAGTATACTCACAGCCGGTTTATACCCAAATCGATGTTTTAGATTATAACAAACGTTTGGACGGAAAAGTATTGGACAATAACGATTTCTATAAAAATCCACAAGAATACACCTCCAATTTTGAGCGTTTTACTAAAGTAGCCGATATTTTTATGGCCGGACATTTTCATGGGAATAACGCACCGGATATTTTAACCCAAGAAATGCTCAAAGCGGCTGATTGCAAAATAAAAGTTGTTGCCGATATTTCTTGTGATGTTGACGGACCGATTGCCTGTACTATCAAAGCTTCAACGATTGCTGAACCGTTTTTTGGTTATTTGCCTTTCGAAAATAAAGAAGTTCCCTTTACACATCCGGGTTCAATTATGGTGATGTCTGTAGATAATTTACCTTGCGAATTGCCCAAAGATGCCAGCGAAGGTTTTGGCGAAATGTTTATGGAACACGTGATTCCGGCTTTCTTTAACGGAGACAAAGATGGTATTTTGCAACGCGCTAAAATCACCGAAAACGGCAAATTAACACCTCGATTTGCTTACCTTAAAGACTTCGTTGACGGAAATTAATTCGGGCTTGGTATCAAAAGGCATAAGTTTTTTTATTTTTGGGTAATAATCTACCAAAAGTGAAAAACAAAATCGCCTTTTTCTTTTTTCTACTCTGTTCATTTACTCATGCGCAGGAGTTGCTTCCTTTTGTGGAAAACTTTACCAAAAGCAATTACAACGGCGACAACCAAGTTTGGAGCGTAACACAAGGCAATGATAATGCTTTCTATTTTGCCAATAATCATTACTTGCTTCGTTTCAACGGTGTTCGTTGGGAGAAATACAGTTTGCCCAACAAAACCATTATAAGATCTGTTTTTTCGGATGGCAATAAAATTTATTCAGGTTCTTATAATGAATTTGGTTACTGGAAAAGACAGAAAGGAATACTAAAATACACTTCACTTTCCAAAAACAAAAATTACTTTACCGGTTCATCAATCAATGAAGAGATTTGGAAGATTTTTAAACATGAGAATAAGATATATTTTCAGTCTTTTAATGAATTATATGTTTTAGAGAACAATAAGATTAGAAAAATCAGGATTCCTTTTCAGGTGTCGTATTGTTTTTTGGTTGACAATAAAATCTACGCAGCATCGGTTAAAGATGGTGTTTTTCTTTTTGAGAATAACGATTTCAAAAAGATTGAGAAATGGAATTTACTCGAAGACAATATCATTCATGCCATTGATAAAGCCAGTGGGAAAATGTACTTTTTTACTCAAAAAAGTGGTGTTTACATTGAAGACAGCAATGGTTTAAAACCATGGTCGCATCCGTTGAACGAATTACTAAAGAAGGAAATCATCATTACGGCTAAGGTAATTTCGAATAGCAAATTAATTATTGGAACGGCTTTTCAAGGGGTTTACATTATAGATTTGACCAACAGTAGTTATAATAATGTTTGCCGAAAAAATGCTTTGAAGAACAATTCCATTTTAAGTATTGGTTTGGATAAAGAAAATGATTTGTGGCTTGGTTTAGATAACGGAATTTCGCACATTGAAATCAATTCGCCTTATCGGATATTTTCTGACAACACCGGAATTCTAGGCTCTGTTTATACTTTGGCACCATTGAAAGAAGGCGGATTGTTGTTAGGTTCTAATCACGGAGTTTTTAAGTATCAGGATAAAATTTTGACCTTATTGCCCCAATCTCAAGGACAAGTTTGGGATATACTCCAAGTTGAAAACAAATACCTTATTGGTCACAACGACGGAACTTATATTTATGAAAACAATACTTTGCAAAAGTCGAATGAAGTCAGCGGTGGATGGAAATTTTTGAAAAGCAATTACCACAACAATTTTTTTCTGGCTAATTATTCGGGCATTGTTATTTATGAGAATCCGACAGATTTTAAAACTTTCAAATATTTTTCAAATCTGACCAAGCCAATTAAAAACATCATTCAGAACAAGCCAAATGAACTTTGGGCCGTTGACAATTACAGAAGTTTGTACAGAATCCTTTTTGACGAAAATTATGTTGTAAAAAAGGTTGAAAATATCACTCAGAAAAATAAAATTCTTAACGATTATGGTGTTAAAATGGTCAATTTTAATAATGAAGTGTTGTTTTACATTAATTCTAAATGGTATGCTTACAATGCGATTTCCGATACTTTAGAAATCAATGTTTATTTCAATAAATCATTTTCAAATATATCGGAACTCATTCCGATTGATGACGAAAACTTTATCGTTTTAAAGGACAAATCACTTTTTTTAATTAATAGAGTGAACGATAAATTTGTTTGGAATCTTATTCCGGAAAAATATTATGAAGGTAAAATCATCAATCAGGATACCAAAGTATTTAAGAATAATGGTGAATATTTATTGAATTTAGATGATGGTTTTTTTGCTTTTAAATTACAGAAGACTAAACCAAAACCAAATGACAAAAGCGTTAAGTTAGAAGCATTTGTTGATGGAGTTTTTGTGGAAAAGTCATCTACAATAGGGTACAACAAATCAATTGGTATAGATATTATTTCGGAATATTACGGTTACAACAAACAAGAATTGTTTTATACACTAGATGATGGTAAAAGGTATTTTCCTCTTAAAGATTCCAATATTGTATTAAACAACCTCTCCAGTGGAAGTCATGACGTTGCCATTTATTATAATGATGGAGATAATTACAAAGAGTTGGCCTCGTTTAACTTTAGCGTTGCCATGCCTTGGTATTTCTCGTTTTGGATGATTTTGATTTATGCAGCGATTATTTTTGCGGCATTTTATTTGTACTATAAGTGGAATAAAATAAGATACATAGAGAAATTAAAACTAAAAGAAGAAGAACTTAAACACCAGAAAGAAATTCTAAAACTAGAGATGGATGCCCAAAACAAATTGAAGTCTCAAGAATATGAAAAACACATATTGGAAGTTCAAATCCAGGCAAAAGCTTCTGAAGTAGCCGGAAAATCATTATCTATTGCGAAACAATCCGAAATGATAGAAAGTATTCAAAAGGCTTTAGAATCTGAGAATGATTTAGGCAATTTAAAAAGCAGTATCAAAAAAGCGATTAAAATAAATGCCATTAATAAAAATGAATGGGAGAGTTTTGAAAAGAATTTGCTTCAAAGTAACGAAGAATTTGTACAGCGTTTATCAAAAAAATATCCGGTCTTAACTTCTAAGGATATTAAGCTTTGTATTTACTTAAAAATGAATCTTTCTTCTAAAGAAATAGCTCCGTTAATGAATATTTCATTTAGAGGAGTTGAACTGCATCGCTACCGATTAAGAAAAAAGCTAGGATTAACTTCAGATGACAGTTTGTCAAAAATTATGATTAACTCATAATTTTTGACTTTTTATTGTCAATACTATAATTTTATTCTTAGTATTTTATTAATTATTAACTCATCAATTACTCATCATTTCCAATAACTGCCGATGAGTTTTTTGTCATATAAATTGATTTTAAATAGCTGTAAGTCAATTTATTATTTTTTTTATTTCTGAAAATGATGTGGTAATGTAGTAAGTGTAATCGCGTTACTATAACGTTTTAGTTTAGTACATTAGCTAAAACAAAATCACATTACTCAAATGAAAATTTTCCTATCTTATTTTTTATTGCTTACGATTAGTTGTTTTTCTTATGCTCAAGAACTAAATGGTAAAGTAGTTGATGAAAATGGCTTACCACTTCCGGGAGTCAATATTATTGCAAAAGACAAAAATATCAATAGCACCACTGATTATGATGGCAACTTTGTCATCCAAGCTGTAGCGGGCGATGTATTAGTTTTTTCTATGATAGGCTATGAAACTCTTACGCGAAATGCCCAGTCAAATATGGTCATTACTTTAAAAGAAAGTAACCAGTTATTAACAGAAGTTGTTGTGATAGGTTACGGAACTAAAAAATCGGGTTCAATCACCGGTTCCGTGGCACAAATAAAGGCTACTGATATAGTTAAAACACCTTCACAATCTGCTATTCAAGCTATACAAGGTAAAGCAGCCGGTGTTAACATTGTCACTAATGATGAACCAGGTGCTAATCCTTCTATACGCATTAGGGGTTTGGGAACAGTTTTAGGCGGTAGAGATCCTTTGTATTTAATTGATGGTGTGGAAGCTACCGGATTAAACGGATTGAATCCAAATGAAATTGCTACCATAGATATTTTAAAAGATGCTTCTTCCTTAGCCATATATGGTCAAAAAGCTGCCAATGGAGCTGTTATTGTTACTACAAAAAAAGGAAAAAAAGGTAAAATAAGGGTAAATTATGATTCTTATTACGGTCAAAAATTCATTCAAAAGAAAGTTGAAATGGCCGACTCGTATCGCTTTGCGTATTACAATAATGTGGCAGCAGGTTCTTCAACCTATTATAGTTTTGATCAACCTTATAATACAGATTGGTTAGATGAAATTACCAATACAGGTGAAGTAATAAGTAATTATGTTTCTTTCTCAGGAGGTAATGAAAATGCCAGTTACTATTTTGGGGCTACAAATTATAAAGAAAAAGGTATTCTAATAGGAACAGAATACGAACGGAACAATATCAATTCAAGAAACGAATTCAAAATATTTGACGACAGACTTAAGATTTCCCAAAACTTTAATCTAGCTATAGCAAACAATACTCCTAAACCGGTTAGTGCTTTTACTAATGCTTACAAGCAATCTCCAATTGTTCCGGTGTATTTTCCAAATGGAAGATGGGGCGTACCATTGCGTAATCCTGCCACCGGACTTATAGATATCAATGGAAATGATCGTTTTAATAATGTGGCCAACCCGGTAGCCCAACTAACTTACTTCAATGAAAGAAGTAAAAATATTGTGATGTCAGGTTCTGTAGCCGCGGAAATTGCTTTGTTGAAGGAATTAAAATATACTTCCAATTTTGGAGCAACATACACTTTGAATAAAGGCTATAATTTTTCATCAAACGCCGATATTTATTTATCACAAAATGCGACACAAACATTGCAAGATTATGAAGATAGTTTTGGAGATAACCCAATAAAATACAATACACTTCAACAGTACAAAAGCGATGATTATATGTGGAATTGGGATAATTATCTAACCTATAAAAAATCATTTAATAAGCATGATTTTACCCTGATTGCAGGGATGTCTAGAACTACTAAAAATAATGGTGAATATTTATCCGGAACTCGCTTTAATGTTCCTGAAAGTTCCAATTACTGGTATTTAGATTTGGCTTCTTTTAATGCCGACGCACCACCAGGAAGTGTGGTTTCCAATAATCATTCAACTCCAATTGTTTCAATAGCTTATTTTGGAAGAGCGGAATATGAGTTTGATGATAAATATTTGTTATCCGCTTCTATCAGAAGAGAAGGAATAAGTTCTTTTCAAGATGTTAAAAAATGGGGTTACTTTCCGGCAGTTTCTGCAGGATGGGTTATTTCTAATGAGACTTTTTTAGAAAAAATAAAGTTTGTTAATTATCTTAAATTCCGAGCAGGTTATGGAGAAGTAGGGAATGCCAATTCCTTAAATGCCTTGAATATTCCTGTTTTTGCTGCAGGTTACAACTATGCTTTTGGAGATAGCCAAACTATTTTTCCGGGAAGCAATCAGCCTTATCAAGTAGATCCAAACCTTACATGGGAAACCATGAAAGAATTTGATTTTGGACTTGATTTTAAAGTGTTAAATAACAGACTTTCCGGTTCTGTTGATGTTTATGACAGAACATCTTCAGACGTTATACTTCCGGTATCACTTCCTCCTGTTTTATCTCCGGGAGAAGTGACTGTAAATACGGGAGAAGTTAATAATAAAGGAGTAGAACTTTCTTTGCGATGGGATACTGAAATTAATGACAATCTGAAATATTGGGTTGCCGGAAATTTTTCCCATAACAAAAACGAATTGACCAAAGTCGATAACGCCTATTTTTCAAGATTAATAGGTGGTGGTTTAGGAAATGGCGAATACACTAAACAAGTATTAGTCGGACAACCTCTGGGGAGTTTTTATGTGTATGATGTGCTCGGTATTAACGGTGACGGAGCTTTTATATACAGCGATGAAAGGGTTATTGCTGGTTCTTATTTGCCAACTTACACCTACGGATTAAGTTTAGGTGGAAGTTATAGAAATTTTGATTTTTCTGTGGATACTTATGGTGTTGGCGGCAATAAGGTTTATAATGGTAAAAAAGCGCAACGCTTTGGTGGAGAGAATATTGAATACAGTTATTTAGATAGTTTTTGGACACCATCAAACCCGAATACAACTAATCCAAAGCCCTACAATGAAACTCCAAGACCTTCAACTTATTTTATAGAAGACGGTTCTTTTTTGAGAATAAATAATATTACCATTGGTTATACAATCCCAAAATTTTATAACAAAATTGAGAAAGTAAGAGTCTATATCACTGCTGTTAATCCTTTTGTATTTACCAAGTACACTGGATATTCACCTGAAGTTGTTGGAGGTGATAATGCTAATCCTCTTGGAGGTGCCGGAATTGAGTTGGATGCTTATCCAACGAATAAAACATTTTTGTTTGGTCTTAACATAAGTCTTTAAAATACTATGAAAATGATGTGTAACATAAAATTTAAAACAGCAATACTGCTATTCTCTTCTTTGATTTTCTTTTCGTGTGAAGACGATTTGAATGTTGAACCCAGTAATGCTCTTACAGAGATTGATTTTCTTAACGATCCTAATAATGCCGTTCAACTGGTTAACGGGGTTTACAACAAGCAATTAGATTACAATATGTATGCTTTTTCTTGGATAGGAATTACCAGTATTGTTTCTGATGATGCTGATAAGGGCTCCACACTTACAGATACCGGTGTAGATAAAGGAAGATTAGATAATTTGGCTTTTGGACCTACCGATATTTCATTTAATGATGTTTGGATAGGTCGTTATGATGGAATATATCGTGCCAATAATGCTTTGTTTTATTTAGAGCAATTGTCTATCGAAGAAAGCCTCAAGAACAGATTGATAGGTGAGGTGAAATTCCTCAGAGCATTGTGCTATTTTGATTTGGTTCGTTGTTTTGGTGGTGTACCATTGGTAATTACAAAAATCGATATTAATGATACTGCTCAAATTAATGAAGTGGTATATGTTAGAAAATCAAAAGCAGAAACCTATGCTCAAATAGAAACTGATTTGTTAGATGCTATCGATAAATTGCCTTTGAAAGGGGCATACGCACCCAATGATAAAGGAAGAGCTTCGAAAGGAGCAGCACAGTCTTTATTGGCTAAAGCTTATTTGTATCAAGAAAAATGGCAACAATCCTATGATATGTGTGGTAACGTAATGAGTTCTGCACAATACGGTTTGCTGACCAATTATGCTGATGTTTGGAAAGAAATAGGCGAAAATGGTTCTGAGTCAATTTACGAAGTACAGGCCACATTAACCAAAGGTTTACAAGATTACACCAATGTTCAAGGACCAAGAGGAACTCCTGATTTAGGTTGGGGTTTCAATACACCATCATTATCGCTAGCCAACTCTTTTGAACCCGGCGATGTTAGAAGAGGTAGTTCAATCATTTTTGTTCCTTCAGTGCTTTGGGATGGATTTGTTGCGCCAACAACGTGGACTAATCCTAGATACAATTATAAATCCTATCAAAGTAGCATCGCAGAATCTTGGAATGGAGACCGAACCCAAACAGCTAAAAATCTGAGAATTTTAAAATACAGTGACCTATTGTTAATTCGTGCAGAAGCGGCTTTTCATCTAGGGTTGAATTCAGAGGCAACAGACAGGATTAACGATTTAAGAACAAGAGCAGGTTTAGGGACATTAAGTTCGGTTACACTAATCTCAATTTTAAAGGAACGAAGAGCTGAGATGGCAATGGAACACGACCGTTGGTTTGATTTAATCAGAACCGGTCAAGCACAAGCAGCTATGGCTGCGGATGGCAAAACATTTATCGTTGGAACCCATGAATTGTTTCCAATTCCACAAAATCAAATAATTACAAGCGGAGGCTTACTAACTCAAAATCCGGGGTATTAAAATTAATTTAACTTAAACCATTTTTTTATTATGAAAACAAACAAAATTTTTATTTCAGCATTTGCTCTAACCATTGCATTTGGCTCATTAACAAGTTGTAGCAGTGATAGTGATAGTTCATTACCACCAATCGGAGGTTATGACAATGCAGGACAAGTAGGCGAGACTGATTTGGTTGCCTATTGGCCTTTGAATGGCAATGGCAAAGAGAGTATTTCCAATACATCTCCTTCTGCAACAGTAGGAGCAACTTATACCGGTGACGCCGTTAAAGGTGACGGTTTGGTTCTTACCAATGGATATTTAGCTTATCCTGAAATTACATCTTTGGCTACAACTTCAGCAAGTATGTCTATAAGTTTATGGGCTAAAATCACAAACAATGGAGGAACAGACGGACATCCAACGATGTTATTTTCTTTGACACGTCCAAACGAATGGGCTGGAAATTTTAACTTAATGTCTGAAACCGGTTGGAGAACAGTGGCTAGTGATACACTTGTGATCAAAGGTTTAGCAGTTATCAAAAATGGTGATGGAAGTGCCAACTTCCAAGACATTATCAATTCAGCTAATCCAAGTGTTGATGACATTGCAGCTGGTCACGTTGCTCATGCAGCAAAATTTGCCAATGTTTGGGCTCATTATGTAATCACTTGGGATGCAACAACAGCGTTATTTAAAGTATATGCTAATGGTCAAAAAATTTCTAACCCAGTTTGGGAATCTAGAAATGGTGGAACTGCTTTACCTTTAAGTTTCTTTACACCGGCTAGACCAGTTATCGGAACATTTGGATCAGTTGCTTTCGGAACACCAGATTCTTGGCAACGACCTATGAATGGTCAAATTGATGAAATCCGTGTCTGGAAAAAAGCATTATCAGCAGCAGATATCAACTCTTTATACGAGCTAGAATTAGCTGGAAGATAATCTTCTTTTAAATCTAAATAAACCTAATAGGTATAACAAACCTATTAGGTTTTTCTTTAATTTTTTCAAAAAATAAGTCACAAATCTCCATCATGAGAAACTTAGTTAAGTTAATAGTTTTACAATTCTTTCTTATTTCTTGTTCGTGTTCTAACCAATCGAATGATAATCCTTCAGAGGAGCAACAATTGACAGATGAACAATTATTGGATTTAGCTCAAAAGGATGCTTTGAAATACTTTTGGGACTATGCAGAAACCAATTCAAAACTAGCCAGAGAAAGATATCATACTGATGAAGTCAGTGTTGATGCAAATCTTGTGACCACAGGTGGTTCAGGATTTGGATTAATGACAATTCTAGTAGGTGTTGAACGTGGATTTGTTCCTAGAGGTGAAGCAGTTTCAAGGTTAACAACAGCGTTAACATTTCTTGAAAATGCAGATCGGTTCCACGGAGCATGGCCACATTGGTTAAACGGAACTAACGGAAATGTAGTTCCTTTTGGAAACGATGATAATGGTGGCGATATCGTAGAAACTTCTTTTCTCTGTCAAGGACTAATTTGTGTCAGAGAGTATTTTAAAAATGGTACAGCCGAAGAGCAAGCCTTAGCTTTAAAAGCTGATAACTTGTGGAAAGGTGTAGATTGGGATTGGTATACTAAAGGAGAAAATGTGATGTATTGGCATTGGTCACCTGATAATGAATGGCTGATGAATCTCAAATTGGAAGGTTATAATGAATGTTTGATTACCTATATCATGGGTGCTTCTTCACCAACACATCCTATTCCTTCTGAAGCTTATCATCAAGGTTGGTCAAGAAACGGAAGTATTGTTAGCCCCGGAACAAGTTTTAATATTCCGAAAGTATTTAATTATAACGGTACTTCAACGGTTGGCCCAATGTTTTGGTCGCATTATTCTTATTTGGGTTTAGATCCAAGAGGTTTGTCTGATCAATATGCAAATTATTGGACGCTAACTCAAAATCATGCCAAAATTATGTATGCTTATTGTGTGGCTAATCCATTAGCATGGAATGGTTACAGTGAAGATTGTTGGGGTTTAACGGCAAGTTATTCCAGAAATGCTAATGGTTCAACAGGCTATTCAGCACACCAACCTAATAATGACCGAGGCGTGATTTCACCAACTGCAGCCTTGTCTGATTTTCCGTTTACACCGATAGAATCCATGAAAGCCTTGCGTTTTTTTTATGAGAATGCTGATTGGAAAGAAAGATTGATTGGTGTTGCCGGTCCGTATGATGCGTTTTCGCCTCATCATGATTGGGTTACTAAACGTTACTTAGCCATCGATCAAGGGACTATTGTTCCTATGATAGAAAATTACAGAACAGGTTTTCTTTGGAACTTATTCATGCAAGCGCCTGAAGTGCAAACCGGATTACAAAACTTAGGATTTACTTCTACTCAACACGGATTCTAAAATGATGCGTTCTTTTAAAATAGTGATACTGTGGTGTTGTTTTGGATTTGGTTTAAGTGGCTTAGCACAAGAAACACAAGGAAGTTTTTCGACGCAGATAACAAACACTTATTCTTATGGTTATTTATTGCGCAAACCACAAAATATAAAAACTAAAAAACCATTAATTGTTTTTTTACACGGTTCCGGTGAAAAGGGAACCGATTTAGAAAAAGTAAAAATACATGGTCCGTTAAAATATGTAAAGCATCACGAACTCGACGCCTATATTTTGGCCCCTCAATGTCCTGAAAATACATATTGGGAATCAGAATCTTTATACCAATTGATTCTAAAAGTAAGCCAAGAGAACAATGTTGATGCCAACAGAATTTACCTAAGCGGTCTAAGTATGGGCGGCTGGGGAACATGGAATTTAGCCATTGCACATCCTGATATGTTTGCCGCTATAGTTCCAATAGCCGGATTTGTTGACAGAGTTCCGTTAATTGAAGATTGTAAAATGGCGGCAATATCCACTTGGATTTTTCATGGTTTACTCGATGATGTTGTTGATGTGAATTATTCATCAGTAATTTATAAAAGGTTAAAAGCGTGCAACAGCAACGTTAAGCTAACCATATTTGATGATGCGAATCACGACAGTTGGAGCAGGGTTTATGATAATCCTGAAATCTATGAATGGATGTTACAGCAGATTAAAAAATAACAATATCAATCAATCAAAAATGAAAGTTAAATTAACCATAATCTTATTGCTGATAGCAGGTTTTGTCTCGGCCCAAAAAGCTAAAAAGAGCAAAACACCTATTGTTATTGCACCCAAAGAAATATTCGTGTCTGACTTATTGTCCAAAATGACATTGGAAGAAAAAATAGGACAGTTAAACCTGCCTACTTCCGGAGATATAACTACCGGCCAAGCTAATAGTTCTAACATCGCCAAAAAAATTGAAGAAGGTAAAGTAGGCGGATTGTTTAACATAAAATCTGTTCAAAAAATAAGAGAAGTACAAAAGATCGCCGTAGAAAAAAGTCGCTTAAAAATTCCGTTGCTTTTCGGAATGGACGTGATTCACGGATACGAAACTACATTCCCAATTCCGCTTGGACTATCGTGTACTTGGGATATGAACTTAATTAAAAGAAGTGCTCAAATTGCCGCACAAGAAGCTAGTGCCGATGGAATCAATTGGACATTTTCACCAATGGTAGATATTTCTCGAGATCCGCGTTGGGGAAGAGTTTCAGAAGGTTCAGGAGAAGATCCATATTTGGGAAGCCAAATTGCCAAAGCGATGGTAACCGGCTATCAAGGTGACGATTTGAGTAAAAACAATACTATTTTATCCTGTGTAAAACACTTTGCCTTGTATGGTGCGCCCGAAGGCGGAAGAGATTACAACACGGTAGATATGAGTAAAATCAGAATGTACAATGATTATTTACCACCTTACAAAGCAGCCGTCGATGCCGGAACAGCTTCCGTAATGGCGTCGTTTAATGAAATAGATGGAATTCCGGCAACGGGAAACAAATGGTTGCTGACCGATTTACTAAGAAAAGATTGGGGTTTCAAAGGTTTCGTAGTAACCGATTATACCGGAATCAACGAAATGACAGAACACGGTATGGGTGATTTGCAAACCGTTTCCGCTTTAGCCTTAAACGCCGGAGTTGAAATGGATATGGTTGGCGAAGGTTTTTTGCTGACATTAAAAAAATCATTAGAGGAAGGCAAAGTGACTATGCAACAAATAGACAACGCCGTTCGATTGATTTTGAATGCCAAATATGATTTAGGATTATTCCTCGATCCCTACAAATACTGTGACGCTAATCGGGCCAAAACAGAAATTTTCACTTCAACTCACAGAAGTGAAGCTCGAAAAATTGCCGCTGAATCTTTGGTTTTGCTTAAAAATGAAAACCAAACTTTACCGCTAAAAAAATCAGGCACGATTGGCGTTATCGGTCCATTGGCGGATGCCAAAGAAAACATGGCAGGAACTTGGAGTGTGGCGACCAAACAGGAAAATTCGGTTTCATTAATTGCCGGAATTCAATCTGTGGTTGGAGTTTCTGCCAAAATATTATACGCTAAAGGTAGTAATCTTGATTATGATGCGGCTTTGGAAGAAAGAGCTACCATGTTTGGCAAAACGCTACACAGAGACCAAAGAACGAATGAAGAATTACTTTTCGAAGCTTTGAAAATCGCCAACCAATCAGATGTGATTGTTGCCGCATTAGGAGAATCGGCTGAAATGAGTGGTGAATCCAGTAGTCGTACTAATTTGGAGATTCCACAAGCGCAAAAGGATTTGTTACAAGCCTTATTAAAAACAGGAAAACCGGTAGTTTTAGTTTTATTCGATGGTCGACCATTGGTGATAACAGAGGAAAATAAAACTGTTCCGGCTATTTTAAATGTTTGGTTTGCCGGAAGTGAAGCCGGTTATGCTATAGCCGATGTATTATTCGGAAACGAAAATCCATCCGGAAAATTAACAGCGACTTTCCCAAGAAGTGTTGGACAAGTGCCCATTTATTATGCTGCAAAAAATACAGGAAGACCTTTAGGTAACAAAGAAGGAATCTTCGAAAAATTTAAGTCGAATTATATCGATGAAAGAAATGAGCCATTATTTCCATTCGGTTTCGGATTGAGTTACACGACTTTTAACTATGCTAATTTGAGTCTTTCTTCGACTAAAATGTCTTTCAATGAAACTATTAAAGCTACTGTAGATATTACCAATACCGGAGATTTTGATGGCAAGGAAGTGGTACAATTGTATATCAGAGACATAGTTGGTTCGGTGACCAGACCGGTTAAAGAGCTGAAAGGTTTTCAAAAAATAAACCTTAAAAAAGGCGAAAAGCAAATGGTAACTTTTGAAATTTCTGTTGAAGATTTAAAATTCTACAATACTAATTTGCAATTTGTGGCCGAACCCGGAAAATTTGAAGTCTTTATCGGAACCAATTCTGATACGATTAATAAAATAGAATTTGATTTGGTTAATTAATTTTATGTTTACTTCGAGGAAAACCCTTTGGTCATCAACTAAAGGGTTTTTTTTAAAGTAATAAGTTATTTCTATCTTTAGCAAAAAATATACTTTATGAAAAATTCGATTACCATCACTTTGCTGTTGTTCGCTTTTTGCCTTAAAGCGCAAACGATACAATCACCTTCAAAAGAACTTACGCTCGAGTTCAAATTAGCTGAAAAAGGTAGACCATCTTATTCGTTGACCTATAAAAACAAACCGGTGATTTTGAAAAGTCTCTTGGGTGTTTATCTCAAAGGCGATACCGATTTGGCTTCCAATTTTAAAATAGATAGCGTTAAAGTTTCTACTTTCAATGAAACATGGAAACCGGTTCTGGGAGAGCAATCTAGCATCGTAAATCATTACAACGAATTGACGTTTTGTTTATCTCAAATGGGAACTAACAGAAAGATGAACATTATCTTCAAAGTCTATGACGAAGGAATGGCTTTTCGCTATGAATTTCCAAAGCAACCCAACTTGAATTATTTCATTGTATCCGATGAAAAATCAGAATTCAATTTAGCCGGAAACCACAAAACGTTCTGGATTCCGGGTGATTTTGACAGTCAGGAATATGCTTATAATGAAACGCTATTGTCTGATGTTAATACCGAAAAAATCGATTTAAATAATGGTATCGGTCTAAAATCCATCGCAGGAAAACACGTCGTACAATCGCCATTAATGATGAAAACTGCCGATAATTTATACTTGAATATTTTTGAAGCAGCGGTTGTCAATTATCCGATCATGCATTTGGATTTAAATCCAACAACAAATGCTTTGACTTCTCGTTTGGTTCCCAATGCTATTGGCGATAAAGCTTATTTACAAGCACCTTGTGTTTCGCCTTGGAGAACCATTATGGTAAGCAATGATGCGCGTGAAATTGTAGGTTCCAAAATGATTTTGAACTTAAACGAACCTTCTAAAATTGAAGATACTTCTTGGATTAAACCCATGAAATACGTTGGTGTTTGGTGGGAAATGCACGTTGGAAAATCGACTTGGGATTACGCCGGAAGTCAAAATGCGCAGAACACCGAATCGAGAGAATTAATTGCCAGTGGAAGACACGGTGCAACTACGGCGAATACCAAACGATATATTGATTTTGCTGCCAAACATGGTTTTGATGGCGTTTTAGTGGAAGGCTGGAATGTAGGTTGGGAAGATTGGTTTGGCAATTGGAAAGAAGATGTTTTCGATTTTACTACACCTTATCCTGATTACAATTTAGCCGAAATCAACGCTTACGCCAAATCCAAAGGAGTCAAGATGATTATGCACCACGAAACTTCGGGTTCGGTGGCGAATTATGAAAGACATTTGGACAGAGCATTAAACTTGATGAAAGAGTATGGTTATCCTGCGGCGAAATCAGGTTATGTTGGTCGAATTATTCCGCGTGGCGAGTTTCACGATGGACAAACGATGGTCAACCATTTTAACTTCGTAGCCCGAAGATTTGCCGATTACAAAATGATGGTCAATTCACACGAAAGTTCTCGTCCTACGGGTTACCACAGAACGTATCCGAATTACATTGCAGCAGAAGCCGCTCGTGGAAACGAGTTCAACGCTTGGAGTAACGGAAATCCGCCAAGTCACGAAACGATTTTGCCATTCACCAGATTATTAGGCGGACCAATGGATTATACACCGGGGATTTTTGAAATCAAAATGAGCTATTATGACAAGACTAAAAAAGAACAAGTTCATACGACTTTAGCCAAACAATTGGCTTTATATGTGACCTTGTATTCACCGTTGCAAATGGCAGCCGACTTACCGGAAAACTATGAAAAATATCCGGATGCTTTTCAGTTTATTAAAGACGTAGCAGCCGATTGGCAAGAATCAAAATATTTGGAAGCTGAGCCGGGAGATTATTTGACGGTTGCTCGTAAAGACAAAAAATCGGAGAACTGGTTTTTAGGTGCTATCACCGATGAAAATGCCAGAAATACTGAAATTAAATTGGATTTTCTTTCTCCGAATAAAAAATACAAAGCTATTATTTACCAAGACGGGAAAACAGCGCATTGGGAGAAAAACCCAATCAGCTACGAAATCAAAACCATGACTGTGACTTCTAAAACCAAGCTGAAATTAGTTTTAGCTGCCGGTGGCGGAACAGCGGTTAGTTTGGTGCCAATTAATTAAAAATCACTTTTATGAAACATCGGATTGCCTTACTAATATTGTTATTCATTTCAAATTATGGAATAGCCCAGCAAAAGACGTATTGCAATCCGATTAACATTGACTACGGTTATTGCCCAATTCCCGATTTTGTCAAACAAGGAAAACATCGTGCCACTGCCGATCCGGTACTGACATTTTTCAAAGGCGAATACTATCTTTTTTCGACCAATCAATGGGGTTACTGGCATAGCAAAGACATGTCTGATTGGAAATTTATTGCTAAAAAATTCCTTCGTCCCGAACACAAAGTGTATGACGAATTGTGCGCACCATCGTTGTCGTTTGTCAACGATACTTTACTTGTTGTTGGTTCTACGCACGGCAAACAATTTCCGCTTTGGATGAGTACGAATCCGGAAAAAGGCGAGTGGAAAGAGTTAATCCACAAATCAGAAGCCGCCGCTTGGGATCCGCAAATTTTTTGGGACAAAGAAAAAGATGAAGTCTATGAATATTACGGTTCGAGTAATTTGTATCCGCTATATGGTATAAAACTTAACCGCAAAACTTTCCAGCCGGAAGGCGATAGGATTCCGGTACTGGCTTTGAATGATGACGAACACGGATGGGAACGCTTTGGCGAGCACAACGACAATACTTTTCTGCAACCGTTTACCGAAGGTGCTTTTATGACCAAATACAACGGTAAATATTATTTGCAGTATGGCGCGCCCGGTACCGAATTCAGCGGCTATGCCGATGGCGTGTATGTGGGCAATCACCCGCTTGGACCATTCGAATACCAATCACACAATCCTTTTTCGTATAAACCCGGAGGTTTTGCTCGTGGTGCCGGACATGGCGCGACTTTCACCGATGCGAACAATCAGTATTGGCATATTTCAACGATTGGTGTTTGTGTGAAAAACAATTTCGAACGTCGTTTGGGTATTTGGCCTGCCGGATTTGATAAAGACGATATTCTGTATTCAAACACAGCTTATGGTGATTATCCAACGTTTTTGCCTTCGGAAAATAAAGGCCATTTGAGCGAAAGCTTTGCCGGTTGGATGTTGCTGAATTATAACAAACCCGTTCAGGTTTCTTCAACGCTTGGTGGCTTTCAGGCGAATCTTTCGGTAGATGAAGATATTAAGACTTATTGGTCAGCGAAAACGGCTAACAAAGGCGAATACTTGATTTCTGATTTGGGCGAAAAAAGCATTATCCATGCGATTCAAATCAATTATGCCGATCAAGATGCCGAGTTAATGGGTAAACCCGAAACAACATTGGGCCACCAATACATTATCTATACTTCGAACGATGGTAAGAATTGGAAAATCTTAATCGATAAAAGCGAAAGCACCAAAGATGTCCCGCATGAATATATAGAATTAAAAACTCCGGCTTCGGCACGTTATTTAAAATTGGAGAATATTGGTATGCCAACGGGTAAATTTGCGATTAGTGGTTTTAGGGTTTTTGGCAAAGGAAGTAGTGAAAAACCAAGCGAAGTTAAAGGATTCGTACCCTTGCGTTCAGGACAAAAAGTAAAAGGCGAGCGCAGAAACGTTTGGTTCAAATGGCAACAGGAGCAAAATGCAGATGGTTATGTAATTTACTTTGGAAAATCGCCGGATAAATTATATGGTTCGATTATGGTTTACGGCAAGACCGAGTATTACTTTAATGGATTGGATAAATCGGATGCCTATTATTTCCAAATAGAAGCTTTCAACAACAATGGTATCGGGCCAAAGAGTGAAATCAGAAAAGCCGATTAGTTTTCAGTTATTAACAAGCGCAAACGTTGTAATTTTTTTGAAATATTCGCAAAAGTGACTTTAAGAAAACGATTTCGTTAATAACTAATTTTATAGCTATCATTAGTGTTTTACTTATAAATGTATATTTATCCAATCAAGTTCGTTTTAATTTAAGGATTTGATAATTTATCGACTCAATTTTTACACAAACAATAACTATTAACAACCTAACCAAAGATTATAATTATGAATTCAGAACAAACCAAAGCCAATAATTCGGCCCTTTACACTTTAATTACCGTATTCTTCTTTTGGGGATTTATCGGAGCGTCAAATGGTGTTTTTATTCCTTTCTGTAAAATTAAATTTGGGTTAGATCAGTTTCAAAGTCAGTTAATAGATTTTGCCTTTTACGGAGCATACTATATTGGAGCATTATTGCTTTTTATTTTTAGTAGTATGGCGAACAAAGACATTCTCAACGCTTGGGGTTTCAAAAAAGGAATTATTAATGGTTTATTGATAAGTACTTTTGGTGCGGCATTTATGATTTTTGCAGTAACTCAAGGAAGTTATGCCTTAATACTAGGCGCTTTATTTGTTGTGGCTCTTGGATTTTCTTTACAGCAAACTTCTGCACAACCCTTTGCAACCTCACTTGGAGATATTAAAACTGCTTCTAATCGTTTGAATTTGGCCGGAGGAATTAATTCTTTTGGAACTACTATTGGACCAATCGTGGTTTCTATAGCTTTATTTGGTGTAATTGCCGGAGCCAATTTGGAAGAGTTTGCCCAAAAAGCTGATTCATTGGATAAAATGGAGATTCTTTACGTATTTGTTGGAGGTCTGTTCTTATTGGCTGCTGCCTTATTTTATTTCTCTAAAAAATTGCCATCCGGAAAAAGTGATTCTACTTTTGAACCAGCAAGTAAAGCAATGAAAACGCTAATTGCTATTACTGTAATATT
Source organism: Flavobacterium sp. 102 (assembly GCF_003634615.1). Classification (NCBI taxonomy): domain Bacteria; kingdom Pseudomonadati; phylum Bacteroidota; class Flavobacteriia; order Flavobacteriales; family Flavobacteriaceae; genus Flavobacterium; species Flavobacterium sp. 102. The sequence continues at coordinate 2,714,765 of NZ_RBKX01000001.1, read as the reverse complement.
GGTTGCTATTTTCGGATATATTTTCTCAAGATATGAAGATGCCGATTTTATCACTCGATTTATTGAAAATAAAGAGAAAGATTATTTAGGACTTTATTTGACTATTGCAACATTATTAGTTACCGTTTTCGGATTGTTATTTGCCAATGTTAGAGCGCAAAAAAATCCTGAAGGTTGGGGCGCTATGAAATACCCACAATTGGTTTTAGGGATGTTGGGAATATTCACTTATGTTGGAGTAGAAGTAACTATTCAAAGTAATTTAGGAGAACTTTTAGATACCGCTGCTTTCGGAAATATTACAGGTTCAGCATTGGCACCATACATTTCAATGTATTGGGGAAGTTTGATGATTGGTCGCTGGGCAGGAGCCATTTCGGTTTTTAACCCAACCCATTCTGTGCGTAAAATTCTGTTGATAGTAATACCTTATGTAGCTTTTGGTGTTGTATTGTATGTAAATCATTTGTCAGGTCAAGACGTTTCTCCTTTGTATGCTTATGCCGCAGTGGTTGCTTTTCAAATTGCAGGTTTCTTTTTAGGGCAAGACAAGCCATCAAAGACATTAATGATTTTTGGATTAATGGGAATGATTGCCATGATTATTGGTTTATTCACAACAGGAACAGTGGCTATTTATGCTTTTATGAGTGGTGGTTTATTTTGTAGTATTATGTGGCCAGCTATTTTCTCATTGGCTATTACCGGTTTGGGAAAATATACTTCACAGGGTTCAGCTTTTTTAGTAATGATGATTTTAGGTGGTGGAATTATTCCTCCGTTACAAGGGAAAATTTCGGATATCATCGGAATTCACCAGTCATATTTTATTCCTGTAATTTGTTTTGCTTATTTGGCTTACTATGGTTTTGTTGTAAAAGGAATTTTGAAAAAGCAAAATATTGATGTAGATGACATTCAAGCGGAAGGCGGTCATTAACCAATCCGATTTTTTATAAATCAAAAATCCCGCATCGTGTAAACTTTGCGGGATTTTCTTCATCAAAACCTAACCAAAACAACTATTTATTTTTTATCTTCAATCTTGGCTTTTGTGCCATCTGCTTTGTAATAGTAATAATCATCATCATTTCTTGGGTTGTTTGTAGCATAATCATTGTTGTAATTATTATTGCTATGGTAAACATACCCTTGGTTGCTGTAACCTTTTACATTTCCAAACATTTTCACAATATCACCTCTACGATCATAGACAATTTGCAATCCACCAATTTGGGTTAATGCATGTCTGTTGTATTTCATGTAAACCGTTCCAATTCGGCTTACTCTGTCTCGGCTGTCGTAGTTGATAAAAGTGTTACCAACACGTCTTACTCTGCCAAAACTATCATGTTCAATTCGGGTTCCATAATTTACTGGACCTCTGGCAGAACTAGTTTTTGTTCCTCTTTTCCCGGCGGTTTTGTAAAAATAATCACCTTGACTGTCTTGTGGACGAGTATTAAAATCAAAGTCTCCATTTGGAAAAACAAAAAACTCAATGCCTCTTTCCACAAATGAGATTGGCTCATCAAAGCTATATCTCGTTCTTAAATCTGTTGCATTCACTACGTTTCCAACCAGTAAAACAGTAGCTACTAAAAGGGTAATTTTTTTCATAATCAATACAATTTGAGTTTTGCTTACTCTTTCGATTTTCAGCGTCTTCGAACAGTTATTATTGCTGTTGTTTGGTACATTCCAATACATGTGCCAAAGCCCGTAAATAAATTCTTAAGGTTTGATTAAGACGAGATAAGGTTCAGTATTACAGGTATTTAAGAATCTGAAAAAGGCGTTGTCTTTTATTGTTCTTCGTTTGAATATGTTTAAAAAATTAGTACATTTGCTGACGAATTTGTAAACAAAAGAACTTTATTCTATTAAAATTTCAATGAAAAACCTACTATTTTCATTATCCTTTTTGTTTTTATTGTCAAAAGGTCATGGCCAAACTTATATTCCTTATTACGGAACTATCGTTGACCAAGTCTCTGAAGCCAATATATTAGACAATTTAACTGAATTCGAAAGCCTTGGGGTCAAAAGAAGAGGAACTGCCTCTTTGCAAAACACACTTGACTGGTTAAAAGCAGAATATTTAAGTTATGGATATACTGCTTCACAATTGCAGGAATACAGTTTTACCAATGGTTCGACTACTTGTAAAAATTTAGTGATAACCAAAGTCGGAACCCTTTATCCTAATACGTTTGTCATTATATGTGGCCATTACGATACTATAACCGGAAAAGGAACTAATGACAACGGAAGTGGTGTAGTTACTATTTTTGAAGTCGCTCGTTTGTTGCAAAATATTCCAACAGAATACTCTATAAAGTTTATTAATTTCAGTGGAGAAGAAGATGGTTTGGTTGGAAGTCAAAACTTTGTTTCTACAGTGGTCAATGCTACTAATCCTAAAATGGACATTAAACTGGTATTCAATATAGATGAAGTAGGGGGAAGAGCTGATATGATCAATGATACTGTAACTTGCGAAAGAGATACCGGAAGTCCAACCTCCAATAATGCGGTTTCCAATACTATTACCAATGAATTGATTACTTGTACCCAACTTTATTCTTCTTTGAATACTCATTTGTCTTATGCCTATGCTTCTGATTATATGCCGTTTGAAGAAAACAACGAAGTGATCACCGGTTTTTTTGAAAAAAATGAAACACCACATCGTCATACATCAAGCGATTTGTTAGTCAATATGGATCCTGAATATGTATATAATATAGCCAAAGCTGCTACTGGTGCGATGCTTCATTTTGCAGTAGTTTCAACAGCCGCACTTGACGCTGATGAGTTTGTCAATGATAATCAAGTGAGTTTTTACCCAAGTCCGGCGAAAGATATTTTGAATATCAATTTAGGTACTTTAACCGACACTCATTATTCTTTTTCTTTAATTGACTTACAAGGTAAAGTTGTACTTAGCCGTGAAGTTAAAAACCCTAATTTGTTAGAAAGTATTTCTTTAAATGGTTTGTCCAAAGGGATGTATTTAGCAGTATTGCAAACTGCCAATAATAGAATCGCCAAGAAAATAGTTATCGAATAATACCTCTAAAAAAATAAAAACTATTGTAATGAAATTTAGATTTCAGATTATCCTATTATTATTTTTATCACTAACCGTTGCATATTCACAAGAATATATACCAAGTTATGACGCAGTGGTTAATCAATCAACACAAGCTAATATAACGGCGAGATTGACCGAGTTTCAGAATCTAGGAGTGAAACGAAGAGGAACAGCAGCCTTACAAAATACGTTGGATTGGTTGAAAAGCCAATACTTAAGTTACGGCTACACGGCTTCTCAAATGGAAGAAGATACCTATTCTTATTCGGGATTTACTTGTAAAAACCTTGTTCTTACCAAAGTAGGCACTTTATATCCTAACACTTACGTAATTGTTTGCGGACATTATGACACTATTTCTGGTACAGGAACGAATGATAATGGTAGTGGAACGGCTATTATATTAGAGATTGCTCGTTTGCTTCAAAATATTCCAACGGAGTATTCGATAAAGTTCATCAATTTTAGTGGTGAAGAAGATGGTTTGAGAGGAAGCCAACATTTTGTAACCAATGTGGTAAATGCAACCACTCCCAAAATGGATATTCGCGTGGTGTTTAACATAGATGAAGTGGGTGGTGTTGCAGGAGAAATAAATGATACCATTACCTGTGATGTTGATGAGTCTTTGCCAATGGCTAATAATGCCGCATCAGCAGTAATTACTGAAGAGTTGGCCACCTGTGTAGCTTTATATTCTCCGCTAAATACTTGGATTAATTTTGCCGAAGCTACGGATTACATTCCGTTTGAGAATAATGGAGAAATCATTACCGGTTTTTATGAAACCAATATCTCTTCTCATCCGCATACACCATCAGATAATTTGGCTAATATGGATCCGGAATTTTGCTTTAATGTTGGAAAAGCTGCTATTGGTGCCACTATGCATTTTGCAATAGCCAATGCTTCAGCTTTAGATAATCAGTATTTTAATGAAGATGCTCAGGTTAGTTTTTTTCCAAACCCTTCTAAAAGTATTCTCAATATCAATAAAGGGAATTTAAATGATGCCAATTATACTTTTTCCATAATTGACATTCATGGTAAAACAGTTCTGAACCAATTTTTTACGGATACCGGTTTAATAGAAACCATTAATGTGAGTGATTTAGGCAGTGGTATTTACCTTGGCGTTTTAGAAACCGCAACTAATCGTATCACTAAGAAAGTTATTATTCAATAAAAAAGGCCTTCCCATCGGAAGGCTTTTTATTATAATTTGTCTTTTAGGTATTGTGCCGTGATTGACTTTTTATTTTTTACAATCTCTTCCGGTGTTCCGACCGCTAACAATTGGCCACCATTTTCACCACCTTCCGGACCTAAATCGATAATCCAATCGGCACATTTGATTAAATCTAAATTGTGCTCTATGACGATAATCGAATGGCCTTTTTCAATCAACGCATCAAACGAAGCCAAAAGCTTTTTAATGTCGTGGAAATGCAAACCGGTTGTTGGTTCGTCAAATACGAATAGTGCTTTTTCTTTGGTTACACCTTTTACCAAGAATGAAGCCAATTTGATTCGTTGTGCTTCTCCGCCTGAAAGTGTAGAAGACGATTGTCCTAATTGTACATAACCCAAACCAACATCTTGTAACGGTTGTAGTTTTTGAGTGATTTTAGTCTGTTTGTTTTCCGAGAAGAACATAATTGCATCATCGATGGTCATCGTCAAAATATCGTCAATATTTTTGCCTTCGAATGCGACTTCCAGCACTTCTTTTTTGAAACGCTTTCCGCCACAAGTATCACAAGGCAAAGAAACATCTGCCATAAATACCATTTCTACATTGATTGATCCTTCGCCTTTACAGGTTTCACATCTTCCGCCGTCAACATTGAAAGAAAAATGTTTGGCTTGATAACCGCGCACTTTTGATAGCTTTTCTTTGGCATACAAATCACGGATGTCGTCGTAAGCTTTAATATAAGTCACCGGATTCGAACGCGAACTTCTACCGATTGGATTTTGGTCAACGTATTCGATGTGTTTGATATGTGAAAAGCTTCCGGTCATTTCGGTAAATTGTCCGGCTTTATCTCCAATACCTTCGAGTTTCTTTTGCATCGCCGGAAACAATATTTTCTTCACTAACGTACTTTTTCCGCTGCCGGAAACTCCGGTGATTACCGTTAAGCTTTCTAAGGGGAAAGTGACGTCAACATTTTGCAAATTATTTTCTCTTGCGCCTTTGATTTCAATAAAGTTGTTCGACTTTCTGCGTTTTTTTGGTACCGAAATTTCCAATTGTCCATTTAAATATTTAGCTGTCAATGAATCTGCTTGTAGTATTTCGTCAAATGTTCCTTCGGCAACCAATTCACCACCAAAAGTTCCGGCTTCCGGACCAATATCGATGATTCTGTCAGCAGCTTTCATAATATCTTCATCATGTTCGACAACGATTACGGTATTGCCTAAATCACGAAGATTTTTCAACACTTTGATTAATCTCTCAGTGTCTTTCGGGTGTAAACCAATACTGGGTTCATCCAAAATATACATCGAACCAACTAAACTGCTACCTAATGAAGTCGCCAGATTGATGCGCTGTGATTCTCCGCCGGAAAGCGAAGCAGAGTTTCTGTTTAGCGTCAAATAATCCAAACCAACATCGCTCAAGAAAGCCAATCGGTTATTGATTTCTATTAAAAGGCGTTTAGCGACTTTGGCATCATATTCTGAAAGATTTAATTCGTTAAAGAAAGGAATCAATCTTTTAATCGACATATCGACCAATTCGGATATGGTTTTGCCGCCAACAGTAATGTAATTAGCTTCTTTTCTTAATCTCTTCCCTTTGCAAGTGTTGCACTTGGTTTTACCGCGATAACGGGATAACATCACACGGTTTTGGATTTTATAATTTTTTTCTTCGAGTTCTTTAAAGAAATCATCTAAACCCGTAAAGAGTTTGTTGCCTTTCCAAATCAGGTCTTTTTGTTCTTCTGTTAACTCGAAGTAAGGTTTGTGAATCGGAAAATCAAATTTATAAGCATTGTTGACCAATTGATCTCGATACCAACTCATACTTTCGCCACGCCAAGGATAAACAGCATTTTCATAAACAGAGAGTGAGGTATTCGGAATCACCAATTCTTCATCTATTCCAATGATATTGCCGTAACCTTCACAAGTTGGGCAAGCGCCATAAGGATTGTTGAAACTGAATAAATGAATATTAGGCTCTAAAAAAGTAATCCCATCTAATTCAAAATTGGCACTAAATTCCAATCGTTTTTTGGTGTCCAATTCTTGTAGGTAACAAATGCCTTTGCCTTCAAAGAAAGCGGTTTGTACAGCATCTGCCAAACGATTGTAAAAATCTTCATCTTCAGATGTTTCAGCATTTAACACGATTCGGTCGATAATCAGTAAAATGTCTTTATTGTCTAGCGAATGTTGGTCGATTTCATCCAAACGCACCATTTCGTTATTGACTAAAATACGAGCAAAACCTTGTTGAAGTAAAACTTTTAATTTGTCTTCCAATTGTCTTCCTTCTTCTAAATGAATAGGGGAAAGAAGCAACCATTTGGTGTCTAAATCAAACTCTTTAACCGCGATAACGACATCAGAAACAGTATCTTTCTTTACTTCATTGCCTGAAATTGGGGAGAATGTCTTCCCGATTCGAGCAAAAAGTAATTTTAAGTAATCATAGATTTCAGTAGAAGTGCCAACGGTTGAACGTGCATTAGTTGTATTTACTTTTTGTTCAATAGCAATAGCCGGAGCAATGCCTTTGATATATTCAACTTTAGGTTTGTCTAAACGACCCAAAAATTGACGTGCGTAGGAAGATAAACTTTCTACATAGCGACGTTGTCCTTCGGCGTATAAGGTATCAAAGGCCAAACTTGATTTTCCTGATCCGGAAAGTCCGGTGATGACGACCAATTCATTGCGCGGAATGACCACATCCAAATTCTTTAGATTGTGGATTTGTGCGCCTTTAATCAGGATATTTTTCTTTGGTTCTAACGTAGCAATTTCTGTACTTTTCATGGCTAAAAAGGAATGTTTGCAAAGGTAATCATTTCTCATATGGGAAATGATACCAATGGAATTACATTTTTTTGTTTTTTTATATTGATGAATTAAAAATGAAACGATATTTTTACCTATTCATAACAACCAAACCAAGTTTATGCGTTTTTTCCAATCGTTTTTTAATGCCATTTTGATTGTATTGTTGTTTGTTTCACAACTTACTGCTCAAGAATTACCACCCATTGTAAAATATGGCTCAACGGTTTATGGTGCAGGAAATCAAAACTGGATGGTTACGCAGGATAATAATCAATTTGTTTACTTTGCCAACAATGAAGGTTTGTTGGAATTTAATGGTTCAAATTGGTCACTATATCCATCTCCTAACGAAACAATTATACGTTCTGTAAAAGTGGTTGGTGATAAAATTTATAGCGGTTGTTATATGGAGTTTGGTTTTTGGAAACGACAAGCTAACGGTACTTTAAAATACAATTCATTAAGTCAAAAAATTAAAAGTAAACTTATAGAAGATGAGCATTTTTGGAACATTATCAACTTAGATCATTGGGTTTTATTTCAATCTTTTAACCGTATTTATGTTTACAATTCAAAAGACGGTAGTTTTCAGTTTATTGACAATCATCCCTATATTTTCAGATGTTATAAAATCAATAATTCTATTTATTTTCAGGCTGTAGGAGAAGGTTTTTATGAGGTAGTCAATGGTAAAAGTGTCTTGGTTTGTGATGATGACAGAATTAAAACCAACAGGATTGTTGAAGTTTACAAGCATAAAGACGGATTATTGTTTCAAACAGAAAGAGCAGGCGTTTTTAAATTGGAAGATAAGGTTCTGACACCTTTTTACTTTGAATCTGAGAGCGAGTTAAAACCAAATTCTATTTTTTGTGCCAAAATGTTGTCTGATGGTGGTTTTGCTTTGGGGACGATTTCAAACGGAATTTTCATACTTGATAAGCAAGGAAAAACTCGCTATCACATCACGCAGAACAGTGGTTTGAGTAACAATACTATTTTATCGATTAATGAAGATGATGATAATAATTTATGGTTAGGATTAGACAATGGAATTGATTGTATCAACTTGCAATCGCCTATCAAAAGCTACAAAGACGACTCGGGATTCTTAGGAACTGTTTATGCCTCGATTAAATTTAAAGACAAAATTTATGTTGGAACCAATCAAGGGTTGTTTTCCAAAAGTGCTTTAACCAATGAAGGTTTCAGTCTAGTTAATGGAACTAAAGGTCAGGTTTGGACGCTATTTGAGTATGATAATCAATTGTTTTGCGGACATGATTTGGGAACATTTTTAATAGGTCAGACCGGTATAAGTTTAATTTACAAGCAATCCGGAACATGGAAATTCAATAGTTTACCCAATCGGCCAAATATAATGTTACAAGGGAATTATAATGGAATTTCTGTTTTAGAGAAGAAAAATGGCAGTTGGACTTTTCGAAATAAAATTGAAGGTTTTGATATTTCCTCACGCTATTTCGAAGTAGACAATAAAAACGAGATTTACGTTGGACACGAATATAAAGGCATCATAAAAGTTACCGCCAATGCCGATTTTTCAAAAGCCAAGAAATTTGAGGTGTTAAAATCACCGAGTAAAGGTAAGCACATCAGTTTGGCCAAATATAATGGGACTATATATTATGCAGGAAGAAGCGGTATTTTTAGACTTAACGCTAAAACCGGTTCCTTTGAAAAGGATCATAATTTGAGTAGTATCCTTAAGAATAACGAGTATATTTCCGGAAAGTTAAACGTTGATAAGTCTAACAAAATGTGGTTTTTTACTAAAAATTACATTTATTATTTCACTTCAGGAAATTTTGACAAAGGCTTAAAAAAGCATAAAATCTCTATTCCTTTTTCTATAACTAATCCGATGATTGGTTATGAAAATATCACTCAAATATCTGATAATGAATATTTTGTTGGCAAAACGGATGGTTATTTTATCATTAACCTCTCGGATTTCAGAGTCAAAACGCACAATATTATACTCACTGAGGTAAGTGTAAATAAATTGAGCCAACCTCTTGTAAACTTGTCCATTTCCGAAGTTGGTGAGTTATCGCATGATGAAAACAACCTCATTTTTAATTATGCTGTTCCACAATACAACCGTTTTATAGACGTTGAGTACCAATTTATGTTAGAAGGACAGCAAGGACAATGGAGTGAATGGAGTGCTAAATCGAGTGTCAACTTTAAGAACTTAGAACCGGGAGATTATACTTTTAAAGTAAGGGCCAAGATAGCCAATTCTTTACCCGGAAATATCGTTGAATATAAGTTTACTATTTTAAAGCCTTGGTATGCGACCAATTTGGCTTGGTTAGTTTATTTATTACTGTTTATCACTATGGCATATTACATCAACAAAGCCTATAGAAATTACTACCGTAAACAAGAAGAAAAATTGATTGAGGAAAACAATTTATTGTTGGAAATAGCCGCTTTAGAAAATGAGCAACAGTTAATGAAACTTAGAAATGAGCAACTTTCACAGGACGTTGATGCTAAAAATAGGGAACTGGCTGTATCTACTATGAGTTTAATCAAGAAAAATGAGTTATTGAATATCATCAAAGAAGATTTGAAAAAATCATCAGAAGAAAATAGCGGCAGAAATATAAAGTCAGTGATATCAACGATTAACAGAAATATTACTGAGGATGATTCTTGGAATGTTTTCAAAGAAGCGTTTGATAATGCAGATAAAGACTTCCTTAAAAAGATAAAAGCCGCTCATCCGAGCTTGACACCTAGTGATTTGAAATTATGTGCTTATTTAAGGCTCAATTTATCCTCAAAAGAGATTGCTCCAATGTTAAATATTTCGATTCGAAGTGTCGAGATAAAACGATATCGTTTGCGTAAAAAACTCAATTTATTACATGACGATGGGTTGGCGAACTACATTTTAAGTGTATAACTATACAAGTTCTAGTTAAAATACCACAACATTACCTTTACAACAACCTTTTCGTAAACTACTTTCAATCTTTTTTTGGGGACTATTTTGTATAGTTACCTTTTTGTTTTATTCGGTTTTATTGACTGTTTTGTCAAATTCATAATTATCATTGCTTTAAATTTCATTATGTATATTTTTTGTTGTGGTTGATAATGCATATCGTATTTTTTAAATAAATAATTTAACAACATCTTAACAAGGCATAAAAAGTGTCTTAAAAAATTAACCAAAACCAATATAATATTAATCGCTTATGAATTTAAAGCTATTTTCTGAAAGAACTAGGAAAAATCTTTTCCTATTTTCTATGTTTTTTGTCTTTATTGTATCAGCCCAGGCTCAAAAAACAGTCACCGGAAGTGTTAATTCCGGAGGCTTCCCTTTACCGGGAGCCAATGTCGCAGCTAAAGGAACAACGGTAGAAACTTCTACAGATATTGATGGTAAGTTTTCCATTAATGTCCCTGCTAATGTTACAAAACTAGTTGTGTCATTTATAGGCTATGCAACTAAAGAAGTTACCATAACTGATGGTGACATGAAAGTTGAACTTACCGAAGAAAGCAACAACTTAGATGAAGTTGTGATCAACGTAGGGTATGGTACACAAAAGAAAAGTGTTGTTACAGGCGCTATCTCCAAAGTAACAGCTAAAGATTTGGAAAAAGTACCTAATGGAAGGATTGAACAATCGCTTCAAGGAAGAACAGCCGGTGTAACTATTGCTATGAATGCAGGTCAACCAGGAGCAGGATCTACGGTTCGAGTTAGAGGTATTACTACTTTGAATGGAGGAAACAATCCTATTTGGGTAGTAGACGGTGTAATTGTTGATCCGGGAGCTTTAGGGGCAATCAATCAATCCGACATCGAGTCGATTGAGGTATTAAAAGATGCCGCTTCTGCTATTTATGGAGCCAGATCTGCAGCGGGAGTAATTTTGGTTACCACTAAAAAAGGAAAATCCGGAAAAATGACGGTATCTTATAATGGATTCGAAGGTATTTCTTCTCCTGAAAGAACTTTAAGTTTGTTAAATGCAACTCAATATGGCGCTATTATGAATGAGCGTTATTTAAATGGTGGCGGAACAGGAAATGTTCCTTACCCGGATTTAGGTTCGCTTGGGAAAGGAACTGATTGGCAAAAAGCTATTTTTAATGATAATGCGAGACGTTATTCACACGAGTTAAGTTTGAGCGGAGGCGGTGAAGTGTCAAATTATTACTTTTCTTTTGGAACTCAAAATCAGGAAGGAATTGTGATGCCGGAAATTTCTAGTTATCAAAAGAAAAACATCCGTTTAAATACTACTCATAAAGTTAAAGACTGGCTTACTGTTGGTCAGACTATTGCTTATACTCATCAAAAATCAGTTGGAATTGGAAATACGAATAGTGAATACGGAGGACCTTTGAGTTCAGCTATTCACTTAGATCCAACCACGCCTATTATTGAAACAGATCCAATTTTAGCTAATGGAATAGCCTATACTAATCCATACGTAATAAGAGATGCAGATGGGAATCCTTATGGAATTTCACCTGTTGTTGGACAAGAAATGACTAATCCATTGGCTTATGCCAAAACCAGACAAGGTCAATACAACTGGTCAGACGATTTTATTGGAAATGTTTTCGCAGAAGTGAAACCAATGAAAGGATTAAAATTCAAAACGGCCATGGGAGCAAAGCTTGCTTATTGGGGTGGACAAGGATTTACACCATTGTATTATTTAAGTCCAACAGTCAACAATACTACATTGAATAACATTTCAAGAGTGGAAAACAGAGCTTTCAATTGGAATATTGAAAATACAGTTATTTATGACAAAGTGATTGATAACCATACTTTCTCAGCATTATTGGGACAAGGGTTTTACAAGGACAATGAGTTTTACAAGGTAACAAGTGCTACTCATTTTGGTTTATCAACGAATAGTTTTAGTGAAGCATCTTTTAATGATGATACTGTAATACAAGATAACAAAATAGGTTATGCCTACGATGTTGCCCCAAAAATAACCTCTTCATTATTTGCCCGTTTAACTTACGATTATAAAGAAAAATATTTGTTTACAGGACTGATTAGAAGAGACGGTTCTTCTCAATTTGGTGCCAATAATAAGTACGGAATTTTCCCTTCTTTATCAGCAGGTTGGGTTCTTACTAAAGAAGATTTCTGGAAAGAAAACAAAATCTTGAACACTTTGAAGATAAGAGGTGGATATGGAGTTACCGGTAATGATGTGTTTGATAATTTTTCTTATTTAGCACTTATTGGAGGATCACGTAACTATACTTTCGGAAATTCTGGAGCGGTAACACCGGGTTCAAGCCCGGGAAGGATTTCAAACCCTGATTTAAAATGGGAGGAAACTACTTTGACAAACATTGGTTTTGATGCCAAAATTTTAAATGATTTCACTTTAACTGTTGAATGGTATAACAAGGAAACATCAGGAATTTTAAGAGACAACCAAATTCCAGGCTATATAGGTGCTGAAGCACCACCATTTGCAAATATTGCAGATATGGAAAATTCAGGTTTTGAATTCGAATTGGGATACAGAAAATCAATCAATGAATTCAATATTTCAGCCAATGCTAACTTTGCAACGGTAAGAAATGAAATCACAAATTTGGGGACAAATGTTGATTTCTATGCAGGTCCTGGATTCCAATCTATGGGAGCTGTGACCAGAACACAAGTTGGTCATGCCTATAATACTTTCTATGGATACCAAACTATGGGAATCTTTCAAAATCAAGAAGAAATCAATTCTTACACTAACTCATCGGGAGGTTTAATTCAGCCAGGTGCAGTTCCGGGTGATTTCAGATGGAAAGATGTTAATGGTGACGGAAGTATAACTGCGGATGATAAAAAATTCTTGGGAAGTCCATTACCAAAAGTAACTTTCGGATTTACTTTAAATTTGGATTATAAAGGTTTTGATTTTATGGTTTTTGCTCAAGGAGCGGCAGGAAACAAAATTTTCCAAGGTTTACGTCGTTTGGATGTAGCTAACGGAAACTACTCAACCGAAGCTTTGAGCAGATGGACAGGTGAAGGAACTTCAAACTCATATCCAAGATTATCAACCAGTGATGCGAATGGAAACTTCACAAATATGTCTGATTTTTATTTAGAGGATGGAGATTATTTAAGATTTAAAATCGTTCAGTTTGGTTATTCTTTACCTTCTACAATTGTTAGTAAAGCAGGTTTACAAAAGGTACGTTTATATGTAACAGCTGAAAACTTATTTACTTTGACAAAATACACAGGTTATGATCCTGAAATTGGAGGAGATGTTTTTGGATTAGACAGAGGATACTATCCGCAAGCACGTTCTATCATGTTTGGAGCTAACTTACAATTCTAAATATTAAAAAAATATGAAAAATAACATAAAAATTTTAGCAATAGCAACATTAGCATCCTTGACGTTTGCCTCTTGTAGTACAGAAGATTTAGAGGTTGATCCAAAGGGATTGGAAGTTGAAAGCAATTATTACCAAAACGAAGCAGAAGCTTTCAGTGGTTTGGTTTCAGTATATGATTTGATGAGGAAAAATTCCGGTGGTTTCGAAAATATGATAACCATGTTTAATGCAGGATCAGATGATCATTATGCTGGCGGTGGTAACTCATCAGATGGTGCCGGTATACAATCATTTTCAAATTATACAATCAATACCAATACTGTACCGGACAGTTATTTTAGTGATTATTACAGAGGAATTTACAGAGCCAATCTTTTGTTGGTAAAATTACCGAATGTACCAATGCCTGATGCGACTAAAGCGAGATTTGCAGCTGAAGCCAAAGTATTAAGAGCATTTTATTACTTCAACTTGGTGAGAATGTTTAAAAATGTTCCTTTGATTTTGGAACCGCTTTCTGCCTCTCAGTTTTATTCAGTTACCCAAGCAGCTCCGGCTGATGTTTACGCTCAGATTGAATTAGATATCACAGAATCTATCGCAAATTTGCCGGTAACCGTAAATGTTTCCAGTGATGGGGGTCGTTTGACTCAAGGATCTGCCCGAGCCATTCTCGGTAAAGTATATTTGTACCAAGGTAAGAATTCTCAGGCTGCTGCTGAGTTGGCTCAAGTTAACGGAACTCCGGGAGGAACAAGTCAATATGGTTATAGCTTAGTAGCTAATTTCAATGACTTGTGGAACTTTTCTAACAGATTCAATTCTGAGTCAGTATTAGAAGTTTCTCATTCTGCTCAAGGCTCTTCTTGGGGAACTTGGGGAGGAAATCAAGATGAAGGAAATACCGTAAATCAAATGGTAGGTCCAAGAAGTTATGTGAGATTAAATCCAGCATTCGCTCCTGATCTTCCATCAGGATGGAGTTTCAATGTTTTCACAGAAGACTTTTATACTTTCATGCAAGGCGATCCAAGATTTAATGCTACAATATTAGATTTGAAAGCACTAAAACAAGCAGGACATGCAGATTACATTGGTGCTTATCAAGATACAGGCTATTTCCTTAACAAGTTCATGCCTAAACAATCAGATGTTTATTCAGGTCCCGGTGATGCAGTTTTGAATTTCAAACAAAACACTTACGCAATCCGATTGGCGGATACTTATCTAATGGAAGCAGAAGCTTTAGGGGCGACTGGTGCAAGAGCTCAAGCTTTATTAGATGCAGTTAGAGGCAGAGTTGGTTTAGGATCAGTTCCGGTATCTTTAACGGCTATCAAAAACGAAAGAAGAAGAGAATTAGCAGGTGAAGGACACAGATGGTTTGATTTAGTACGTTGGGGTGATGCGCCAACTGTATTGGCTAGCAGAGGGTTTGTGGCAGGGAAAAATGAAATCCTACCCATTCCGGCAAGAGAATTAGAAGGTACTCAATTAGTTCAAAACCCTATTTATTAAAATATTATGAAAAAAATAATTTTAAGTTTTGCAATTTTCTCATTATTGGCAGTTACCAGTTGTAGCGTTCCAGATGGAATTGATTCGGATTTATCATCGTTAAATTCTGCCGGATCAGCTAATTTTGATAGAATATTTGATATAAGTGCTGATAATTCAGGACGCGTTAAAATTACTCCTTTAGGAGAAGGTGTTTCAAAATCAGTTGTTACACTAGGTCACGGAAGTTCGGGAGAAATTACTTTATATCCGGGACAAAGTACTACGCACAGTTATCCGGAAGGAAGTTACACGGTTACTATAGTCTCTTTTGATATTGCCGGTAACCAAACCACCAATACCTATCCTTTACAGATGACTTATGTTGCACCAACAGATATTAATGCTACACAAAATTTTGCAGGAACAACATTGACATTAACGGCGACAGCTAATTTTGCCAATGGAATGTTGGTTACTTGGGGAGATGGAGGAGTAGGAGAAGCCCCAACGGTAATGTCAGGTACACTTGGTGGAACATTTACAGCTCCGGCACATACTTATGCTCCAGGTGTATACACTATGACAATTACAGCTTTAAGTGGTGGCGCTGCTACAACAACGGCAACTTATCCAATCACTGTTTTTGCACCCTTTACACTTCCAATCACTTATGATAGTCCAATACAAAATTATGGTATAGGCGGAACTTTTGGTGGTGTTGGAGTAGCTGTAGTGGCTAATCCATTTCCGGGAGGTTTAAATTCTAGTGCCAATGTTTGGAAATATACTAAACCAACAGGTGCCGCTTCTTGGAGTGGAACATGGACTCCATTGGCAACGCCTAATGGAACTCCAATAAACATCGACAACGGTAACAAAATTAAAGTTTTAGTGTATTCAACGGAAGTTGGAAAAATGTTAAATGTTGAAATCGAGCAAGGATCAAATGGAGTACCTAATCAAATTTTAAAAGTAGCTTCTACAGTGGCCAACCAATGGGAAGAACTTGTATTTGATTTCGGACCTGCTGGAATTCCTGCCGGAACTACTTTTAACCAATTGGTTTTCCGTTACAACGATATCGCCGATGGTGTAGGTGAAGTTATTTATATAGATAATGTTAGACAATCAAATTAGAAATACTATGAAAAACAATTTTAAATATTTGTCAGTGGTTTTCCTTTGTGTTGCATCTCTTTTTACAGGATGTCAAAAGGACGACTATTCTTTAGGAGAATTAACTGCTCCTTCAGGTTTGGTTATTCAGACCGATATTGTAGGACAAAACGGAGCTAATCCTAATGGTGATGGTTCAGGAAAAGTTAACATAACCGTAACTGCAGATGATGCTATGTCATTCAAAATAGGATACAATGATGTTACCGATTTAACAAGTGCTGTTGAATATGTTAGTTTACCAAGTACAATTACAGGTGGTATGCCAACAGGTTCTACCACTAAAAAATTCACTTCTCTTGGTTTACATACGTACCGTATTACTGTAGTAGCTTATGGAAGAGGAGGAACTTCAACCACTGCAACGACAGAAGTAGAAGTGATTAGTACTTTTGCTCCGGAACCGTCAATTGTTACTTATTTGACTAATGATTCCTCTAAAACTTGGAAAGTTGATAAAAGCGTTCCGGGACATTTAGGTGTTGGACCATGGTTAGGAGAAGTTACTCCGGTATGGTGGACTGCCGCTATTGATGAGAAAGTGGTTTGTTGTAATTGTTTTTACACTTCTACTTTTACTTTTACAAAAGTGGTAGCTTCCAATTCATTTACCATTCAATCCTCAACACCTGATGGTGCCTTTACTAAAACGGGTTCTTTAGCCTCAATACCGGGAATTCCTGGCTCTGGAGATGAAGGTTGTTATAGTTATGGTGGTGGAACAACTCCGTTCTCATTCATTCCTGCAAGTACATCAATCCCTGCAGAAACACCTTCGACGCAAACAAGTATCATGTTATCCGGTAGCACAACATTTATCGGATATGGTGCTTTGCAAAAAGAATATGAGATAATGGTTATTACAGAAAACTATATGTATTTGAGAGTTCAAGGTACCGAAACAGGAAACGCTTGGTATCTTAAACTGATACCAGCACTTTAATTTATTAATAGCCAACAGGAGTTGTATTTGATTTAACTCCTGTTGGTTTATCAGTTGCATTTTTTTATTAATTTTTAAAAGTATCATTTTGAAGTATAATCTTGCGTTGAAAAGGACTGGTTTTTTATTTAGCCTTTTAGCTGTGTTTACATTGTTGTTTATCAGTTGTAGTAGTGGCGGAAGTGATGGTGAAGAAAATACATTGCCAACAAACTTAGTCGTTAATTCTGTGATAGTTGGAGCAAACGCCTCTAATCCAAATGGAGACGGAAGTGGTGTCGTCAATTTTACAGTTTCGGCTGATAATGCTACATCCTATAAAATTTTAATTGGTACCGATGTTATTAACACAACAACAGGTGTATTCAGTCATACATTCACCCAATCAGGAACTAATAGCTATACAATTTATGTTTCTGCTTATAATGGTGCTCAATTTATTTCAACCTCAGTAGTAATAACCGTTTTTGTTACAACTACATTGGCTTGGAGTGACGAGTTTAATACTGATGGTCCACCGGACAGTTCAAAATGGACTTTTGAAACCGGCGCCGGAGGTTGGGGTAATAATGAATTACAACATTATACCAACAGACCTGAGAATGTTACCGTTCAAAATGGTGTTTTAAAAATTAAGCTTATCAAAGAATCATACAACGGAAGTAATTATACTTCTGCCAGAATTGTTACCAAAAACAAATATGAATTTCAATATGGAAGAGTAGATATCAGAGCAAAACTTCCTGCAGGTGGTGGTACTTGGCCAGCCCTTTGGATGCTAGGTTCTGATATAAATACAAACCCTTGGCCGGGTTGTGGTGAAATTGATATTATGGAACATGTGGGTAATAATCTCAACAGAATCTATGGTACTTTACACCATCCGGGTCATTCAGGTGGAAATGCTGATGGCGGCAGTGTAGTCATTAGCGATGCAACTACTCAGTTTCATATTTATTCTTGTGAATGGTCTGCTACAAACATTAAGTTTTATGTGGATAACGTATTGTTTTACACCTTTAACAACAATAGCAATCTACCATTCAACAAGCCTTTTTTCTTTATTTTCAATTGTGCTATGGGTGGAAATTTTGGCGGCGCAGTCGATCCGAATTTCACTTCAGCCACACTTGAAGTTGACTATGTTCATGTTTATCATTAATATTTTGTTTAAGTTAGATTAGATGTCCATTCATAGCTTCTATTAGCTGTTTAATAGAAGCTGTATTGGACTATTTTACTTCAATCTTAAAACAACAATTTACAGTCTCAAAGTCTCAATTAGAAACCAATTGCCTCACAGTATAGTTTTTATTAAAACATACTTAACCCCAAAAAACAAACTCTTACATAAAGTTAAAGGAGTAAAAAATTTCACCATAAATAATGATAAAATTTAATAAAATAAAGATTTTTTTCTTTGCCTCAATCCTAGGTTTTTTAACCAGTTGTGCTCAATCATCGGATGCTTCAAGTCCGGATCCCGATCCAACACCTATAACTAATGATGTCAGTTTTTGGCTTACCAAAGGCAACGGTACAGTTAAGTTAGAAAAGCAAACTGCAATACTCGGATTCAACAACAATAATAATGTTTATCCGAATATTGAAGTAAATGATACTCAAACTTTCCAAACTGTTGACGGCTTTGGCTATACTTTAACCGGCGGAAGCGTTCAGGTAATGAATCAATTGTCTGTTTCCAAAAGACAAGAACTTTTACAAGAACTTTTTGGTTCTTCCATCAACTCCATTTCGGTAAATTATTTGAGAATTAGCATTGGTGCTTCTGATTTGAACAGCACGGTTTTCACTTATGATGATATGCCTGCCGGACAAACTGATGTAAATCTGACCAATTTCAGTCTTGCTCCGGATGCGCAATTAATCCAAATGCTTAAAGATATTCTGCAAATCAATCCCAATATCAAAATCATGGCTACACCATGGTCACCACCAGTTTGGATGAAAGACAATGGAAGTTCCATAGGCGGAAGTTTATTACCGCAATATTATGGTGTTTATGCTCAATATTTTGTAAAATATATACAAGCAATGCAAGCAGAAGGAATTCGCATAGATGCTGTAACGCCTCAAAATGAACCCTTACATCCCGGAAATAATCCAAGTTTATTGATGTTGGCCACAGAACAAGCTGCTTTTATAAAAAATAATTTAGGACCTGCATTTCAAGCTGCTGGAATTACCACTAAGATTGTTGCCTATGATCATAATTGTGACAATCCTCAATATCCGATGACTGTGTTATCAGATTCAGGAGCCAATGCTTTTATTGATGGTTCGGCATTTCATTTATATGCCGGAGATATTTCTGCTTTAACGACTGTTCGCAATGCATTTCCAGCAAAAAATTTATACTTCACAGAGCAATATACTGCCTCAACCGGAAGTTTTGACGGAGATTTGAAATGGCATTTAAAAAATGTGATTATTGGCTCAATGCGAAACTGGAGTAAAACAGCACTTGAATGGAATTTGGCCAACGACGCCACATTCGGACCTCATACAAATGGCGGTTGCACCACTTGTAAAGGTGCTATTACAGTAACGGGGAATTTTAGCTACGAGAGAAACGTAGGCTATTATATTATTGCCCATGCTTCAAAATTTGTACCGGCAGGTTCAGTTAGAATTGCCTCAACACAATCAGGAAGCTTATACAATGTTGCCTTTAAAACACCCGAAGGGAAAAAAGTCCTAATCGTTGAAAATGACGGAGCAACACCGGCAGTATTTAATATCAAGTACAATGCAAAATGGGTTGCAGTTTCGTTAGAAGCTGGTTCTGTTGGAACGTTTGTTTGGTAACAAATTCAAAAAAACTTAAGATGAAAAAAGTAATATTAGTAATGTTGATGCTTTCAGTTTCTGCTTTTGCACAAAAAAAGCCGAAATCAAAACCATTACCATTTTCAACAAAAAACAAAACTGTTACTGTATACACTACTGCAGACAGTACCAATTTAAAATTGACTCAAACGGATAATTTACAGTTTAAAGAGTTGAAACAACCCTTGGAAACGCAGATTTGTATCTTTGTAAATCCTGATAAAACGTATCAAACATTTGTTGGTATTGGCGGAGCAATTACCGATGCAAGTGCGGAAGTGTTTGCCAAATTATCTCCCGAAAAACAGCAAGAATTCTTAAACGCTTATTTCTCTAAAGAGAATGGAATTGGTTATACTTTGTTGAGAACCAATATGAACAGCTGCGATTTTAGTTCAGGTTCTTATACTTACATTCAGGACGGCGATAAAGAGTTAAAGACTTTTGACATTCAACCCGACAAAAAGTTCAAATTGCCAATGATCAAAAAAGCCATGGCAATGATTGGAAACAAAGCCTCATTTTATATCAGTCCGTGGTCGCCACCGGCTTTTATGAAGGATAACAAAGACATGTTACACGGTGGAAAATTATTACCTGAATACCGTCAGTCTTGGGCAAATTATTACGTGAAATATATCAATGCATTACAAAATGAAGGCATTCCGGTTTGGGGTTTAACCATTCAAAACGAACCGATGGCCAAACAAATTTGGGAGTCTTGTATTTTCTCTGCTGAGGATGAAAGAGATTTTCTTAAAAATTATTTGGGACCAACATTGCAAAAAGCAGGTTTAGGTGATAAAAAAATAACCGTTTGGGATCACAACAGAGATTTATTATTACAAAGAGCGACGGCAATTTTGGAAGATCCTGAAGCCAGTAAATATGTTTGGGGAATAGGTTTTCATTGGTACGAAAGTTGGAGCGGTGGTGAACAAATGTATGATAATGTTGGTAAGGTAAACGAACTTTATCCATCCAAAAAATTAATGTTTACCGAAGGTTGTGTAGAAAAATTTGATGCCAATAAGTACCAATTATGGCAAAATGGTCAACGTTACGGAAAATCAATGATCAACGATTTTAATAATGGAACGGTAGCTTGGACCGACTGGAATATTCTGTTAGACCAAAATGGTGGGCCAAATCACGTGAAAAATTTCTGTTTTGCACCAATACATGGTGATACCAATACCGGCGAATTGATTTATACCCCTAGCTACTATTTTATTGGTCACTTTTCAAAATTCATTGATAAAGGCGCTAAAAGAGTTAGCAGCGCGGCCAGTAGAAGTCAGTTATTGACCACTTCTTTTATCAATAATGACGGAAAGGTCGTAACGGTTGTGATGAACCAAAGTAATTTGAAAATCACTTATAATTTATGCATCGGCACTACTGCCAGTGAAGTGACTATTTTACCAAATGCTATTCAGACATTAGTTTACTAAATTCAAATTTCCCTATCAAATCTTAACTATTAATGAAAATTCTACTCTTTAAGAAAATCAATGTTGTCTTTTTATTGTTATCAGTGACTTCTTTCGGTCAAGGGTTTTTACATAGAGACGGACAAAATATTGTCGATGGTAATGGTAAAAATGTTCTTTTACGAGGATTAGGAATTGGCGGATTAATGGTTCAGGAAGGTTATATGTTAAAAACAGCCGATTTCGCCGGACCACAATACCAAATCAGACAAAAAATAACCGATTTAATCGGTGAAAAAAATACCGAAGAATTCTATCAAGTTTATAAAAAAAATGGACTAACCAAACGCGATGTAGATTCATTAGCCGCTTGGGGATTTAATTCTATCAGGTTACCAATGCACTACAATCTGTATACTTTACCTATCGAAAAAGAGCCGATAGCCGGACAAAACACTTGGTTGCTTGAAGGGTTTCAAATGACTGATGACTTATTGAACTGGTGTGCTGCCAACAAAATGTATCTCATTTTAGACCTTCATGCTGCGCCGGGCGGACAAGGAATGGATGCCAATATTTCGGATTATGACACTTCAAAACCATCGCTTTGGGAAAGTACAGCCAATCAAGATAAAATGGTTGCTTTTTGGAGAAAATTAGCCGAGCGCTACAAAGACAATCCTTGGATTGGAGGTTACGACATTATCAATGAACCCAATTGGAATTTTTCCGGAACCAATAAAAACGGTTGTGACGAAACTAAAAACGAACCTTTGCGTGCGTTGCAAATGAGAATCACCAAAGCCATTCGTGAAGTCGATACCAATCATCTGATTATCATTGAAGGCAATTGTTGGGGTAATAATTACAAAGGAATGTTCCCGCTATGGGATGAGAATATCGCTTTGAGTTTTCATAAATATTGGAGCTATAACGATATGGCAACCATTCAGGAAATTGTAAATTACAGAAAAGAATACAATGTTCCGATTTGGCTAGGCGAAACCGGTGAAAACTCTAATGTTTGGTTCAAAGATGTTATCAGTTTAATTGAATCGAATAATATTGGTTGGGCTTTTTGGCCAATGAAAAAAATTGAGA
Source organism: Flavobacterium sp. 102 (assembly GCF_003634615.1). Classification (NCBI taxonomy): domain Bacteria; kingdom Pseudomonadati; phylum Bacteroidota; class Flavobacteriia; order Flavobacteriales; family Flavobacteriaceae; genus Flavobacterium; species Flavobacterium sp. 102. The sequence continues at coordinate 2,692,255 of NZ_RBKX01000001.1, read as the reverse complement.
ATATCGCCGGAGTGACTTCTGTAAAAGGAACTGAAGGTTACGACAGACTTTTGCAATATTGGAAAGATGGAAAAAACAAACCGTCAGTAGAAGAAGCCCAAGCTATTTTGATGCAAATCGCTGAGAATTTCAAAATGGAAAATGTTATTGTAAAACCGGATGTTATAGATGCGATGTTCCGACAAATACAAACTACAGAAACAAAAATCTATAAAAAACATACTTTACCCGGAAAAGTATTCGCTTCAGAATATGATTTAGGCCAAATCAATCATGCTTATTTTGACAAAGATGTAGCCAATTATTGGGTTTCCAATGGTGGAAAACGAAGCGAATGGAACAGTGGTAACCAAATGAGAAACGACGGCGTTGACATTCAAAAATGTGATGATGTAGTTACCAATGGTTATGCCGTAAGTTATATAGAAGAAGGCGAATGGATGCAATATACTTTCGATTTGAATACGGATAAAACACTTGAAGTCAGCATAAGATTTTCAGCTGAAAAAGCAGGCGCGAAACTCTATTTAGCGGATGATAACGGCACCAAACTTTCAAAAGTAATTTCGCTTCCTGCTTCGGGTGGAAATTCTAAGTGGAAAACATTCTCTGTGGATACTATAAAACTAAAAAAAGGAATAAATAAAATTAGAGTTCACTTCGAAAATGGAGATTTTAATTTCAATTATTTGGAATTTAAATAGATAATTAATAAACCCAACCAAACCAACAGAATGAAAAATATCATTGCTACTTTCTTTTTAGCGACTTCACTGCTAGGATATTCCCAACAAAAAACCATAGACCAAAAGGTTGAAGAGTTGTTGAAAAAAATGACTTTGGAAGAAAAAATTGGTCAGTTGAATCAATACACGGGAGACAATACTGTGACCGGACCGTTGACTATTAATCCAAACAAGCAGCAAGAAATCAAAGAAGGCAAGATTGGTTCAATGCTGAATGTTATTGGTCATAAATACACGCGTCAATACCAAGAATTAGCCATGCAATCGCGTTTGAAAATTCCATTGATTTTTGGTTTGGATGTCATTCACGGACACAAAACAACATTTCCTTTGCCTCTTGCAGAAGCTGCTAGTTGGGATTTAAAAGCCATGGAACTTTCTGCCAGAATAGCCGCTACAGAAGCTGCTGCTTCGGGAATTCACTGGACATTTGCGCCAATGGTTGATGTTTCTCGTGACCCAAGATGGGGAAGAGTGATGGAAGGCGCAGGTGAAGATACTTACTTAGGTTCTCGAATTGCTTATGCTCGTGTAAAAGGTTTTCAAGGCAATCAATTAGGTGATTTAAATTCGGTTATGGCTTGTGCCAAACATTTTGCAGCTTATGGCGCAGCGGCTGGTGGAAGAGATTACAATTCAGTAGACATGAGCGACAGAATGTTGTGGGAAACTTATTTGCCACCATTTAAAGCGACAGTTGATGCCGGTGTGGCTACTTTTATGAATTCATTTAACGATATCAATGGCATTCCGGCCACTGCAAATAAATATATTCAGCGCGACATTTTAAAAGGCAAATGGAATTTCCAAGGATTTGTGGTGTCCGATTGGGGTTCTATCGGAGAAATGATTGCACACGGCTATTGTCAAGATGGCAAAGAAGCTGCTGAAAAAGCTGTTTTGGCCGGAAGTGACATGGATATGGAAAGTAATGCTTACCGCAATCATTTGGCACAATTAGTCAGTGAAAATAAAGTTCCCATGAGTGTTGTGGATGATGCCGTAAAACGTATTCTTCGCAAGAAATTCGAATTGGGTTTATTCGACGATCCTTTTAAATACTGTAATAAAGAACGACAAGAAGCTGCTTTAAACAATCCGGAACATACAAAAGCCGCGAGAGAAATGGCAACCAAAAGTATCGTTTTACTTAAAAACGAAAAAAGCATTTTACCCCTTTCCAAAGACACTAAAACCATAGCTTTCATTGGTCCGATGGTGAAACCAAAGCGTATCAATCACGGCTTTTGGGCTGTGGATTTAAAAGATGTAGATTCGACTTATATCGTTTCGCAATGGGAAGGTTTGCAAAATAAAGTGGGCAAAAAAGCCAAATTGCTTTACGCCAAAGGTTGTGGCGTTGAAGATACCAGCAAAGCCGGTTTTCAAGAAGCCATAGATGTGGCTAATCAAGCCGATGTCGTAATTTTAAGTATTGGTGAACGTTGGAATATGAGTGGTGAAGCCAAAAGCCGAAGCAATATTCATTTACCCGGAGTTCAAGAAGATTTAATCAAAGAATTGCAGAAGACAGGAAAACCAATCGTTATCCTAATGAATGCCGGCAGGCCTTTAATTTTTAATTGGACAGCCGATAATATGCCAACCATTGTCTATACTTGGTGGTTAGGTTCTGAAGCCGGAAATGCTATCGCAGATGTTTTATTTGGCGATTATAATCCTTCGGCTAAATTACCGATGACCTTTCCGAGAGAAGAAGGACAAATTCCGATTTACTATAATCATTTCAACACAGGACGACCATCAATTAATGAAGATAAAGTATACAAATCAGCTTATATAGATTTACCAAATTCGCCTAAATTCCCTTTTGGTTACGGACTAAGTTATACGACTTTTAAGTACGCTGACTTAAAGTTGTCAAAGCAAAAAATCAACAGCAATGAAACAATCGAAGTGACAATGACTATTAGCAATTCCGGAAAGTTTGCCGGAGAAGAAGTGGTTCAATTGTACCTTCAGGATAAATTTGGATCCGTTGTTCGTCCAATTATTGAATTAAAAGATTTCCAAAAGATTAAATTGGATGCCGGAGAAACCAAAACCTTAAAGTTTATCATCGACAATGAAAAATTATCATTTTACAATCAAGCCTTGGAATTCAAATCAGAACCGGGTGAATTTAATCTAATGATAGGTTCTTCTTCCACTGATATTCGTTTAAATAGTACCTTTGAATTAATTCCGTAATTTGTTGACATGAAAAAGTTATTGTTGTTAAATTTATTGTCTTTTAGTTTTTGCTTGGCGCAAAATGAGTCCCGAAAACTAGTTTGGGAAGAAAATTTCAACGGAAAGCAATTAGATGAAACCGTTTGGAATTTTGAATTAGGTAATGGTTGTCCAAACAATTGCGGTTGGGGAAACAATGAAAAGCAACTTTACACGAATAGAAATCATTCGCTTCAGGAGGGCAATTTGGTTATTAAGATTGAGAAAGAAGCCACGCATTATACTTCAACGAGAATTACCACAGCAGGCAAGAAAGAATTCCAGTATGGTAGAATGGAAGCCAGAGCCAAAATCCCAATCGGTAAAGGCATTTGGCCTGCTTTCTGGATGTTAGGTTCCAATATTGGTAAAGTGGGTTGGCCGCAATGTGGCGAAATTGATATTTTGGAATATGTAGGTAGAGAACCGGATATGGTTTACACATCATTACACACCCAAGACAGTCACGGCAATACCATTAATTCCAAAAAAACGGCTTTTCCCAACATAGAAGAAGGTTTTCATGTATATGCTATCGAATGGACAAAAGACAAGATTGAGTTTTTTGTTGATAACCAATTGGTTTACACCTTTGCACCCGAAGTAAAAGATGGAAACACTTGGCCGTTTGACCAGCCGTTTTTTTTCATAGTGAATGTTGCTGTTGGAGGTAATTTTGGAGGTCATGACGTTGATAATAGTATCTTTCCGCAAGAATATTTAATAGATTATATAAGAGTTTACCAATAATTTGGTGAGTTCATCGTTTTTTTAAGTTTTTTTCAGATTTTATTTGTTTTTTAAATAAATTTTATGTTAAATTTGGCTTATAATTAACTCTTAAACCCGATTTGCCTATACACGACCATTACTTTTTAGATTAAAAATTCTTTTTTTAACCCTTACTAAAAGGTAATGTTATGGCTAAATCTCAACTTCCGGATGCTATATTAGTTGATAAATACGTTGCAGGCGATGAAAACTCGTTGGCAATTCTTATCGAAAGGCACCAATCAAAAATTTATGGGTATATCTATTCCAAAGTTTCGGATAGAGATGTGACTGAAGATATTTTTCAGGAAACATTCTTCAAAGTAATCCATACACTCAAATCAAGAAAATACTATAACGAAGAAGGTAAGTTTTTATCTTGGGTTTTGCGTATAGCCAGTAATCTGATTATCGACAAATTCCGTAACGATAAAAAAATGCCATTGAATCGCGATACCGATGAGTTATTAATTTTCTCCAGAATCACTGATGACTCCCTAAACATTGAGCGCCGATTGATTAAAAATCAAGTAGAAATTGATATCAAATCCATCATTGAAAAGTTACCTCATGACCAAAAAGAAGTGATTATGATGCGCTATTTTTTAGATATGAGTTTTAAAGAAATAGCTGATTTTACTGGTGTTAGCGTAAATACCACTTTGGGAAGAATGCGTTATGCTATCACAAATCTGAGAAAGGTGATTGAAAAAAATAAAATTTATTTGCCTTCTTAGACAATAAAAAGTATTTTTTTGCGTTTTTATATAAACATCTCAAACCAATAGATTTTATATATGGCAAAACTTTACTCTAAAAGAAAATTAGCACCAAAAAAAATGTTACCTAAAAAAGAAACCATACGTCTAATACTTCAATATTCTTGTGCATTGAATATTATAAAAGTGGGCAACATGAACTTCGAATCAATTGCTAATTAAAAAACATCCCGGTAAAACTATCGGGATGTTTTTTTATAGTATTCTTCCAAAACGTCTTTTCTACCAATGGTTTTGGTAATGATATCTTTTTCTAAATCCCAACCACGCGCAGGCGAATATTGGCGACCATACCAAATGATTTGCAAGTGTAATTCGTTCCACAATTCTCGTGGAAAAATGGCTTTTGCATCTTTTTCTGTTTGCTGAACGTTTTTACCGCTAGTCAAATTCCAACGATACATCAAACGATGAATATGAGTATCAACCGGAAAAGCCGGAACACCAAAAGCTTGTGACATCACTACACTGGCGGTTTTATGGCCTACTGCCGGTAATCTTTCCAAAGCTTCAAAACTTTGTGGTACTTCGCCATGGTGTTCTTCAATTAAGATTTTAGACAATCCGTAAATTCCTTTTGATTTCATGGGAGATAATCCACAGGGACGAATAATATCCTTGATTTCTTCGACAGAAAGTTTGACCATGTCATAAGGATTATCAGCTTTAGCAAATAGAATAGGAGTAATTTGGTTTACTCGAACATCGGTGCATTGTGCCGAAAGCAAAACTGCAATCAACAAAGTGTAAGCATCTTTATGATCAAGCGGAACAGGGATTTCGGGATAGTATTCTTTTAACGTATTTATAACGAATGTTGCACGCTCTTTTTTGGTCATTTTAACTAAATTTGAGACGTAAAAATACTAAATAAAACCCAGCAACTTTAAAAAATGACAACACTACAAAAAGGCGACAAAGCACCCCATTTCTCCGGAAGTGACCAAGATGGAAACGTTCATACTTTAGCCGATTACAAAGGCAAAAAATTAGTAGTTTTCTTTTATCCAAAAGCCGATACACCGGGTTGTACCGCGGAAGCTTGTGATTTGAGAGATAATTTTGAACGCTTTAAAGCCAATAATTATGCTTTGCTTGGCGTTAGTGCCGATAGTGCTAAAGCACAAAGCAAGTTCAAAACCAAATATGAATTTCCTTTTCCTTTATTGGCTGACGAAGATAAATCGGTGATTGAAGCCTTCGGTGTTTGGGGACCTAAAAAGTTTATGGGAAGAGAATACGACGGCATTCACAGAACGACTTTTGTTATCAATGAAGAAGGTATCATTGACGAAGTGATTTCAGCAGTTAAAACCAAAGAGCATGCAGCGCAAATTTTAAAATAATTTATACAAAAATTGATTCCTAGAATAAAATGCTTGGAATCAATTTTTTGTATTGTCTATTGGAATAGTATTCTTTTACTACTTCAATTTATGCGTTTGCCAACGAGTCTCTCATCAATTTAACTTTGTCATGGTCTGCTTTTAGTATTGAGTGTTGTGATCTGATCATGATTTGTTGTTCTGATGTCAAATGTTCCAAATCATCTTTTAATACTTTTTCATAAGTGCCTTTTGCTGCGTCTTCACCAAATTCACATGAGTTTAGAATTGTTTTGCGGTCTTTGCCGGTGAGTGCTGCTTTTACATCCATCCAAACCCGAAAGAATTTTCCTGAAATCATAGTGCCTTCAGCGACCTCGCCTCCAAGTCGGATTACTTCGCTTATCAACTCCCGTTTGCATTGTTGGCTAGTGGAAGTAAATTGTGAAAACAATGCTTTTAAATCTTGTTCTTCTGTCTCTTTTGTTGCTGTTTCATAACCTTCTATTCTATCGTTGTTAATAGTGATAAGTTTGTTTAATGCATCAATTGTTTTTTCAGTTTCCATCGTATTTGTTTTTAATTAGAAAAATTGCTTTAAAATTTATTGGATAATCTTTCTCACGAGTTGGTTTTAATTTACTATTTCTTCTTGATTTAAGATTTTCCTAATGCAAAGTTGACTTTCTTAATTTAGTTATAGGTTGTAGAATCTTTTGCAATGATTATATGATTCACACATATAAAAAATGTGATTGTATAAATAAAAAACTCCGAACTGTTTTCACAATTCGGAGTTATATGAGTGTTTCCGATAATTCGGAATTAATTATTCTACTTTTTGCAATATTCGATTCGGGTCATAACCGAATAGTTGGTGCTGTTTGATAATATCTGAAATTCCTTGTGGTAAAAGATTTTCCCAACCCGGAGTTCCGCTACTGATCATTTTCAATACTTCACGAGAGAAGATTTTTAAATGGTCTTTGTCGAAATCGGTGATGTCAACTACTTTTCCGTTGTAAGCAAAGAATTTATACAACTCTTTCATACGAGGATGTACTTTCAAGTTTTGAGAGTTTACGATTTCTCCGTTTTCGTCTTCCATTGGATACAAGAATACTTTTAAATCGCGATAGAATAATTTACCGAAAGCTTCCAAAATTCCACCACTTAAATGGCGATAATATTTTTCGTCAAAAATATCTACTAAGTTGTTTACGCCCATCGCTAATCCCATACGGGCTTTGGTATAACTAGAGAAATATTCCACTACTTTATAGTATTCTTGGAAGTTGGATATCATTACCGTTTGGCCTAACGAACAAAGCAACTCGGCCCTGTCCATAAAATCTCTTTCGTCAATTTCACCTTCTGAACGTAAGTTAGAGAGTGTAATCTCAAAAATAACCAACGTATTCTCTTTATCAACTTTACTTTCTTCAAGGAACATATTCAATGATTTCTCATACATGTCCATGTTTACTTGGGTAACAGGTCGGAAACTGCCTCTCAAAGCCAAAATATTTTTCTTGTAAAGAATTGATGCCGGCAAGATGTTTTTTCCGTCCGGACCAAACATTACCGCATCGGTCATGCCATTTTTAACCAATTGCAAACTCATCAAGCGATTGTCAACATTGGCGAAACGTGGACCAGAGAAATTAATAGTGTCAATTTCCAATTGGTCTTTGTCTAAATGGTCATATAAATAACGCAATAATTTTTTTAGGTCGTTGTATTTGTAATAAGCGCCATAAATTAAGTTTACACCCAAAATCCCCAAAGTTTCTTGCTGTAATTTGGCATCAGTTTCTTTAAAACGAATGTGAAGTGTTATTTCGTTGTAATCTTCATCAGGTTCAACTTGGTATTTTATTCCAACCCAACCATGACCTTTAAACTGTTTGGCAAAGTCAATAGTCGCTACAGTGTTGGCATAACTAAAGAAAATTTTATTCGGATGCTTGTCTCTTTTTAAGCGTTGTTCTATCAGTTCCACTTCGTGAGAAAGCATTTTTTTTAAACGGCTTTCCGTTACGTAACGACCATCATCTTCAATTCCGTAAATAGCATCACTAAAATCTTTATCATAAGCAGACATTGCCTTTGCAATAGTACCAGATGAACCACCGGCTCTAAAAAAATGTCGCACCGTTTCCTGACCCGCACCAATCTCTGCAAATGTTCCGTAAATATTATCATTTAGGTTAATTCGCAAAGCTTTATCTTTGATTGCAGGAATCTGTTCAATGGCTTTATCGCCTTTCAGTTTTATAATAGAAACAATATTGTCCATAGTAGCGTAAGTATTCTTTGCAAAGTTAGTAAAATAGCTATTTTATTAAAAGATAATTAAGTCTATTTTTGTAATTAATTACGTTTTAAAGTCGAACTTCAAAATTATTCCACAAAAACCATGCTATGATGCAAGTTTATTTTCTCGGAACCGGAACATCTCAAGGAATTCCTGTTATTGGAAGTAGTCATTCTGTTTGCAAAAGCGAAGATTTTAAAGACAAGCGTTTGCGGGTTTCGGTCTGGGTTACTTTTGACGAAGTTTCATTGGTGATTGATTGCGGTCCCGATTTTAGACAGCAAATGTTAACTTCAGGTTGTGAAAAGTTGGATGCCATCTTATTTACTCATGAACATGCCGATCATACTGCAGGCTTAGATGATATTCGACCGTTTTTTTTTAAACAAAAGAAAGACATTCCAATTTATGCACATCAAAGGGTTTTAGAAAATTTTAAAAAACGTTTTGACTATATTTTTGAAACAGAAAATAAATATCCCGGAGCTCCGGGCGTTCAAACTTTTGAAGTTAAAAACAATGCAGATTTTGAAATTGGCAAAGCCAAAATAACGCCTATTAATGCAAATCATGCAAATCTTCAAGTTTTTGGTTATCGAATTCAAGATTTTGTATATTTAACGGATGTTAAAACTATTGATGATTCTGAAATCGAAAAGCTAAAAGGGGTAAAAGTGTTGGTTGTGAATGCCTTGAGAGAAGAACCACATCATTCCCATTTTAGCTTGCAGGAAGCGCTGGATTTTATATATTTGGTACAACCGGAAAGAGCCTATTTAACACATATCAGTCATCTATTAGGTTTTCATGAAGAAGTCCAGAAACGATTGCCTGCGAATGTGTTTTTGGCCTATGACAATTTGAAAATTACAGTTTAATATTATGAAAAAATCATTGTTTTTGTACTTATTTATTATTGCGGTTTTGATGAATATTTTTACCTATAAATATTTCACCTCAAAAGAATCCGCAGAAAAAAAGCCGGTAGTCGCTAAAGATTCCAAAAAGTTGAATGATAGTATAAACCTATTAACAGACCAACTCTATGATGCCAATTATTTTTCTTTGGAAGCTAATGACAGAGCGCAAAACTATTTAAACCAAAGCGATATTAACGCCTTTGCAGAAAAAGTTACGCAAGCACTTTTAGCTTATAATGATTCCCCGGAAGGAAATCAATATACTGATCAAGTCAAAATGGGCGAACAAAAGTTCATTATCTCCAAAGTAAAGTTATTAAACCACCGCTGGATAATAGCAAGTTACAGTAACGGTAAACTTTGGGGTGAAGTAATGCTAAAATATTTTATCAATGATGACCAAACTGTTTCGTTTGAAATCATGAATTCCTATCTATATCCTGAACAATTAAACTAGAATTTTAAGGCATGAAAAAAATATCTCTCCTCTTAATCACTTCAATTGTCTTGTTTTCGTGTAAGTTAACGGATCAAAACGAAACAGAATCAGAAGAAGAAAAAGTTCCTTTGGCAGTTAAAGATTCTACTGTTGTCAATGACAAAGACGAACACGGATGTTTGGCTACCGCGGGTTATATTTGGTCAAAAATGAATAAGGAATGTGTTAAAGGGTATACGGGTATTCCATTAAATCCAAATGACAAGCCTGAAAATGAAGATGAAACTTTGAGTGCCTTCGTGCTTTTTAGCGAAGATTTAGACAAGGCAGAAGTTTTTTTACCGAATGAAGTTAATTCTATTGTGTTAACTCGATTGGCAGAAGGCAAGCCATGGGTTTTTGAAGATTGGCAATTAGTGCCTTGGAAAGGATATGTATTGAAAAAAGGATCTGAAATAAAATACGCGGGCGACGGACAAATAGGTAAAAAAATAACCGGTAGCGATACGCAAGAATAAACAAAAAGTCCCGAGTAATCGGGACTTTTTTTATTTAGATAACCAATGTTTAAAATCAAAGAAGTTTTGTGGCGCTACGCCGTGTCCAACCATATATTCTTTAAAAACAATGTCAATCCCTAAAACTTGTAGCATCGGAATTGATTTTCGCGCCCATTCTACAGGAATGACTTGGTCAACCGTTCCGTGTGAGGCAAATATTCTTAATTTACTTAAATCATTTTCGGTATAATCATCTACTGCAATTTCCGGATTGAAATAACCGCTCATGGCTACAACGCGTTGCACTTTTTCTGGATAAGACAAAGCAACAGCATAGCTCAATATACAACCTTGACTAAAGCCGATAAGTGTAACGTTATCAGCATCGATAGGATATTCTATAACTAATTCATCAATAAAGTTCGCGATAATATCTCTCGAAGCTCGAGCTTGACCAATATCGGAAAACTTATTCTCATCTGCATCAAAATTAATCGCATACCAAGCATAGCTTCCATACATCATATCAAAAGGTGCGCGTGCGGAAACGACAAAGTATTCTTCTGGTAATTCACCAGCGAAGGAAAACAAATCTTCTTCATTACTGCCATAGCCGTGTAGCAATAGGAGTAAAGGGTTCTTGTCTTTTTTGTCTTTTGGTTCTCTGATTAAATGGTGAAGTGATAAACTCATTATAAATTTTTAAATAAGGTTTGAAAAAATCCACCAACTACAGGTATTTCTCTTTTTTGGCCTTGAGCCGCACCTAAAAAACCATAAATCCAAAGGATAAAATAGAACAGATAAAAGGCAGAAGTCGCTGTCCAACTATTGGCATAACCTACAAAATAACCCAACAAAAAGAAAGAGATAAACAATCCCAACGCTTGTCGGATGTGAAAAGAAGCAAACTCTGATTTGTTTTCTTCCTGATTCATAAAAATGGCAATTACAGTTCCAATGATTGTTAGGTAAGCTACAATTGCAGTGTTCTTTGCTTTTTCAATATTTTCCATAATAATTTAGGCTAAAACCAATTTTCCTTGATTGTAAATTCCAATCGCCTTTCCTTTCATGACTTGTCCAAGGAAAGCAGAATTTTTTGATTTTGATAGAATGTGTTCTTTCGTAAAAGTCCAATCAGAATCGGTTTGAAACAAACTTAAATTAGCTTTATTTTCTTTTTTAATTATTTGACTTTCAAAGTTTAAAATTGACTTACCGAAAGTTAATTTTTTTATTATTTTTTCCAAAGGTAATACCGTTAATAAAGCACCAAAAGCACTTTCTAAACCAATGGTTCCGTTTTTAGCCAAATCAAATTCCATCTTTTTATGCTCGATATCCATTGGATTGTGGTCTGAAGTAATACAGTCAATCGTATTGTCTAAAACGCCTGCTATTAAAGCTTTTCTGTCGGCTTCCGTTCGCAATGGTGGTGAAACTTTATAACGTGTATCAAAACCGTCCAGTTTTTCATCAGTCAATACTAAATGATGCACGGCAACGCTACAAGTCACGTTCAAACCTTTCGCTTTCGCTTCCTTAATTAATGCTACTGATTTTGCGGTAGAAATCGTCGGTATGTGCAATTTTCCACCGGTATATTCCAGTAAAAATAAGTTTCTGGCAACCATGAGTTCTTCAGCTAAGTTGGGAATTCCCTTTAAGCCTAATCTAGTAGAAACAATGCCTTCATTGGCAACGCCATTACCTTTGATGTTGTCATCTTGGCAATACGCCATTACCAAACCATCAAAATCCTGAGTGTATTGCAATCCTATTTTTAGCAGATTGGCATTCGCCAAATTTTTCCCATAATCTCCGAAAGCAACAGCTCCGGCGTTTTTCATGTCGTAGAGTTCGGCTAAATCTTTGCCTTCACTGTTTTTAGTTAAAGCACCAATCGGAAACAATTCGGTTGCTGAGTTGGCAGCTTTTTGTTTGACAAAATGAACTTGTGATTGGTTGTCAATGATTGGATTTGAATTGGGTTGCAAAGCGATTCCGGTAAAGCCACTTTTCGCAGCGACATTCAATCCGTTGGTGATGGTTTCTCTGTCTTCAAATCCGGGTTCGCCTAAGGAAACACTCATGTCAAACCATCCTTGCGAAAGATGCAACCCTTCGTGTTGGAATTCCTGATGCGTATCAATATTAAGAATTGAAGCTCCTATTTCTTCGATTATGCCTTGTGTAATTTTCACATCAACGATTTGGTCGTGAAATGGACTTTGTGGGTCAACAATTTTGGCTTTTCGGATGATTAGGTTCATTTTACAAATTTTTGAATGAGTAGTTCTAATACTAAAAAGAGTAGTGTAAGCAATACAAACCATTTCCAGATTTGTGTATCAGTTCTATCGGTTTGTATGGTATTAAAAACCGTTTCTATATCGTCAATTTCCTTGTAATTAGCCGCAATATCCGTATTGGCTAAACTCAGGTTACTTTCTGTTCGTGTGTAATTAAAGCTGATATTTTGCACCAAATTGGTTCCGTTAAAGATACCAAAATTTCCGGCTTCGATTGGATTATCACCAAAAGTTATTTTGACTTTGGTATTCAACAATTGTTGCACCGGAATAAAACTTTCAGGCGTATTTTTTACGGTTAGAATTTCATCTTTGGATAATAAAGCATCCACCACAAAAGGTTGGTCTTCACCAATGATAATCGCATTCACGCCGGTTTTTTGACTGTTTTGCGCCATGTTGTAAAACGTTGGCACAATCAACGGCGAATTTTGAAAATTACTATTTGTTTTGTTGATTGGTGCCGCAAAAACATACACTGATGACAACGGATTTGAAATCGAAGTTAAGAAAGCACTTTGGTCTTCATAACTTAAAATCGCTGGCGTTGTACTATTGATCCCAAAGGCAGTTTTGGTCGATGGATATTGGAAATTGTCGATTTTCTTCTCAAATACATTGCTAAACAACGGATGATTGAAATTGATTTTGGTCACTTTTTTATCGCTGGTTGCAATGGCTTTTAGTTGAATTGCGCCAAAGTTGGCTAAGAAACTATTCATCGCGTTCACATTGCTTTCCTGCGCCGGAATAATGACAACGTTTCCACCTTTGTTTACAAATGATTTCAAGGTGGTTTGCAACGCTTGCGGAACGTCTTTTAACTCATTCAATACAATCGCATCTTGCTTTTCCAATAAGTTATAATCCAAATTGGCTATTGGGAAATTGGTATAAGCAAACTCATCATTGGTATAAATTCTTGACAAGAAATTGCTTTTGTCCGTGTCGCCAATACTTATTACATTGGTTTTGCTTGGTTTTGAAATACTGAAATAATAAGTGTTGTCGTAGGCCAAACCTTTATCGGTAATCGAAACATAGCCGTGGAAATCTTCTTTCGGAATGGTGAATTTAATCGTTTCAGTAGTATTTTTGAAATCTATTAAAGTTTTTGCTGTTAATTTGTTTTGGTTGTATAACGCGATCGGAACTGTGGTAATATCTTCTCCATTGGCGGATAATTTAACCCCAATTTCATAAAAGTTATCCAAAGTTTGTTCGATATAAACGCTGTCGATGGAAACATTATTTTTTTGTTCGGCTTCGGGAATAATAAAATAGACATTGTCTTCCTTTTTAAAACTTTTCGCCTGATTGGTTTCCAAACCAACACCATCGGTAATCACAATGATGTCTTTGTTGAAAGCAGATTTTCGCGCATTGACTTTCGCAATCAAATTGTCTAAACGAAAAGGTGTTGCACTATATTTTAAATCCTGTAAATCCTTTTGAATCGATTTGATATCGGTGTTCCAAAACGTTTCCGAGTTGGTAATCAAAGAAAAATTCTGTGCTTCCGGAGTATGTTCTAATAAATCTTGAACGACACGTTTGAGCAATTCCCCTTTTTTGCCTTTGGCTTGCATGCTATAGGAATTGTCCAAGATGATGTACATTTCGTTAGTTGCTTTTAGACTTTCTTTTGCGGTGAAAAAAGGTTGAGCGAAAGCCAAAATCAAACAGGCGAGAAGCAATAAACGTGTGAAAAGCAACAACCATTTTTTGATGGTCGAACTTTTTCGGGTTTGGACAGAAAGTTCTTTTAGGAATTGTACGTTGGTGAAGTATTCTTTCTTAAAACGTCGCAATTGAAATAAATGCACCAAAATTGGAATCACCAATAAAAAAAGAAAATATAGAATTTCCGGGTGTTTGAACTGCATTCATCTAAAGTTTGTCAAAAATAGCACTTTTTATCATTTGGCGAAGCCGTTTTAAGAATTTTAAATGATAAAAAAATCGATTCTAATGGTATTCGGTTATTTTTGTGTTTCGATAAAATCATTACGATGACAAAATTTTTAGTGCTCGTTGCCACCATATTCTTCTGTATTTCCAATCAAGCGCAAGGAAATAAAACCAATTTATTCATTGGAACTTATACCAAAACCTGCGACAGTAAAGGGATTTATCTTTATGAATTTGATACTGTAACGGGAGAAACCAAAGTAAAGACAGCAACTGAAAACGTTGTCAATCCAAGTTTTTTAACGCTTTCAAAAGAAGGAAAATTTGTTTATGCGACTAATGAAGATGGCGACAATAGTGCGGTAAGTGCTTTTCGATTTGATTCGAATACAAATCAATTCACCTTTTTGAATTCCCAAAAGTCAGAAGGTAATGATCCTTGTCATATCATCAATGATGATCAAAATGTTATTGTAGCGAATTATAGCGGTGGGAATATTACGGTTTTTGGCAAAAATATGGACGGAAGCATTGGAAAACACAAGCAAATAATGAAGCACGAAGTGCAAACGGTCAGTGAAACCAAACCGGAGACTTCACACATGCACATGTTGCAATGGTCACCCGATAAAAAATACCTCATCGCCAGTGATTTAGGAAAAGATTATCTCTATGTTTATAGTTATAATCCCGAAGCTAAAAGCGCTGTTTTAGAGTTTAGCTCTTTTGTTAGAGTGAAGCATGGCGCCGGACCAAGGCATTTTACTTTTAGTCAGGACGGAAAATATGTCTACTTAATTAATGAGTTGGATGGTACGTTATTGGTTTTTAAATACCTTGAAGGCAAGTTGCAATTTATTCAGGAAACGACTGTTGTAGCTAGAGATTTCAAAGGAAAAACCAGCGCTGCAGATATTCACATTTCAGCTGATGGGAAGTTTCTTTACGCAACAAATCGTGGTGATGCCAACACAATATCGTGTTTCGAAATCAAAATGAATGGCAAGTTAAAGTGGAAACAAACGACCAGTACTTTAGGCAAAGGACCGCGTAACTTTAGCCTTGATCCAACAGGAAATTTTCTTTTAGTTGCACACCAATACACGAATGATGTAGTGATTTTTAAAATCGATAAAGAAACGGGAATACTTTCAGATTCAGGAAAGAGAATCGAATTGTGTTCACCGGTTTGTCTAGTATTTCAATAGAACTGAACACTCACAACTGAACACTGAACACTATTTCTTCTTACGCTTCGCCGCTCTGGTCTTCAAAATATTTCTATTCACAGAAGTTCCGGTTTTCTTTTTAGTTTTCGATGGTCCGCCCAGATTGACTTTAGTGTTCTTCTTGGCTTTTTCGTGAAAGGACGCGCCACCTTCTAGTTTGTTGGTTTTCAGAATG
Organism: Flavobacterium sp. 102; assembly: GCF_003634615.1. NCBI lineage: Bacteria > Pseudomonadati > Bacteroidota > Flavobacteriia > Flavobacteriales > Flavobacteriaceae > Flavobacterium > Flavobacterium sp. 102. Next base: position 2,676,596 of record NZ_RBKX01000001.1, on the reverse strand, counting down.
ACTTTCATTTTCTTTCTGTCCTTTTCAAACTCAAGTAAACGTTCCGCAATCACAACTGTTGCAGGCAAAGGCAAAAAAGTAAGTTCTTTTTCCATCAACATTTCGGCCTCGATCATGATTTCTTCTTCTCGCGGACTGATTAAACTAATCGCAATACCCGATTTATCGGCACGACCGGTTCTACCGATACGGTGAATGTATTGTTCCTGAATTTCGGGAAACTCAACGTTGATAACGTGCGTGATATCCGAAATATCTAAACCTCTCGCCATTACGTCAGTAGTTACAATTCCACGGATTTCTCCGGCTTGGAAAGTAGCCATCGTCTGCAAACGATAGTTCTGAGATTTATTAGAGTGAATGGTTCCGAATTGCTCCGGATACACTTCTTCTAATTTTTCCGCCAATAAATCGGCTGTTTTTTTATTGTTGACAAAAAGCAATACGCGTTCGTAAGCATCGTCTTTTAGTAATTCTATAATCAAATTGACTTTCGTCAAAAAGTTAGGTGTTTTGTAACCCAATTGTTCAATTTGTTCCAATGGCGTTCCGCTTGGTGCCAGCGACACTTCTTCGGGAAATTCAAAATATTCTTCCAGCATGCCATCAACTTCATCCGTCATTGTTGCTGAAAACAAAATGTTCTGGCGTTTGGTTTTAATCATCGTTAGGATAGAAGTCACTTGAGAACGAAAACCTAAGTTTAGGATTTCGTCAAATTCATCGATAACCAATTTTTGCAAACTGTCAAAACGAATCACATTGTCCAAAGCCAAATCCATGATTCTTCCCGGCGTTCCAACTAAGACATCAATTCCTTGATATACGGCTTTCTTTTGCGTATTAATATTTACACCACCATAAACGCCTAAAGTTCGCACCGACATAAATTGAGTCAGTTTTTCAACTTCGGCAGCAATTTGAACTACCAATTCACGCGTTGGAACCAATATGACAACTCGTGGTGTATCAGTTGCAACAAATTTCCATTGTTTGAGTATTGGTAGTAAGTAAGCGAAAGTTTTTCCGGTACCGGTTTGTGCAATTCCCATCATATCGCGTCCAGACATAATCACCGAAAATGATTTTTCCTGAATTGGCGTTGGTGTAGTCAAACCTAATTCGTCAACGGCTTTTTGTAGTGATTTTGGAAGATTGAATTGCTCAAAAGTGTTCATTGTATCTGTAATTTGGCGCAAAGGTAAGGAATTCTATTTTGGCAATGTTTTAGCCGATTGGATTTTGCTAATCACCAAATAGTCAAACTTTTAATATGAACTTTCTTGCTATTGAATTATTTTATTATATTTATAAAAAAAAATCCTGCTTTTGATATAAGATTTCCCAACCTACCGAATTCGATTTGTTAAATCACCAGTTAAGTAAAGCCATAAGTGACTAAATTTATTTTCCTTTTATAGTTGGTCTATGACAAGCTTTCAGACTAAATTCAAATACGACAAAGGATTATCTTTAAATGATTATTTGTAAACCAATGTAAAATCAGAATTGCTACTTAAGCCATAAAATAATACCATGAAAAAGATAGTCATCATCGTTTTACTATTTAGTTTTAAAATAGTATCGGCACAAAAAAACAATTACAGCGAACTTATTGCCAAAAAAGCCACTCAGATTGAACAAAAAGTTATTGATTGGCGCCACGATATTCACCAAAATCCTGAACTCGGAAATAGAGAAACTCGAACAGCAGCTTTAATTACCAAACATTTGCAATCACTTGGCATCGAAGTTAAAACCGGTGTTGCAGTAACCGGCGTGGTTGGAATTTTAAAAGGTGACAAACCCGGTCCGGTAATAGCTTTGAGAGCCGATATGGATGCTTTACCGGTAATAGAAAACAACAATTTACCTTTTGCTTCAAAAGTAAAAACTACTTATAACGGAAAAGAAACAGGAGTAATGCATGCTTGCGGTCATGACGGACACGTAGCCATATTGATGGGCGTAGCCGAAATTCTTTCCGGGATGAAGAAAGAGTTGCAAGGAACGGTTAAATTTATATTCCAACCGGCTGAAGAAGGTGCGCCTGTAGGTGAAGAAGGTGGTGCTGAATTGATGGTAAAAGAAGGTGTTTTGCAAAACCCCAAAGTAGATGTGATTTTCGGGTTGCACTTGAGCTCCGGAACAGAAGTGGGCAAAATTAATTATCATCCCGGTGGAACTATGGCTTCTTCTGCTGATGTAAAAATTATTGTAAAAGGCAAACCGGCTCACGGTGCTTATCCATGGCAATCTGTTGACCCAATAGTGGTTTCGGCACAAATTATCAATAGTTTACAGACTATAGTCAGTAGAAATGTGCAACTCACTCACAATCCTGCGGTGGTAACAATTGGTTCAATTCACGGCGGTAATCGGCATAACATTATTTCGGAAGAAGTCGAAATGTTGGGAACCATTCGAACCTTTAGCAAATCTGACGAAGAACTGATATTTGAGCGTATTAGGCAAATTGCCACCAAAACAGCAGAAGCTGCCGGAGCAACTGCTGAGGTAAAATTACCTTATTCCTCTTACAATCCCGTGACTTTTAATGATGTTGATTTGACCGAAGCCATGCTGCCATCCTTGCAAAAAACGGCCGGAAAGGAAAATGTAAATTTGGTGCCTGCAGTTACCGGAGCAGAAGACTTCTCCTTTTATCAAGAAAAAGTACCCGGTTTGTATTTCTTTGTGGGTGGCATGAAAAAAGGTCAAGATCCAAATACGGCAGGGCCACATCATACTCCTCAATTCATTATTGAAGACAGCGCTTTTAAAACCGGAATTAATGCGTTATGTAATTTGGTTTTTGATTATATAGAAGTGAATAAAAAATAAATCAATCACATAGCAACATGGCAAAGTTTTTTGGTAAAATAGTTTTTAACCTAAAACCCTTCAAAAACACCCAAGCCAAACAGCGCAAAATCATATTTTACCGGATCGTTTTTATCCAGTTTTCGCAATTCGGTGTCTAGTTCTAATAAAGCTTTAGCGTCGTTTTGTTTTCGGGTGAGCAATCCGAGTTTTCGAGCAACATTTCCGGAATGAACATCTAACGGACAAGATAAAGCAGTAGCCGAAATGTTTTTCCAAAGCCCAAAATCAACGCCATTGTTGTCTTGACGAATCATCCAACGCAAGTACATGTTAATGCGCTTTGCAGCGGAACCTTGCATTGGATCTGAAATATGTTTGGTTGTTCGTTGCAGATGATCTACTTCAAAGAAATATTTCTTAAAGGCCGAAATCGCCGGTTGCATGGACAAATCTTCTTGTTTATTGGTAAAGAAGGTTTCCAAACCACCATGATTTTGATACAAATTTTGCAAAGCTTTGATGAAAGTTTTAAAGTCGTTACCATTGAACGTTCTGTGAACAAATGTTTCTAAATTTTCCAAGTGATAATCCTTGTGATTCATCACAAAATCATAAGGCGAGTTGCCCATTAAATCCATCATTCTTTTAGCGTTGTTGATAATCATCTTGCGGTTTCCCCAAGCAATAGTCGCCGTTAGAAAACCTGCAATTTCTATGTCTTCTTTTAGTGAAAAGCCATGCGGAATCTGAATTGGGTCGCTTTCGATAAAGTTAGGATTGTTGTAAAGGGCAGCCTTTTCGTCCAGAAATTCCTTAAGTTCAGTTTTAATCATTGGTTTTTAGTTTTTTGGCGTAAAAACCTTCCTGTAAAGTTTTCCCACGCAATTGCGGAATGACATTGAAATTGGTTTCAAAATAATCCAATTGCTCTTTGTTTGCACAAGGCAAATCACCATTGCCGGTTATCCAAAAAATGGGAGTTTCGGTAGGCGAGTAGTAGTTTAAATTGCCTTTAGTAATTTTGATGTAATTGAGGTTATCTCGAGTGTTGGGTTTTGGATGAATAACATTCTCCAGTTGAAACGTACTGTTTTTAGCTAATAACTTGTTTTGAGTTAAAGCGCTGAATGACATTGGCACAAAGAGCAAAACACCGATTGCTAATAAACTGAAACTAAGTAATCCCAAGATGATTTTCTTATTGGTGAACATGACGGAAAGGAATACAAGTCCGAAGAAAATTGTGAAATAAACAAAGAAACGATATTGTGGCGAGCTGAAAACTAATAAAATTAATGCTAAGACAAATACAAAGTAAACATCACGAATTCTTTGTTTTGGGTAATATTTTGAAATTATAAATGGTGAAATCAAGAGTAAAAATACAGTCGCTAAACCAATGATACTGTCAATTCCACTGTGCAAAAAATATTGTTTAACCAAGATAAAAAAAGTAGCATTTTCAAAAACACTAAAAGGAATATAAAAAGAATGCATCATGTCTCGACTAAAGAAAAAATCCATAATTTCCATTGGTACCAAGTAATCAGCATTTGAATTAGGGAACACAGTTAACGGATAAAAAGGATAACCGGTCAACATAATATTTTTGATAACAAAAAGAAACAAAACCAATCCACCTAAGAACCGAAACGGAATGAGCTGGCTTCTTACTACAGCTATATGTTTTATAAAAAGCAAAAGCGGGAAAGCTAACAACACTAATGCGGTTATTTTGATATAAATCGCAAAAAGAACGAATATAGTTATGAAGTTAAATTTCTCAAGTACATTATCCTTGTGTATTTCCAAATACATTGAAAGCACTATAAAACTGATAAGGTAAACCGGTAAATCAGGTGATGGCGCGCTGATGAATTGGAATAGGAAAACATAAGTCAAAGGCAGTAAGCCAAAAACCAAATCCAATCGATTGGCATTGGTAAAATAGGAGTGAAGCTTTTGAAATGCCCAATAATTAAAGAGTAAAAACAAATAACCATTCAAGTCATTTAAGCTGTCATAAAGAAATGAAAACGAATAAACGCTCTGTGTGATGTGCCAACCGCTCGTTTGTCCTAAAAACAAGTGCAAATTTGCCAAACCGAGAACAAATCCGTATTCGTTCAACCATTTGATAGTTTGGATGTAATAGGTTTCATTGTCAACAATAAAAGGCAAAGTAGCACTTTGTAACAAAATTAAAATGCTACTGATACTAAAAAGTGCTTTTAATGCTAGTGAGAAGGAATTTAGTCGCGTTAGAATACTTTGGGTAATATCTTTTAAATCGCTTTTCAAATAAAATCCAAGAGTGATTGATGTTATTATCAAAAAAGCATGAAATTCTATATTTATCGGACCAAATATCGCCCATGAGCTCGCCAACAATGTAATTCCAAATAATCCGAGAATACCGGCAAAAACAATAGTCAAAGATTGAATTCGAAAAAGCTTTGAAAACCCTATTCCTAAAATAATGGAAGTGAGAAAAAGATACAGCCAACTAAGTAGAATAAGCACCATATTATCATACGATTAAGCCATCTTTCATGACTAATTTTCTATCAGCCATGTTGGCTAATTCCTCGTTGTGCGTAACAATGACAAAGGTTTGTCCAAATTCTTCTCTCAATTTAAAAAATAACTGGTGTAAATTTTCCGCCGAAGTCGTATCTAAATTTCCCGAAGGTTCATCGGCAAAAATCACAGCCGGTTTGTTTATCAGAGCGCGCGCTACAGCAACGCGTTGTTGTTCCCCTCCGGAAAGTTCGTTAGGCTTGTGATGACTTCTTTCGGCTAAACCTAAATAATCGAGTAAACGTTTGGCTTCATTTTCGGTTTCCTTTTTTTCTTTTCCGGCAATGTATGCCGGAATACAAACGTTTTCCAAAGCGGTAAATTCCGGCAATAATTGGTGGAATTGGAAGATAAAGCCTAAATGCAGATTCCTGAACTTAGATAATGTTTTATCGTTCATTTTCAATATGTTTTCACTATTTATCTCAAGTGAAGTATTATTTGATTTTGCGGCATTGTCAAGTGTTCCGAGTATTTGCAACAAGGTAGTTTTTCCCGCACCGGAAGCACCAACAATAGATACAATTTCTCCTCTTTTTATATGTAAATCTACACCTTTTAAAACGTGCAAACTATCGTAGTATTTGTGAATGTCTTTGGCAATAATCATCAATCGAATTTTTCACAAAGTAACAAAGTATTTTCTTTTAATAGATGATATCAATTTTTTTTATGAGTGAATAAATTATAAAATTGTGTTAAGTATAATTTTTTGTTTAATTATTTATTACATTTGTTAAACAAAAAAATAATTAATTCTTATGAACACACCCATTGAAAAAGAATTATTTGAATTGATAGGTGACAATCATCAAATGACTTCTGCGGAGACGCCTTTGCGTCCTGACGCCTTTATCAAGACAGATAAACAAAAGATGGACAACATCGAAAAGCATTTCCATAGCATTATGGAAGAAATGGGTTTAGATATGACCGATGACAGCTTGAAAGGAACGCCACATCGTGTTGCAAAAATGTTTATTCAAGAAATATTTTCCGGTTTAAATCCTGCGAATAAACCAAAGATTTCGGTTTTTGACAATTCGTATCAATATGATAAAATGTTGGTTGAAGCGGATATTAGTTTTAATTCTACTTGTGAACATCACTTTCTGCCTATTATAGGCAAAACTCACATTGGCTATGTTTCCAGCGGAAAAGTGATTGGTTTATCAAAGCTTAACAGAATTGTAGACTATTATTCGCGGAGACCGCAAGTTCAAGAGCGTCTCATTATGCAGATTTTTAATGAATTGAAAAAAGTTTTAGAAACGGATAGCGTTATGGTAGTAATGGAAGCCAAACATCTTTGTGTGTCAAGTAGAGGAATTCAGGATGAAAGCAGTTATACTTCAACCATTCAGTACGGAGGAATATTTAAAGATAAAGAAAACAGAAATGATTTTTTCAATTTGATCAAAAAAGACAAATAGAATTTTAGTAAATTTAAGTTGAGTATTTTGGTGAAAAGTCCTGGGTATTAATTTACTCGGGATTTTTTTTATTGGGAAATAAAAAGCCCAATCCCATACTTTTCAACATCTTCTTTTCAAAGGCCCAAAAAAAAGTAAACTGCCCAAAAATAAACCCGAAACTAACCAACAAAACCTGATAAATGGGGAAGATGAGGATGAGGTATAACGGATAGTAAAGCCAATTGGAAACGTCTCCTTTTACAATACCGAATAATTCTAAAACAGGCTTGGAAAGTAAGGCTGAACTTGAACCCGTAACGGCAAATACCACAAGGATGACAAAGACTTGCCAATTTGATTTGATATTCCAGCGTTCTTTAAAACTTGCCATAAACTAATTTTCTACAAATATAACAGTTTATGGAAAAGGAACAATACCGCCCAATCGCTGATTGTAGGTGACTTGAAAATAAACAAAATAGTTAAAAATTAAATAATTCACTTCATAGCCATAACGGATAGATGGATCGTAGTCAATTCTCGTGTCGTATAAATTATTATAACGTTGTGGTTGTAAAGCTCTGGAGTTCCATTCGTTAACATATACTTGATTTTTATTTTCTAGATAACTCTCAGAATAATAACCTCTAGGTCTGGCTCTACTTGCAATCCAAGAACTAAAACCGGGATCAATGATGATGACTTCATATTCAAGTTCTTCATTGGCAATTTTAACCGTATCGGAAACTTTTGATGTTGTATCCGAGGCAACCACTGCGTTTTTGGAACTGTGGCACCCAACAATAATCAACAAAATAAGCAAAAGTGATACTAAAGTTTTCATCGCTCAAATTTTTAATAAATTTACGTAAAATCGCTTGAATTCAGTCTTTTCAATATGTTAAAAAACCTTGTCACAGCTTAGACTGCAACAAGGTTTCTTACTAACCCAAATATTAAACAATTAATTAAAAACCTAAACCTAGTGCCATCGCTGTAGCTTGTATGTTAAAATCTGCTCCTTTTGTGGCTGCTCCGGTTGTTAAATTGATTGCGTACACTGAAGTTACACCATTTACTTTTAAAAGTGCAAAAGCAGTATTGCTACTTCCTCCAATGTCAAATCCGTTTTCTGCTTCAACATTAAAACCTAAAGCGCCAACAGCAACTAATGTTCCGTTATTTGGCGGATTTTGAAGATATAACATATCAGTAGAAGCGTCAATAACAAATAAGGAAGTAGTGGTAGATCCTCCAAAACTGTTGGTGTAAGCCGCTGCATTTACAGAAGGAGTTCCCGGATTTAGACTGCCATCTGTAAAAACAACTGTTCCTAAATCTGGATGTAATCTAAGGTTTTGTCCTGTATTGCTAACCAATCTGATTCGGTCAACTGTAGGATTGAAATCAAATCCAAACGAAGTACCCGAAAGCGAAGGCGTTAAGGTAGAACCAACTTGTGTCAACTGACCATTAGCAGTATTAACAGTCATAAGTCTACTCTGACTGGTAACAGCATATAGTGTTCCTGTAGCAGGTCTGAAATCTAATCCAATTACAGTTTCTCCACCGGAAAGTCCGGCAAATGCTACCGAATTCATTGTTGGATTCGTTGGGTTAAATCGGTAAAGCATATTGTCTGAACTGGCTGCAAAGGCAACTGGATTGGTTTTGAAAGCCAAACTGACAACCGGCAAACCAAAGGTTCCAACATCAACCGCTTTTCCTGTGGTTAAATCGATAGTGTATAATTTTGATACACTATTGTTGTTGGTCACAGCCAAAGCTTGTGAATTGTCTGCAAGGATATCAAAATCGCCTTGTCCTTCAAAATCAATAGTTAAATCGCCTACAAGCTGTAAACCTCCATCGTTTGGCGGACTTTGGATATACAATTTATCTTCTCCAAAGTCAACATCATACAAAGTGGTTGTACTGGCTCCAGCCATACTATTGGTATAAGCAACAGCACCAATTCTTGTATTGGCATTGCCGACAATAGAAATGTCAGTAGCGGCAACTGTACCAAGTTCGGGATGTAAACGTAAATTTTGTCCTGATTCTGTGACCAATCTGATTCTGTCCACTGTTGGATTAAAATCTAATGAAACATTAGCACCGGAAACAGCTGGTGTAAATGAAGCATTGCCTAAAGCCGTAGCTGCACCGGATTCTTCATTGATAAAATACAGTCTGCTTGACGAACCCAATGCATACAATTGTCCGGTTGCCGGTCTGTAGTCAATGCTTACGATTTGTTCACTACCGGCTAATCCTGTGATTGGCGTAGTGGAAATAGGAGAGGTTAAATTTCTGGCATTGTACTTAACAATAACATTGTTATTTGTCAATACAGTAAAATTAACATTTGGAGCTTCTACAGTTGTATTATTGTTGTCATCATCATCACTACAAGATACGGTAGTTACAGCCAAAGAAGTCATTAATAAAAATGCCGCGATTCTAAATTTGATTTTGTAATTTTTCATAATAAAAATGTTTTTTGTTTTCCTCATTTACGAGAACAAATTAATCTTGGTTTTTATTATGACATTTTTTTAAGGATATACAAAAAAGCCACACTTTTCAGTGTGGCTCAAAATATATTTTCACGTCTTAAACTTTCTCCGATTTCAACAAACTGATAATTTGTTCTGCTAATTCAGTCCCGATTCGGTCTTGTGCTTCTAAAGTCGCAGCACCAATATGTGGTGTCAACGAAATTTTCGTGTGCATCAGGATTTGAATTTCCGGAGTTGGTTCGTTTTCAAAAACATCTAAACCGGCAAACAATACTTTATCCGAATCTAAAGCTTCTACCAAAGCCACTTCGTCAATTACTCCACCGCGAGCGCAGTTTACAATACCAACGCCTTCTTTCATCAATTCAAATTCGGATTTGCCAATAACATAACCATCTTGCGCCGGAACGTGAAGCGTAATAAAATCGGAATGTTTGATCACATCTTCTAAAGGTTCGGTTTCAAATTCTACATTGATAAACTGACCATTGTAAAAATCTACTTTTACTTCCGCTTTGTCAACATATTTATCGGCAGCAATGACTTTCATGCCTAAACCAAGCGCCATTTTGGCGACAGCCTGACCAATTCTTCCAAAACCAATAATCCCTAAAGTTTTGCCACGCAATTCAATTCCGTTAGCATACGCTTTTTTCAAACCGTCAAAGTTGGTATCACCTTCTAAAGGCATGTTTCTGTTCGAATCATGTAAAAATCTCACGCCCGTAAACAAATGCGCAAACACCAATTCGGCCACACTTTCCGAAGAAGAAGCCGGCGTGTTGATTACATGAACCCCTTTACTGCGAGCATAATCTACATCAATATTGTCCATACCAACACCGCCGCGACCAATGATTTTCAATCCCGGACATGCATCAATAATATCTTTTCTAACTTTCGTAGCACTGCGCACCAAAACCACCGAAATGTTATTGGCGTTGACATAATTGGCTACTTGCTCTTGCGCTACTTTGGTTGTGATCACTTCAAAACCACCTTTTTCTAAAGCTTGAATGCCGCTTTTTGAAATTCCGTCGTTGGCTAATACTTTCATTGTTTATAATTTGTAATTTTTTAGGAGCTCGTGTCCCGCTTTTCGCAGTATCTTTTTTTTTGTCACCTCGAGCGCAGTCGAGAGGCTTTCCCTCAAAAAAAAAAGGATACTTGCTGCAATCGGGGCTATTTTTCTGCTAATTGCGACTGATTGCTGTAAACCGTTTCCAATTCCTTCATCACATCAACTAAAACTTGAACGCTTTCTAACGATAACGCATTGTACATAGAAGCGCGGTAGCCGCCAACAGAACGATGTCCCGGTAAACCTGAGATTCCGGCTGCTTTCCACATTTTGTCAAACGTTTCTTGATGTTCAGGATTGACCAAAAGGAAAGTCGCATTCATAAAACTTCTGTCCGCTGGATTTGCAGTTCCAATGAACAACGGATTTCTGTCGATTTCTGTGTAGAGTAAATTGGCTTTCGCTTCATTAATTTTTTCAATCGCTGCAATACCGCCTTGTTTTTTTAGCCATTGTAAAGTCAACAGACAAGTGTAAACCGCAAAAACGGCAGGCGTATTGTACATGCTTTCGGCTTTAATATGTTTCTCATAATCCAAAATACTCGGGATCGTTCTGCCTGATTTACCCAAGATTTCTTCTTTTACCACAACCAATGTTGCACCGGCTGCGCCCATATTTTTCTGAGCACCGGCATAAATTAAGTCAAACTGTGTAAAATCTAAAGTGCGTGAAAAAATATCCGAACTCATATCACAAACCACCGGAATATCGGTTTTTGGGAATGACTTCATTTGCGTCCCAAAAATGGTATTGTTACTCGTGCAATGGAAATAACTCGCATCAGCAGGAATGGTATAATCGGTTGGAATATGATTGTAATTGTCTTCTTTGGAAGAACCAACGACAACTGTTTCTCCAAATAATTTAGCTTCTTTAATCGCATTGTTCGCCCAAGTTCCGGTATCTAAATAAGCGGCTTTGCCATCGACTTTCATTAAGTTATAAGGTACCATTAAGAATTCCAAACTCGCGCCACCTTGCAAAAACAATGCTTGGTAGCCTTTGCCTTCCAAACCTAAAAGCTCTAAAACCAAAGCTCTTACTTCATCCATTACGGCTACAAAATCTTTGCTGCGGTGTGACATTTCCAATAAGGACAAGCCCGAGTTGTTGAAATTTAAAACCGCTTGAGCAGATTTTTCAAAAACTTCTTGTGGAAGAATACACGGTCCGGCGCTGTAATTGTGTTTTTTCATGATGGATTTTCAAAAAAATTATAGTGCAAATTACGGAAATAGGGCTAAAATATGCCGTTAGAATTCCGCAATAATAAGCCTATGTTATTAACGAAAACGTTTTAGTTTATAACAATTATTGACAATAATTTAAAATAGCAGTTTAAATCTTTACAATTCTTTTACAAGTGTAAGAACCGTTGGCCATAGTTACTTTTAAAAGATATACTCCATTTTGGAATTCTTTGAAAGAAATTGGACTTTGCAAATAATTAATTGTTTTCATCAGCTTTCCATCTAACTGATAAATACCTATAGTACTTATGTTTTCCGCTAAATTGCTAGTCAAATGAACTAGGTGGGAAGTTGGATTAGGGTATGCTTTTAAGTCATTCAATGTGTTTTCGTTAATTCCTAAAGTTACATCAAAAGTGTAAGCACGTCCACTAAAAGCCGAAGGCAATTGCTCTGTAGGAGCACCAATTACTACAATATCATCCGTAATAGCAATTTGAGTACCAAAAGCATCTTCTTGTTCAAATGGGCCTTCTCCATAAATTAGTTCTTGGAAAGTCCAGTTGTCATTTATTTTTCTATACACTGACACAGGAGTTTTGGAAGTATAGAGCAACGCATGGAAATTAAGACTAACAAACATAATATCATTTTTAACCTTAAAATTTGTGGCCATTTTTTCATTGTAATTTAATGGCGTGATTGTAGTGTTTAAACTCCAGTTGTTCGCAATATCGTCGTAGACATATATACTGGAAGCCATAGCGTTGAATGGTAAAATAAAAAGCTGATTGTTATCCAAATCAAAATCACTTATAGATTCGTTGATTGGATTGACTGGAGTAATTGAGGATGAAAAGTTCCAAGTGTTTGCATTGTAGTGATACGTATGCAAATAGGCTGTCCCAAAACTTGAAGCTGAAGCCACTACAAGTTTACTGTCAGAAACTCTCATTTTAATTCCAAATTGATAACTCCCACTAATTGTTATTTTTTGTGAATAAATCCAGCTGGCACCATCGAAATGATATACGTATACAGCACCACTATTGGTAGAAGTTGGTTGTCCGATAGGTTCATTATTAATTGCACTTACAAAAAGTTGGTTTCCAATAACTTTAACATCAGAACCAAAGTAATCATCCGCCACACCATCAAAGGCAGTTATCTTTTGAAAAAACATCCAATCGCCATCCACTTTTCTATACATATAAACAGCTCCGGCATTCGATGCTACTTGATCATTTAATCTCGAGCTGGCTGCAATGAAGTCATTGTTTATGGATATATTATCACCAAAACTGTCATAAGGAGCGACGTCATAAGGAGTGAAGAAAGTCTCTTGGCTAATTATGTTGCCATTTTTTTCAAAGACAAAAAACCTTCTTTGAGAAATATCTAATGGGTAGTTAGCAGAAACTACTATTTCATTGCCAAAAGCATCAAGAGAACTTGTAAAGCTACTTGAAGGAATATCCGCTGTGAAAGGAGTTAAAACTATCTGAGCAAAAATTACTTGGACCAATAATAGCAAAAAGCAAAAGATAATTTTTTTCATAACCTACAAGTTTAGATAGTAAATGTAGGAATTAAATTGTCGATAAAAAAGTTAAAGTATCGATATTGTCAGCATAATCCCAAAGTTCCGGTTGTTGGGTTTTACCAAACGGAATCGAATTGGGAATCAGATTATTAGAAACAACACATTGAATTTGATCCGCATCGTTTTCCAATTGCTTTTTAATGTCTTCCAAGTTTTCATAGTATTCATAAAACACTGAGGAAATAGGCGAGGCGTAACTGGTATCTTCTTTTAAAGTTAAGAATTCATTGTCCAATAACTTAAAGTTACTCATTAAGAAAACGGCTTTGTTGTAGTCGTAATTGTTAGAATATTTTTCATAAAATATTACGTCTTTGTATTCATAAATCGCCTGAAAAAAAGGTTGGAAGTCGTATTCTTTTGGGACAAATAATTTGGACACATTTCTGCATCCTAAACCAAAGTAGCGGAAAATATCTTCTCCTAAATTCATTAAATCTTCTTGGGTTTCATTTCCGGTTAGAAGTGCGACTGAGTTTCTGTTTTTACGAATAATACTCGGCTTATCTTTGAAGTAAAATTCAAAATAACGAGCGGTGTTGTTGCTTCCGGTAGCGATTACGGCATCAAAGTTTTCCAACTTGCCATCGGTAAATGTGATGTAATTTTCTATTTCAGCATTGACTGCGACAAGATATTTAGCTAAAAACTTGATTAAATGTTGGTCATTGGAAGAAGTTTTCACTAAAACTTTATGACCCGAAATTAATACGGAAAGAAAATCGTGAAATCCAACCAGCGGAATATTTCCGGCTAGAATTAATCCAACAGTTTTTGGCTGTACTTTCGAGAAATCGTATTTAGACAACCATTGTTTTAAATTGTCTTCTTGCAAAGCTTTAGCCCATGATTGAACTGAATGATAAACTTGTTCCGGGGTAAACCAACCATTGTGTGATTGCGACAACTGGATCAAATCTACAAATCTATCGAAGAATAAATCGTTATGAAGAACCGCTTCATTTTTATGGTTTTGTTCCAAAGAGAATTGGCTTAAAAACTTCCCTAATTCAATAAAACATTTTTTTTTCTCGATTTGTAACATCAGTAGCTTGTTTATGAATGGTTTTGATTGTAATTTTGCGCAAAAATAAGGTTTTTTGGCTTTAAGCAATACGCTTTAAGCATTAAGCACTTAATAATACTTTAATTAATAAAAGCTTATAGCATTTTGCTTACAGCATAAAGCATATAAAATATGGCTATCATAATAACTGACGAATGTATCAACTGTGGTGCATGTGAACCGGAATGTCCTAATACTGCTATTTACGAAGGTGCTGATGATTGGCGTTATAAAGACGGAACCAAATTAAAAGGTAAAGTCATTTTACCTGATGGAACCGAAGTTGACTCTGATGCAGCGCAAACTCCAATTTCTGACGATATCTATTATATAGTGCCTGGAAAATGTACCGAATGTAAAGGTTTCCACGAAGAACCACAATGTGCGGCAGTTTGTCCGGTGGATTGTTGTATTCCTGATGACAATCATGTGGAAAGTGAAGAAACGTTGCTCAACCGACAATCTTTTTTACACAACGAATAATAAAAAAAACCTCAAGTTATTGAGGTTTTTTTTATTCCGTGAAATCTCAAAAAAAAGCCCAAGCATTTAGCCCGGGCTTCCCTAACAAAACATGAATTATATTAAGGCTTCACAACAATATATTTTTCAAGAACTACTGTGTCTGTTTTTTCGTCGTAGGTTTCTACCACTAGGTTTCCTTCGGTATCGAAATAACCAACAGAGAGTTTGTCCTTGTTTTTAAAAATATAATTGTTATTGGAAGTTCTTCTTAAAATCGTTTTTTCATTGGCATCAGGCAACGTCATTGTATAACCGCTATTGTCAATAGCAACCTGATATTTTTGTCCGTTGTAAGTGTAATATGCTGAACGGTCAACATCAACAAATTTAGTCACACCATCGACAGAAACTTGTGTTTTAGTAGTAACATCAACTTGGCTCGGTTTCGTTGGAATATTTAAGGTGTTGTTTTTTTCTTGTTCTAATTTAATTTTCTGTGTTTCTTTAGTTTCTTCAGTTTTTACAATTTTTTTCACACCATCAGAATCTTTTACAGTTGTGGTGGTGGTTTTAACTTCGGATTTTTTATTTGTGTTTTGCGCTTGGCTATTAATAGATAATAACAAAGCTAGTATACTTATTACTATAGCTTTCATAATCATTTGTTTTATTGGTTTGTACATTACAAATTTAATTCTTAACGAGTTCTTTTGTGTTACATAATTCTTTCTAAATGTTATAGGATAATCATAAAATCAGTGTTGAAAATTATAATCTGTTTTTTTATGAGGTTAAAGTGGTTTATCGGATACAATGTGATTACGTCAAACTTTTTTAACAATCTCAATAAATTTATTTTTAATTATTTAACCATCACGATGGTGTATTATCAATTTAAAATGAAATTTTACTAAATTTGTTCAAACCTAGTCTAAGGATGAAGCAACTTTACCTGCTGTTTTTATTAGCTTTTAGTGTTTCAATATACGCTCAATCTGTTGAGAAGACATTGATATTGAAAGACGCTTTAACCAATCTTCCTATTGAGGACGTTACGGTTTACATTATAAAAACCAAACAGACTTTATTGAGTAATGCTGAAGGAAAGGTGGCTTTTGTTCTAAATGGTTCCTCAAATATTCAGGTTACGCATTCTTCTTATGCAAAAGTAACAGTGCGTTCATCGGCTTTACTGAAGACTGATAATACGATTTACTTGAAAAGCAATGTCAATGATTTGGATGAAATTATTGTCACCAAACAACATCCGCAAAAAATATTGAAAAGTATAGTTGCAAATTCAGTCAAAAAACTTACGGTTCCGGCGCGATTAAAAGTCTATTCCAGAGAGTTTTTCAAAATGGATGGCAATTATGCTTATTACAATGATGGTTTGATGAATTTCCAATTATTCGGCAAAGAAAAAAACTTTAAAAGCAATATTTTAGTAGAACAAAACAGGTCATATGGTTTGGTATTTGACCAAATTAACTCTGATGTCTTAGGGTACAATCTCAACGACATCATGCAGAATTATTACAATTTCAAATATTTGAATCCAATATTGGATGCTGTCGCCAAAAAGAAATTTGACTTTATCATCAAAGGCTATTCTGCCAATCAAGATTACAATGTGATGTTAGTAACGCCATTGGATAATAATGACGATTTAAGCGATGACTTTAGAATCATTTACGACTGGAAAAAGAAAATTATCATTGAAGTAAGCACCGTTATCTCTCCAACAACTATTGCAAATGTTAAAGAGAGAAAAGCGGTTGGTTCCAAGAATATTTACAAATCTTTATTTAAAACGATTTACAGATTAGATGGTGAAAATTATTATTTAATTAGTTCTAAAGAAGAGATTGGTTTTGAGCGAATTGACAAAAATAAAACTACCGATATTGAAGTCCGAAATTACTTTGTAACCACCAATTTCAGCAACCAAAATTACAGCTTCAAAGAAAGCGAAGTCTTTAAAGACAAAACACTTTACAACAAGAAAAATACCATTCTTTCCACTTATTGGGATATCTCGGGATTAACTTCAACCGAAGAAGAGCAAGCCATCATCAATCAATTGCAAGACAGAGCAAATTAACTTCAAATTTTTGCTTTTTCATCCACTTTGTTACTTGGTTTTATTACGCTATATTTGCACACTTTTTATAATAAAACATTGATATGAAAGCAGGAATTGTAGGATTGCCAAACGTAGGGAAATCAACTTTATTTAATTGTTTATCAAATGCCAAAGCACAAAGCGCGAATTTTCCGTTTTGTACTATTGAGCCAAACATAGGCGTTGTAAACGTTCCTGATCCAAGAATCAACAAATTAGAAGAATTGGTAAAACCGGAACGAGTTCAAATGGCTACCGTTGATATCGTTGACATCGCCGGATTGGTAAAAGGAGCAAGTAAAGGCGAAGGTTTGGGAAATCAATTTTTGGCCAACATCAGAGAATGTAACGCTATCATACACGTTTTGCGTTGTTTTGACAATGATAATATTATCCACGTTGATGGCAATGTGAATCCTATTCGCGACAAAGAAACCATCGATATCGAATTGCAGTTAAAAGACTTAGAAACTGTTGAAAAACGTTTGGAAAAAGTCAACCGCGCTGCCAAAACCGGAAACAAAGAAGGCCAAGTTGAAAAAGCGTTCTTAGACAGAATCCGCGAAGCTTTATTGCAAGCCAAATCAGCAAGAACAGTAATTCCTCAAAATGCCGACGAAGAAGCGTTGATGGAAGATTTCCAATTAATCACCACAAAACCGGTTCTTTATGTTTGTAATGTTGACGAAGAATCAGCGGCTACAGGCAATAAATATGTTGATTTAGTTCGTGAATTGGTTAAAGACGAAAATGCTGAAGTAATCGTTTTAGCCGTTGGAACAGAAGCTGATATCACCGAATTAGAGACGTATGAAGAACGTCAAATGTTCTTGGAAGATTTAGGTTTAAAGGAACCGGGTTCCGCGGTTTTAATTCGGGCTGCTTATAAATTATTGAAACAACAAACCTATTTCACTGCCGGCGTTAAAGAAGTTCGTGCTTGGACAATCAACATAGGCGATACGGCACCAAAAGCAGCCGGAGTAATTCACACCGATTTTGAAAAAGGGTTTATCCGTGCCGAAGTGATTTCGTATGAAGACTATGTGCTTTATGGTTCAGAAGCCAAAGCCAAAGAAGCCGGAAAATTCAAAGTAGAAGGTAAGGAATACATCGTAAAAGATGGTGATGTAATGCATTTCCGTTTTAATGTGTAGTTAGTCATTAGGCATAAGCCAAAAGGCAATAGGAAAAAGCCGAAAGTTAGTACTTTCGGTTTTTTTTTTTGACACTAAATGTTATTTCTAGAATGAGGAAAATCATCTAATTCAACAACTTTAAACTATTGTCTTTTGTCTTATGCCTATTGCCTCATTTTGTCAATATCATTCTTAATAACTTTGATAAATATCATTTCAAAAATCACCCTAATTCCACTATATTAGCAGACCCGAGGTTGTTGCAAAAGGCAACGACCGAATTGAACGCAGTTAAAATCGTTAGTTTTTAAAATGTCAGAACAAAATCAATATACCGAAGACAATATCCGTTCGCTCGACTGGAAAGAACACATCCGAATGCGTCCCGGAATGTACATCGGGAAACTCGGTGACGGTTCTTCACCCGATGATGGTATTTACATATTGCTCAAAGAAACCATCGACAACTGTATCGATGAATTCGTCATGGGTGCCGGAAAAGTCATTGAAGTGACGATCAAAGACAAATTGGTTACCGTACGCGATTACGGTCGTGGTATTCCGTTAGGGAAAGTCGTTGATGTGGTTTCCAAAATGAATACCGGAGGAAAATACGACTCCAAAGCGTTTAAGAAATCTGTTGGTTTGAATGGAGTAGGTACCAAAGCCGTCAATGCTTTGTCCAATTATTTCCGTGTGGAATCGGTTCGGGACAACCAACAAAAAGCCGCCGAATTCTCCGCCGGAAATTTAACCCTTGAAGAGGACTTAGTAGAATCGACCAAACGAAGAGGAACCAAAGTGTCTTTCGTAGCCGATGAAACCATTTTCAAAAACTATAAATACCGAAATGAGTATGTTATCAAGATGCTCAAAAACTACTGTTATTTAAATCGTGGATTAACGATTTATTACAACGGTGAAAAATACCTTTCCGAATACGGATTAAAGGATTTACTCGAAGAAACCATTTCGGAGGAAGACATGCAATATCCTGTAATTCATTTGGAAGGTGATGATATTGAAATTGCTTTAACACACAGTAAATCACAATACTCAGAAGAATACCATTCGTTTGTCAATGGTCAGAATACAACCCAAGGTGGAACGCATTTAGGTGCTTTCCGCGAAGCAATTGTCAAAACCATCAAAGAGTTTTACAACAAACCTTTTGAAGCGTCTGACATTCGTAAATCGATTGTTTCTGCTATTGCGGTAAAAGTCGAAGAACCGGTTTTTGAATCACAAACGAAAACCAAATTAGGCTCAACCGATATTGGTCCGAAAGGTCCATCAGTGCGTACTTTTGTTAACGATTTCATCAAAACCAAACTCGATAACTTTTTACACAAAAACCCTGAAGTAGCCGATTTACTATTGCGCAAAATTCTTCAAGCCGAACGCGAGCGTAAAGAATTATCGGGTATTAGAAAATTAGCCAAAGACAGAGCCAAAAAAGCGAGTCTGCACAATAAAAAACTACGCGATTGTCGCGTGCACTTAACCGATGCCAAAAACCCAAGAAGTTTAGAAAGCACGCTTTTCATTACGGAAGGTGATTCGGCTTCCGGTTCGATTACCAAAAGTCGGGATGTGAATACCCAAGCCGTATTTAGTTTGCGTGGTAAGCCATTGAATTCTTATGGCATGACCAAAAAAATTGTTTACGAAAACGAAGAGTTCAATTTGCTTCAAGCGGCTTTAGACATCGAAGAAGACATGGGTGATTTGCGGTACAACAATATCGTAATTGCCACCGATGCCGATGTTGACGGGATGCACATTCGTTTGTTGTTGATTACTTTCTTTTTGCAATTCTTTCCTGAGCTAATTAAAGACGGCCATTTGTATATTTTGCAAACGCCTTTATTCCGCGTGCGAAACAAAAAGGAAACCATCTATTGTTACAGCGAACAAGAGCGAATTGATGCTATTGAAAAACTAAAACCAAAACCTGAAATCACCCGATTCAAAGGATTAGGGGAAATTTCACCCGATGAGTTCAAACATTTTATTGGCGAAAGCATTCGACTTGATCCGGTGATGTTAGACAAATCCACATCGATTGAAACCTTACTCGAATTCTATATGGGGAAAAATACACCGGACAGACAGGTTTTTATTATCAATAATTTGAAAGTGGAATTGGATGTGGTGGAGAAGTAGGTTTTTGGTGCACGAAGTATCACAATGTAAAGCACAAAGTCACACAAAGAAATTTTAAAAACATTGAGAGACTTTGTGATTGACTTTGAGTAACATAGTGTAACAGTTAAATTTATTATGAACGAAGAAAACGAAATTAGTCGAATTATATTGGATTGCGCTTATAAAGTCCATACTAAATTAGGTTCTGGTTTGTTGGAAAAAGTTTATAGAGAATGTTTAGCTTATGAATTGATGAAACATGGATTAGAGGTTAAACAAGAACAACCTTTTCCCGTTATTTATGAAGATATAAAAATGGATTGCGGATACCGAGTTGATTTAATTGTAAACAATAAAGTGATCGTTGAATTAAAAGTTGTTGAGGATTTTACAATTGAACACACTGCTCAATGTCTAACTTACATGCGTCTTTCAGAATGTAAGTTAGGTTTACTTTTAAATTTTTATAAAAAGTCATTAAAAGACGGAATAAAAAGATTGATATTATGAAGTTAGTAACACAAAGTTCCACTATGTAAAGCACAAAGTTTCCCAAAGAAATTTTTAAACATTGTGAAACACTGTGAAAACTTTGAGTAACATAGTGCTACAAAAAATATGAAAGACGAAGAAGAAGACGATATCATCCCAAACGAAGACGAGATCAACGACGAGTTGAACGAATCGACAAGCGATGACGCAATGGAAGAAGGCTTTGAAGACATTAAATCTTCGGGCAACCATTTCTACGAAAACGACGAAAACCCGGAAGACACCATTACCAAAGTTACAGGCATGTACAAAGATTGGTTTTTGGATTATGCTTCCTATGTAATTCTCGAACGTGCGGTTCCTGCGATTGAAGACGGATTCAAACCGGTGCAACGCCGTATTATGCATTCCATGAAAGAGTTGGATGATGGTCGTTATAACAAAGTGGCGAACATCGTTGGACATACCATGCAGTATCATCCACACGGTGATGCAAGTATTGGTGATGCGATGGTGCAAATAGGGCAAAAGGATTTGATTATCGACATGCAAGGAAACTGGGGAAATATTCTAACCGGCGATAGTGCTGCGGCTTCGCGTTATATTGAAGCGCGTATTTCTAAGTTTGGCCACGATGTGTTGTATTCTCCCAAAATCACCCAATGGGGAATGTCATACGATGGTCGACGTGCCGAACCGATTAATCTTCCGGTAAAGTTTCCGTTGTTGTTAGCGCAAGGTGCCGAAGGAATTGCCGTAGGTTTATCGACTAAAGTTTTACCACATAACTTTAACGAACTGATAGATGCTTCGATTAAAATATTAAAGAACAAACCATTTACTTTATTTCCTGATTTCCCAACCGCAGGTATTGCTGATGTTTCCAATTACAATGATGGTTTGCGTGGCGGACGAGTGCGTGTGCGTGCCAAAATTGGTCAGCTCGACAAACAAACGTTGGTGATTACCCAAATTCCATTTTCAACCAATACGTCAACGCTGATTGATAGTATTTTGAAAGCCAATGAAAAAGGGAAAATCAAAGTCAAAAAAATAGAAGACAATACCGCTGCCGAAGTAGAGATTTTAATCCATCTTCCGCCGGGCGTTTCTCCGGATAAAACCATTGATGCACTTTACGCATTTACCGCTTGTGAAACTTCTGTAGCGCCATTAGGTTGTGTAATTGAAAACCACAAACCGTTGTTCATCGGTGTTTCGGATATGTTGAAGATTTCGACACACCGAACGGTTGATTTGCTCAAACGCGAATTGGAAATTCAGTTAGACGAATTAGAAAACAAATGGCATTTCTCAACGTTGGAGAAAATTTTCATCCGAGAAGAAATGTACATCGACTTCAAATTGTACTCCGACAGAGAATCGCTTTACGTTTATATGTATGACCGATTTAAGCCTTTCTTGAAATCGTTTGTTAGAGAAATCAATGATGACGATTTGCAAAAATTGACGCAAATTCCAATGATTCGTATCACGCGTTTCGACTCGGACAAAGCCGATGATGCGATTGCGAAGTTGGAAGCTGAAATGGAAGAAGTAAAACACCATTTAGACCATATCATTGACTATACGGTGGATTTCTTTCAAAAGCTCAAAGACAAATACGGCAAAGGTCGAGAACGTCTAACCGAGTTGAGAAGTTTTGATACGATTGAAGCGACGAAAGTGGTTTTAAGAAATACCAAACTTTACGTCAACAAAGAAGAAGGTTTCTTTGGAACCGGTTTAAAGAAAGACGAATACGTAGCTGATTGCTCTGACATTGATGATGTGATTGTCTTCTTGCGTGACGGAAAAATGATGATTGCCAAAGTAGACGACAAAAAGTTCGTTGGCAAAGACATTATCCATATTGCGGTTTTCGATAAAAATGACAAACGCACGATTTACAATATGATGTACCGCGATGGTAAAAACGGCTCAACGTTTATCAAGCGTTTCAATGTTTCGGGCGTTACTCGTGATAAATTCTATGATTTGACTCAGGAAAAAGCCGGAAGTCAAGTATTGTATTTTTCTGCGAATCCGAATGGTGAAGCAGAAACGGTGACGATTTTATTGCGCCAAATAGGTAGCGTCAAAAAACTCAAATGGGATGTCGATTTCTCTGATATTGCCATCAAAGGAAGAGCTTCGCGTGGTAATACCGTGACCAAATATCCAATTAAGAAAATTGAACTCAAAGAAAAAGGCATTTCGACTTTGCGTCCGCGTAAAGTGTGGTTTGACGATACGGTTCAAAGATTGAATGTCGATGGAAGAGGTGAGTTGTTGGGTGAATTCAGACCCAATGACCGTTTGCTCATTATCAACCAATCGGGGAAATTGAAAACGATTGTTCCTGAGTTGACCACGCATTTTGAGGAAGATATGATTGTCTTAGAAAAATGGCATCCGAAGAAACCAATTTCAACCATTTATTATGATGGAGAAAAGGAACGTTATTTCGTGAAACGCTTTTTAGTAGAAAACGAAAACAAAGAAGAAATCTTTATCACTGAACACGAAAAATCCCAATTAGAAATCGTTTCAACCGATTGGCGACCAATGGCGGAAATTGTTTTTGCCAAAGTCAAAGGTGTGCAAAAAGATACAATTACTGTTGATTTAGAACAATTTATTTCAGTGAAAGGGATTAAGGCGATTGGTAACCAATTGACCACAGACAAACTAAAACAAGTCAATTTATTAGAACCATTACCATTCGAGGAACCGGAAGAAATCCAACCGGAAGATGTTGAAGTAACCGGAGAAGATAATGTTTCGGATGATATCCAAACAGAAACGGACGATGACGGACAGATTACATTGTCATTAGAATAATTAAACCTGACAGGTTTTAAAAACTTGTCGGGTTTCTGTAAATTTCCGGTGGTTGTGATTTATTCAATGTTATTGGTTTCGGCAGATTTTTTGACGATATCACGTATGATATCATCCAGTTTATTGGCCGATTCACTAATATAATCAATAAGATTTTCATCGTTTATACCTAAGCTTTTATTGTCTTTCATAAGATTAATGAGACCTAAAATATTTGCAAGTGGAGCTCTTGCCATATGTGATTGAGTCCATGAAATGTCTTTTAATACCTTATTTTGCATTTCAATCTTACGCATTCTTTCTAAAGTATCAGTTAAATCAATCATAGCACCTAATACTCTGGTCACTTTGCCGTTAATGTCTCTTATTAAAACACTCCGGTGCTGTACGTAAGCAACATCTCTGTTGGCTTTTAAAAATCTGAATTCGGCATTAAAATTCTGTTTTGTAGGATCTTTTAAAGCTCTGTTTAAATCACTTAATACTTTTTTTCTGTCTTCTGGATGTATGTTACTTGACCATAAACGATTATCCGTTTTGCTTAGGTCATAGCCTAGTAAGGAGTGAAAACCATCACCCCAAAAAACAGTTTTACTGTCAATATCCCAATCAATAATGGCTTCAATGGTAGCTTTCGTCAACAATTTAAAACGTTCGTTGCTTTCCCATATTTCTTGTTCGTGTAGTTTTCTTTTGGTAATATCTACAGCAATACCTTCTAGTTTAATAGGGACATTATTATGATTCTTTATTAAATGTATTCGCTCCAATATCCATTTTATTTTGCCTGAATCGGTAATAATTCTCTGCTCACTTTCTATAATGTTTTTTTCGTCAAAATTGGAAAATGTTTGGGTGTTGAATTTCAATCGTTCATCCGGATGAAAGCGATTTACTATCGCCTCTAAAGTCAATTCAAACGTTTTGGGATCAGTTTCAAAAATCCTGTGCATTTCGTCAGACCATTGGATTTCTGACTTCACTAAATCATTTGTCCAATAACCTAAACTGGCAATTTCACTTGCAATTTGTAATCTCGAATTTGACTCTGTCAGTTTCTTTTGGGTATTCATTTCTGCTGTGATATCTACAGCAGAAGCTAGTCTTAATTTTTTTCCATTAAAAGCAACAAAACAAGTTTTTACTTTAACTTGAATAATTTCCCCATTTTTTTTTCGATGTCTTACAATGGTCGAAAGTGAACTGTTAGTTTTCAAAGAAAGAGCAAGCATTTCTTCTAATAAAAGTATATCTTCTTTAGGACGAATATCTTTTAATGTCATTGACATGTATTCCTCTTGCGAAAAACCATAATGACTGCAAGCAGCTTCATTCACAAGTATAAAATGAAGAGTTTCTGTGTCAAAAAGCCACATTGGTAAAGGGCTGTGATTAAATAAAGAAATATATTCTTCCTTCGATTGTATCGATTGTTCATCGGACAGTTGTTTTATATCGATGATTTCTTGATAATAGCTTGATATTTTATCAATATTTCTTTTGACCAATATATAAAGTAGTATTGCAGTAATGAGAATAAAAGCCAGTCCTTTTATAGTTTGAAGTTTGGAGAGTAAATTAATATTAGGAATCAGTAGTTCTAAGAAGTAATCAGAGGCGAAGATATATACAGCACTAACAATTGTATAAAAAAGGACAATTTTGAAAGAAGAGAATTTTTGTAAGATCATTATTCTTTTTTCCATACCCATGCCTAATAAATTTTATATTTTAACAATCTCAACTATCGTAAAAGTAATCTTTTTTTGATTAAAAAAAGATGATAATTATCATTTAACAACTGTTGAGGAGCATAGAAATGACAGAATGTAGGATAAAATCTAAAAAAAGAAGAAGCTGCGGACAATTTGTATTGAAATAAAAAAAGACTCAGATGCTACAAAAAAACTCCCTATCAATAGGGAGCTTATACTTTTGATATTTTCACTATTAGTGTTTCTTTTTGCGCATTTTCATATTGATGAATTCTACAGCCAATGAGAATGCAATGGCAAAATACAAATAGCCTTTTGGAACTACACCAACATGCTGTCCTACTAAAGAAGCATTAGATAAATGCATACTTTCGGTGATTAACATAAAACCAATTAAGATTAAGAAGGCTAAACCAAGAACCTGTATGGATGGATTGGCGTTCACAAAATTGCCAACCGGGACAGCGAATAAAAGCATAACGCCCACAGAAATCACAACAGCAGTAACCATAATGTATATTGCGCCTTCAACACCATTGGTCATTCCAACTGCGGTTAAAATACTGTCTACCGAAAAGATTAAATCGATTAATAGAATTTGGACAATTACACTGCTAAATGATTTCGCAGCTGAAGTTTTTAAGTCTTTTTCTTCTTCACCTTTGTGGTCAACCTTTTCGTGAATTTCTTTAGTACTTTTGTAAATTAAGAATATACCACCAAGCAAAAGAATAATGGCTTGACCGGTGAAACTAGCGCTAAACCAACCCCAATCAATACTAAACCAAGGAGCTTTCATAGCGATTAATAATGTAATTCCGAATAGCAATCCGATACGCATAAACATGGCTAAAAACAAACCAATTCTTGTGGCTCTTTTGCGTTTTTCCTGAGGAAGTTTTCCGGTTACGATTGAGATGAAGATAATGTTGTCAATTCCGAGAACAATTTCTAAAAAAGTTAAAGTCAAAAGTGCTACCCAAGCATCGGGATTTAAAAATACTTCCATGTTTGTAAATTAAGTTTGTATCGGTTAAACGCGTTTATTTCAATTTTGTTACAGTGCCGCGTTGTTTTTGCGCATCGCCTACAAAAGAATAGTCAAAGGTATAGGTATTGTCTTTAGTAAACAAAATTTTCATGCTGATTGCTTTCTTTTCATTCATGGTTTTCGGATGTAATTTTTGCAACACAAATTCACAGTCATTTACCCAACGCACAGAAGCGGTATCGGTTTTTCCGTTAAAGGTTTCTATTTGAAGTGTTTCGGTACGTGTGAAAGTTGAGGTGACCTTTTTTCCATTGATTTCTTGAGAGAATTCAAAAGTGCCGGTTTTAAAATCTTGGCAGTTACGCTCTTTTTCTGAGCAAGCAATCACGGTTAAAGCGAGTAGGAGTAGTGATGTTTTTTTCATGGGTTAAGGTGCTAAGTGTATTAGGTGCTAAGGTACTAAGTTGCTATGTTGTTAGTTTTGAGTTTAGTTTTTCTCAGAACCTCAGAGACTTAGTGCCTTATAACCTTAACGTTTTAATTTATTCAATTCATCATCCGTAAAGTTCTTTATGCTTTTGTCTTTAGAAAACTTCTCTGCATTGTAACTATTGGATTTATTTTTTGGAATGGAAAGCGAATTCCATTCTTCTTTTTTGAGCATTTTGGCATAAAAAACAATTTGACCAATGTGATAAGGATAATGCGCCAACTGACGGTTAATCGCTTCCACAACCGTATGACCTTCGTTGCGAATATAGATAATGGTTTCTAATTGTTCAGCGGTTAACGAATTTATCGCATTGAACAAACAATCCCAGCCTCTGTTCCACAATTTCATCAGTTCCGCTTTGTCATTTTCAAGAAAATAGGAATCAAATTCTGCGTCACGATTACGCCATTCTTTTTCTCCATCGGTAGTTAAAAAATCTGTCCAACGTGACAACATATTTCCGGAAAGGTGTTTTACAATTATTGCTATCGAATTGGTGTCGTCATTCACCGAAATGAATAATTGCTCAGGTTCAAGTTGTTCCATCGCTTTTTCACCTAACATTTTATAATAGAGAAATTGCTTTTGAACACTTTCTAAATAGGAGTTATTTTTCATGATCAAACAAAGCGTCAGTAAGCGTTTTTATTCCTTTAAACATAAAATAGACTGCGGTTAAGCAAAGGACAATTCCAATGGCTAAAACCAACCAATGCCAAGTGTTTTGTTTGTTGATGAAGGCATTGTAAATGACACTCGGACCAATAAACATCAAAGGTAAAGCATAAAGCATGTATTTAATTCCTTTATCGAGTAGTGTTTTGTTGACTGACATATTTTAGAATTTTAATTGTAATCCAAAACCGTTTTGATTCGAAACCGCATTGAGTTCTATGGAGTTATTGGTTGCGCCTAATTTTAATTCTTTGTGTTCCGAATTGTAAATTTCAATCGCTTCTTTATATCGTTTTTTTCTTCCTGAAAGTATCGGCACAGAAACGGCAATCGAACCCAATCCGGCATAAGTTAGTGCTGAAGGATAATCTTTATCAGAAAACAAACCAATGGCCAAATCACCAACGGTTAGCCCAATCCCTAATCCTAATAAAAATCCACCCAAAGCTTCTTTTGATTTGGCTTGTTTGTAAAGTGCTGCCGCTTTAACATTGGTAGCAAATAAATTTCGAGCTTCGCGACTGTCAATTCGGTTTCCGCCGAGATAAAATTTGCCTTTCTCTAAACTCATTTGTTGAGAATAGGAAAGTATGGAGAAGAATAATATGGCTATGGTTATGATTTTTTTCATGGTTATATATTTTTTACAATTTTGTCCAATTAGTAAGTAATTTTTTATCCGAAGATAGTTTGCCAGCCACTCGGTATTTTGATTTTATTAATAAAGTCGATTCGATGAATTTTTCTTTGACCACTTTAAACGGATGTGCGCCACTAGAATGAATAAAGTAATTCCCATCATCCGATAAATATAAAAAACCGGTGTGATTGTCTAAACCAACCACATAAATGCCATTGCCTTTTTCTTTTAAAGTTTTTTCAAATTCCTGAATGCTTTTATTCGAAAACCGATAAATATTATCTTCTGAAACCAACTTCTTAATCATTTCCTCTGAAGCGCATTGTGCCAATTTTACTCGGTTGATGGCAACTCCTAAGTCTCTCAGAGTCGTTGTCACAAAATAACCGCAAGCAATATTACCTTCATTTGGCTTTTGACTGGTACCATTAAAATCCCAATTGGTTCCGTACCAATAAGGAAATATTTTATTGGTCAGTTGGTTGGTGAATGATTTTCCAATTTCAGAAGTACTTTTTCCATTCAATTGGCTTCTGATTTGTTTGATGCTATCGAGCGTTTTGGGATAATCATCAGGATCAAGTTCCGATTTATATTCGACTACCGAAGTTCTAACCGAGTTGCGATAAGCATAAATGCCAATTGCCGAGGCAAAAATTAAAAAGAAAACTATTTTAATTGCTTTCTTCATCCTAACTTTGATAAGCTTCCACAGCTTTTCTAACGCTCCCGTGTTTTTCCAATAAAGCCGAAGCTTCTTCATAACTCACCAGAATTTCACCCATAATCATTCGAACGCCACGGTCAACGAGTTTTACGTTGCTCAATTGCATATCGACCATTTTGTTCCCTTTTACGCGGCCTAATTGAATCATCGTTGTCGTAGAAATCATATTTAAGACTAACTTCTGTGCGGTTCCGGCTTTCATGCGAGAACTTCCGGTAACGAACTCCGGACCAACAACCACAACAATAGGAAATTGCGCTGTTAACGCTAACGGACTTCCTTCGTTACAAGTAATACATCCTGTTATAATGTTATTTTCATGGCATTTTTCTAAACCACCAATTACGTATGGCGTAGTTCCCGAAGCAGCGATGCCGATTACGACGTCATTTTCGGTTATGTTTTCGGCAAGCAAATCTTTCCAAGCTTGGGATGCGTCATCTTCAGCAAATTCGACCGCTTTGCGAATGGCTTTGTCACCGCCAGCAATAATTCCGTTGACTAAATCAAAAGGAACGCCGAATGTTGGCGGACATTCCGAAGCATCAACAATGCCTAAACGTCCTGAAGTTCCGGCACCAATGTAGAACAATCTGCCGCCGAGTTTCATTTTGGCTACAATTTGAGAAACCAAAGTTTCAATTTGAGGCAAAGCTTTTTCCACAGCCAGAGGCACGGTTTTGTCTTCGTTATTGATATTGGCTAACAAGTCGCGAACCGACATTTGTTCGAGACTTTCGTATTGTGAAGATTGTTCGGTGGTTTTGGTGAAGGACATTTTTGTGTTGATAAGGTTCTGAGTCGCTAAGTTACTAAGTTTCGTTCAGATTTTTAAACAAAACATGCTAACAAAATTCCCAAAATAATCATCGAAATCTTAGCAATGTTAAACTTGTGTCCTTCGCTACTTTCAAAGATAATCGTTGACGAAATATGGAATAGAATTCCTATTACAATAGCTGTGATTTCGGTGTAATATTGTGTGATTGTTGGCGCTGAATCGGAAACAAAAGTTCCTAAAGGAGTCATTACGGCAAACGAAAGCATAAAGACAAACAACACTTTTTTGTTCAATTCGGCATTTAAGAAAAAGGTTGTCAAGATTATCGCGATAGGCAAGTGGTGAATTGCAATTCCGAAGGCTAAATCATGGTGATGTCCAACCGGAAAGCCTTCTAAAAAAGCATGAATACACAAACTGATAAACAACAACCAAGGCATTTGCTTGATTTTGTCGTGACCATGAACGTGACCGTGTTCGGCGCCTTTGGAAAAGAACTCTAAAATGATTTGGAACAAAATCCCAACCATGATAAAAATCCCAACGCTATGATTGTGACTTTCGTATACTTCCGGTAACAAATCCATTACGGTTAGCGATAGTAAAAACGAACCGCTAAACGCCAATAACAGTTTAAGATTGTTCTTCTTTTTGGGTTTAATAATCAATGCAATTGCATAGCCGAAAAGAACTGATAGTAAAGGAAGTATGTAATTCATTTTGTTGTAAGTTATAGGTTCTAAGTTCATCCTATTGCTTAAAGCTTATTGCCTATAGCGTTTACTTAAATATCATTATTAATCTTTCGCTAGTATTCTTGTGGAATTTTTTCAATTTATAATCTCCAAAAGTATCCAATAAGTAAATTCCGGCTTGGTCCATCATGCGCTGGAAATCTTCCAAAGTATAAGCTTTTACCTTTTCTTCAAAGTGAAATTGTTCACCATCGGCTTCAAAATCAATTTCCTTGATGATAAAATGGTTAACATGACTGCGTTTGATGTGAAAAGTAATGCCATCGACTTCCTTAGTTTCTTCCGGAATTAAGTTTTCTAAAACCGTGTAAACATTCATGAAATCAATTACGGCAAAACCATATTCGGACAAACTTTCTTTGATAGCCACTAAAGTTTTTAAATTGTCTTCCTCGCTTTCAAAATAACCAAAGCTGGTAAACAAGTTAAAAATAGCATCATACTTCTCTTCAAAAGGCACGCGTTTGTCATGCACGACAAAGTGCAAAGTTTCATTGGCATTTTTATTGGCTTCAGTAATGCTGTTTTCGGATAAATCGGCACCAATTACGTCGTAACCCAATTGGTTTAAATAAATGGAATGACGGCCTTTACCGCAAGCTAAATCAAGAACTTTTGCTTTTTCGGGTAAATTTAAATAATGGGTAAGATTGTCCATAAAGATTTGCGCTTCACGGTAGTTTCGATCTTTGTATAAAATGTGGTAATAAGGTGTATCAAACCAGGAAGCGTACCAATTTTCGGATTTACAATTTGTAGTATCTGACATTTATTCTTTTCAAATGAATTCTTCACCCGCAAAATTAGTGTATTTTTGCCGAACTTATGACTGTATTGAGCATTGATATTGTCATTGAAATAGATATTGACCCTTCGACTCCCGAAGCTTCGGGACAGGGTGACACAAGAATAAATTATGGAGAATTTTAAAATGGTAGCCAAAACCTTTTTTGGTTTTGAAGAAATATTGGTCAAAGAATTACAACAATTAGGCGCTCAAGAGGTTGAAATCGGGACGCGTGCTGTGAGTTTTAAAGGCGACAAAGGGTTTATGTACAAAGCCAATTTGTCGTTGCGCACTGCGTTAAAAATTCTCAAACCAATTTACTATTTCCGTGCTACGAATGATCAGAATTTGTACAAAGGCATTCAAGGGATTGATTGGAGTAAATACATGAACGCCAACCAAACTTTTGTGATTGATACTACGATTCACTCGGATAATTTTAAGCACTCTCAGTTTGTTTCGCAAAAGGCCAAAGATGCTATTGTAGATCAATTTCGGGATAAAACAGGTCAACGTCCAAGTGTGGACAAAGATTTCCCGGATTTAAGAATCAATATCCATATCGACCGTGACCAATGTTCTGTAGCGCTGGATACTTCGGGCGCTTCTTTGCATCACAGAGGTTACAGAACGGCTACGAATATCGCTCCGATAAACGAGGTTTTAGCAGCCGGAATGTTGTTATTATCAGGTTGGGACGGAAGTTCTGATTTTTTGGATCCAATGTGTGGTTCAGGAACGATTTTGGCGGAAGCCGCAATGATAGCGTGTAATATCCCGGCGAACATCAACCGAAAAGAATTTGCTTTCGAGAAATGGAACGATTGGGACAACGATTTGTTTGATCAAATTATAGATGCGTTGATGAAACGCACCAAAGAATTCCACCACAATATCATTGGTTACGACAAAGCGCCAAGTGCTGTTCAAAAGGCGAAAGACAATATTCTTAATGCCAATTTGGATGAATACATCACCATCAGTCAGGCGAATTTCTTTGATACCAAAAAAGAAACGGTCGGACCATTGCATATGGTTTTCAATCCGCCATATGGAGAACGTTTGGATATTGAATTGGAACGTTTTTACCGTGAATTAGGCGATACTTTGAAGAACAATTATCCGAATACCAATGCCTGGTTTATTACCGGTAATTTAGAAGCTTTGAAGTTTGTCGGACTACGTCCTTCACGCAAAATCAAACTTTTCAATGGAAGTTTAGAAGCGCGTTTGGTAAAATACGAAATGTACGAAGGCAGCAAGCGAACTAAATTTCAGCAGCATACTGAAGAAGAATAATTAACCGTTTCTTTTGGCAATTTCTTCTTTTATTTTTTTCAGATTGGTAAAGTTTAAAATTACCAAGGGAAGAAAAGCAATGGGAATAATAACAAAAACATTAAAACCTTGCTTGATAGTCAGATAGGCACCAGCGGCAAATTGAACTATTAAAACACCCAATAAAAAATTTGTAGCCATTTTGGTTGTTTTGGCTCTTTTTTCAAGCTCCTCGGTAGTTAAAGTGGAAAGTTCCGGTTCTTTTTTCATGCTTTCAGGTTTTTGTTTCAGTTATGCTTGGTTTGCCCTATAGTCTCGGGTCGGTTTCAATTGCTTTAATAATGGTTTTTACATTCGCGGCATCGATTCTTTTGGCTTTAATCACTTTGTTTTTATCCAAAACATAAATCACCGGAGTAGAGTAGACGTCATATTTTTCGATGGCATTGTTATAATGGGCGCCGTCGTACAAATTTATAAACGGCAGCTTGTTATCGGCTATGTATTTTAAGTATTTTTCACCTTCATGTAGCGTATAAACACTATACACTTTGACATCTTTCTTCTCTTGAAGCAATTCTTCGTAAGCTTTAACCAACACCGGAATTTCTTTTTGGCAATGTCCACAATCTACATCCCAAAAAACGAGTATCGTGTATTCGGCTTTGACCTCGCTTAGCTTGACAAACATTTTATTGACTTCGTTGACGTTTTTATAGAAGACTTTGGTCATTTCGTCACTGTTTTTGGCATCTTCAAACCCCATTGCTTTAAACTTCGGAAAATCTTCGGCTCGAATCATTGACAAATCAGGAGCTTTGGCGCCAACGAGTAATGGTTTCAGTTTATCAGCGCGTTTGATGATTCTTTGCACAACATCGGCATCATCGTAAATGCCGTTGGCATTACCTGTTTTGAAATACTTGTCTGAAATATGGACAAACACTTTGTCAAATCCCATTATTTTTGAAGTTTCATAGGTATAAGTGAAGTGCGCCAAAAGTAATTTGTACATCAAACTTTCGGGTTTTGTTTTTAAAAGCATGCGATCAATTTCAACGCTAACCGAATCCGGATGCGTTATTATTACCTTGTCAAAATAGGTTTTCAATTTGCTGAATAAAAACGGGTTGCGCATCATGGCATCGTCTTTGAAATCTACGTTTCGCCAAAAGTTCTCTTTGTAGTATTTGTAAACAGCGATGCTATCCGGTCTGCTGTTTGAGGCATTGGGTACATTTTTCAACTCTTTTTCCGTCTTCAAGTTAATTACATCGGCGATGTAACTTCCTTTGTGTTGGGCAATGAAATTTTCTTCGTAGTCAACAATACTTTGTTCCAATGCTTTTTGTTTTTTGGTTAAAGCCAAAGAATCATTTTTAGTCGCTAAAACAGTTTTTTGTTTGTACTCGAAAAAGGTTCTGTTTTGGTCGCCTAAGAATTTCAGGTATTTAAAAAAATCATTTTCTCTAGCTGAATTAACGGCTGTTAAGTCTTTATTTAAATTGGCACCCATTTCACTTTTGAGTTCCAGTTTTTGTGTCTCATCATCAATAAAGAAGTCGAAGAGTATGGTTTTTTGTTGGCTTACCAATGAATAAATTCCTTTGTCTAATTTGTCTTTGCCTTTAAAAACGATTCGTCCGTTTTTAATAGTGGTACAAGTATCTTTGATTAAAGTTTTATCGAATCTATAGAAAGTAAGATAAGCCAGCGTGTCATTACAATTTTTTAAATCGATTGTAATTTCATATCCCTTTTGGGCATTAGCATAAAAAGAAGCATAACAAAAAATAAATACAGCTAATAATTTCTTCATATACAAACTCTTTTGTTTTTTTGAATTCCAAAAATAATCTATTTTTTAAATAAAAAACATACAGATTTTTAAAGTTTCCTTAAAAAACAAAAACACCCAAAGCTTGAGTGTTTTTTATTAGTTGTATCGTTGGTTATGTAGCATTAAAATTCATCAAAAATGACGATGCCTTTTTTTTCCAAGTTGGTTTTTATCAGTAATTCCGATAAGTTATATTGCGATGATAAATCACGAATAGAAATTCCGGAGAAAAATAATTCTACTAAAGTATCTAATATGATGGGATTGATGCTTTCGTCTTCTTTGTGATATCCGTTAAGACCTACAAAAGCTTTTTTTGTTTGATGAAGCGCGTCAATGATTGCGTCAATATCATCACTAGGAAATTCTAGGGTGTTAATTTCTTTGCTGTTTTGAGAAAGTTGCTTCAGGACTACAGTTTTTTCAATCTTTTTCTCATTCTTTAGGTCGATACTGTAATTATAGACATTGTTCATGATAGGGGAAGTTTAAGTTTGTGTAAATTTGGGTACCACAAAAATAACAAATCCGTTTGAAAAGAAATGTTAATTAACAAAAACATACCGACTAATACCTGATTATTAGGTTTTTATTGTAGGAAAAGTAAAATTAAACCGACGAACGACAACGTGCTTTTATTTCAATCTTACTAAAGGATGATTTAAACCGTTGACTTCATTTTTGACTACTTGGTATTTTTCGATACTTTCAAAAAGTTTGGTGAGGTTTCTAAAACCATAAGTTCTGGAGTCAAAGCTTGGGTCAATTTTTCTTAAATTGGTTCCAACATGCGAAATGTAAGCTTCATCTTCTTCATTAGTTGAAATTTCAAATGCTTTGTCAATGATAGATAAATTGACTTTGCTTTGAGGAATTGTTTCTTTTGGAGAAGCTTCTTTGGTGTTTGTTTTGGCTTTGGCTTTCGGTTGCTTTTCAATTGGTGGTGCCAAATTCTCGCTGAACGTAAAGATTTCACAAGACTGGACGAAAGCACTTGGCGTTTTCTTTTGCCCAATACCCATGACGAAAAGGCCTTCTTCGCGAATTCTTTTGGCCAAACCGGTATAATCACTATCGCTTGAAACAATACAGAATCCATCAATATTTTTTCCGTGTAAAATATCCATCGCATCAATAATCATCGAACTGTCGGTTGAGTTTTTTCCCGTGGTGTAGGCAAATTTCTGTACCGGACTTATAGAATACTGGTTGATGATTTCTTTCCAACCATTCATTTGTGATTGTGTCCAATCGCCATAAATTCTGCGAATGGTGGCTTTACCATATTTAGAAACTTCTTCGAGTATTTCTTTGATTAATTTGGGTTGCGCGTTGTCGCCGTCAATTAATACGGCTATATTGAATTTGGTATTTTCCATTTTGATATGGTCTATTGTTGGTTTTTGTTGATTAAAAGTAGTCTTTTAAAATCAATATGGTTTTTAATGCTGTTATCTTTTAGTATTGTGCGTTTCTATATGGTGTTGTAATTGAGACTTTAAAGTTTCGAGATACTGTTCGAGTTCAGTAGTATGAACCCTTTCTGAAGTTGTTTCACACAACGACAAAGGTGTTTCGCTAAGGTATTTATACAATTCAGGATATTTGGTTTCTATTTCAGTTGTTAAGCGAATGATGTCTTGCATGAGCTGGTTTAATGTTTTCATAGTTCCCAATAATTAAGTAATAAATCCGTTTGTAAATTAAGTTTCTATAAAAATACTAATTTTAATGGATTTGGCCATTTGAATAATTCAGTATCTTTGGCACACAAAACAAACAACATGACCAGCAAAACAAAAGCACTATTGTGGAATCTTATCGGTTTCGCAGCAATTTTTATAATAGTTCGTATTTTACTCGGACTTTATTCAGGTTTAACGGGTTTTTGGCTACCAATTACTTCCTTTGTAGTAGGTACTATTTTGGCACCCAAATTCCAAGCCGTTAAGACCAGAGACGGCGAAAAGATTTTTATGAAATGGTTATTTATAAAAGGAATAAAGCAGTTCTAATTATTTCTTTTTATCAGTAGCTTTCGCTTTTTCTTCTGCTTTGGCTTTTGCCTTGACTGTTGATTTGTACAACGGTATAAAATAAGAAACCGTATAGTTAAATCCTACGCCAAAATCTCCGTTATACGTTCGGTTAAAACCCGGAATGTATAGATTTTCAAAGTTACTCGGTTGTTTTTGAGTCACCATTCGGTTCAATCTAAAACTGAAACCCACGAATATATTATTGACTACTTCAACTTTCAGTCCGGCGACAACTTCAATCCATTGTGCAGATAATCCTTTGAATTCTTCATTTGGAAAAACCGTTGGTGGTTCTCCAAAATATTGGTTATTGGGATCGTAAATTTCATAACTGTTTAAGGTTTGGCTAAAACTGCTCACGCCATAACGCAATCCAACGGAAATAATATTTTCCATATCGAGCCAATTTTGATAACTGTTGTAATCAAAACCTACTTTGATATAAGTTCCTTTGGTGGTAAAATTTACTTGGGTGTCATCAACCGTTTTGTCTTCGTTTCCAATTTCTGCAGCCAGATAATGCTTGCGCGTCAAACGATAATCACCAACGATTTCTAAACCACGATAGTCTTTTTCGTAAAACGAACGGGTAAGTTTGAATAAATCTACGCCTAGTCGCAAACCATAACGCTCCATTTTTGGTGGAATACTGTCTTTTTTGGCGGTGACCTTCTCTTGTGCATTGCTCGTCAATGAAAGCAATACCAAGGCGATACTAAAAGTAAATTTTGATATGGACGTCATTTTCGGTTTCAATGTTAGAGGTTTGTATGCTATGGTTTAGGATCCAAGGTGAATCCAGTGCTTCAGAATCTGTTGGGATAAATCCATTACTGTTGTTTAATTTAAAAATGGTTTTGTAACCACAAGCTCTGGAAACAAATACATTTTCACGGGTGTAATTAAATTCAAGATAGTCATCATTGGGTAAACCCGGAATTGTACTGGTGCTGTTTAAAACCAAACTGTATTTGGTCATGTCGGCTGTATTCTTTAAAGGCAATTCGATAACACTAACACCGCTAAAGATTTTTAAGGAATCCGTTCGACCTACTTCAGTGACTTCAAGATTCGTAACATTCTTCAAATTAGCCGGATTGGCATCATCATAGAATTCGATAATTAATCTGGGCGTGGTTTCATCCACACAAATATCATCTTTCTCACAACCCGAGAATGAAATGGCAAGTAATAAGAGGGCAAGTATTTTTTTCATAGCAGCAAATCGTAATTCGTAATTACTAATTCGTAATTCTTTTATCTTCTTTCCAAAAGTACAACATTTTCCACGTGATGTGTCTGCGGAAACATATCTACCGGACGAACACGTGTTACTTTGTATTTTTCGTCCATTAAAGCCAAGTCGCGCGCTTGTGTAGCCGAATTACAACTAACATAAACCACTTTATCCGGAGCGATTTTCAGAATTTGTTCTACGACGTCTTTGTGCATGCCGTCTCTTGGCGGATCGGTAATAATCACATCCGGTTGGCCGTGTTGGGCGATGAAGTCATCGTTGAATACGTTTTTCATGTCGCCAACATAGAACTCACAATTGTTAATGCTATTGCGCTTGGCGTTTTCTTTGGCATCAAAAATAGCTTCGGGAACGGCTTCAACGCCAATTACTTTCTTCGCTTGTTTGGAAACAAATTGCGCAATAGTTCCGGTTCCGGTGTATAAATCGTAAACCACTTCATTACCGGTTAAACCTGCAAATTCTCTGGTGATTTTATATAATTCGTAGGCTTGGTCGGAATTGGTTTGGTAAAACGATTTCGCATTGATACTAAAGTGCAAACCTTCCATTTCTTCCAAAATATAATCTCTGCCTTTAAACAGTTTAATGTCTTGGTCATACAAAGTATCGTTGGCTTTGCCGTTAATCACATATTGTAGCGACGTAATTTGTGGAAACGTGGCATGAATGTGATTCATCAACAATTCGCGCTGCGTTTTGTCTTCTTTGTAAAATTGAATCAGTACCATAATTTCTCCGGTTGAAGCAGTGCGAATCATCAACGTACGCAACAAACCTTCATGACTACGCGCGTTGAAAAACTCTAAATTATTTTCGGTAGCAAAACGCTTGATTTCATTGCGAATCGCATTCGATGGATCTTCTTGTAAATGACATTTCTCAATGTCTAAAATTTTGTCCCACATGCGTGGAATATGAAAACCTAAAGCATTTTTGTTGTCAAATTCCACTCCGGATTGAATCTCGGCATCGGTCATCCAACGCGTGTCAGAAAACCCGAATTCCATTTTGTTGCGATAGAAGAATTGCTTTTCCGAGCCTAATATCGGCTCAAAATCAGGTAATTCAATTTTACCAATGCGTTTCAGGTTATTGAAAACTTCTTGGTTTTTGTAAAACAATTGTTTGTCATAATTCATATTCTGCCATTTGCAACCGCCGCAAGAACCAAAGTGCTGGCAAACCGGTTCAACTCTGTCAGTAGAATACTCGTGAAATTTAATGGCTTTGCCTTCAAAATAGGCTTTGCGTTTTTTAAGCGTTTGCACATCTACCACATCGCCGGGAACGACATTGGGTATAAAAATGATTTGACCTTCAGGCGCTTTAGCAATGGATACGCCTTTGGCACCGGCATCTAAAACGGTTATATTTTCAAAAATGACTTTGTTTGTTTGTTTTCTTCCCATGGGGCAAAAATAAACTATTGGGGAAAACTTGGATGGGATTTAAGAAAAAATTATTTATTCGATATTTATGTGTAGAGACGCGATTAATCGCGTCTCTACAATTGCACCATATCAAAATACATATTTGTAATATTTTTATTATTTTTGATACAATGAAAAGATTCAATAATAAATATAGAATTCCATCAGCTAGGTTACCAAACTATGATTATTCAAGTAATGGTGATTATTTTATTACAATCTGTACAGCTGGTAAAATGCAATATTTTGGTAAGATAGAGGCAGAGAATGTGACATTATCTGAAATGGGATTGATTGTAGAAAGATTAATACCGAATATAGCAGTTCAATTTCAAGATATTAGGATAGTTGAGTATATTATAATGCCGGACCATATTCATTTCATTATAAAAATCCAAAAAGCAATAATTTCAGATGATGACGTAGAGACGCGATTAATTTTTACCGATTACGATGACGTAGAGACGCGATTAATTTTTACCGGTTACGATGACGTAGAGACGCGATTAATCGCGTCTCTACAACCCGAATCAATTGACAAAGGCGGAATTACCGGAAATAATAATCCAATGTTTAAAAATGGTATTCCAAAAATTATTCGTTGGTTTAAAGGCAGAGCAACATTCGAATTGCGTAAAATAAATCCTGAATTTGCATGGCAATCAAGGTATTATGACAGAATTATTAGAAATAAAAATGAATATTTTGCAGTGATACAATATATTAAATCAAATCCTGAAAAATGGAATCGTGATTTATAAATTCGTCCGTAGAGACGCGATTTATCGCGTCTCTGTCAATCGCGTCTCTGACAATCGCGTCTCTGACAATCGCGTCTCTGACAATCGCGTCTCTGACAATCGCGTCTCTGTCAATCGCATCTCTGTCAATCGCGTCAACGGCACATTCATTTGCTTTGATTGTAGATTGTTAATTGTAAACGTATTGTATTGAGACGCGGTAAATGACGTCTCTACGGAATGCCCATTTAATTTATGTAAATTATTGAGGGATTGTATTGAGACGCGATAAAACGCGTTTACGTTATAGCCATTTAATTTATGTTAATTATTGAGGGATTGTATTGAGATGGGATAAATCGCGTTTCTATAAAACGCGTTTACGTTATAGCCATTTAATTTATGCTAATTATTGACGGATTGTATTGAGACGCGATAAATCGCGTTTCTATAAAACGCGTTTACGTTATAGCCATTTAATTTATGTAAATTATTGAGGGATTGTATTGAGATGCAATAAATCGCGTTTCTATAAAACGCGTTTACGTTATAGCCATTTAATTTATGCTAATTATTGACGGATTGTATTGAGACGCGATAAATCGCGTTTCTATAAAACGCGTTTATGTTAT
The DNA here is from genome assembly GCF_003634615.1 of Flavobacterium sp. 102. NCBI lineage: Bacteria > Pseudomonadati > Bacteroidota > Flavobacteriia > Flavobacteriales > Flavobacteriaceae > Flavobacterium > Flavobacterium sp. 102. The sequence goes on along the minus strand of NZ_RBKX01000001.1, from coordinate 2,636,313 downwards.
AGCCATTTAATTTATGCTAATTATTGACGGATTGTATTGAGACGCGATAAATCGCGTTTCTATAAAACGCGTTTATGTTATAGCCATTTAATTTATGTTAATTATTGACGGATTGTATTGAGACGCGATAAATCGCGTCTCTACGAAAAAAATATTTAATTTATTAATTATCAAGCTGTTAAATTCTTGTTAAACATTCATAGTCCAAATACTACAAGTAAAATTCCTGCGTTTTACATATCAAGTGCACTCTAATTACCAATGTTTAACTCTTAAATTTATTTAAAATGGCAAGACAAAATTTAATCTCAGCCGAAGTAGCAGACAACGTAGTGAGTACTGCTATAGCCAATATTAATGACACAATAGTATCTTTACCTTTTTTAATTAACCTTTCTGCTGAAGACAGAAAGAAATTCCGAAAAATGGGTCCTAAAAGTGTTGACTATGTGAATGACAACCTCACGGGAGCCAATCAATTTTCTAACAGTTTACCCGGAGACTTTCCGATAGATGAATTTGCGAAAGATGTTACCTTAATTAATAAACTCTATCCCATTTTAGTAGCTTCACAAGCTCTGACAGAAGGGTTGAGTGATACCATTTTAGCTTTAGGTTCTGATGCTATGAAAGAAGGAGATGAAGTATATAGCTTTCTTAAAATAGCGGCTAAAACCGATGCCAATGCTAAGGAACTAGTACAGCAAATTGGTAGGCGATTCAAAGGACAAGGACGACGATCCGCTTAGTAAATGTATAATCTTAATAAACCAGCTCCATCGAGCTGGTTTTTTTTGCTCTAAATGTTATAACCGGTTTCCATCCGAAGGGAATTAATTCACTGAAAAAGAGAACAATATTCCTTCCCAAGAAAACGCATTCCCTTAAATTGGATTGTAGAGACGCGATTAATCGAGTCTTTACAGCATTCATGGAAACCAATTCCCTAAATAGGAAAACCAAATCCCTGGTGAAGACAATTAATGTCCTTATTTAGAGCAATAGTTCTGCAAAATAGGGATGTAGAGACGCGATTAATCGCGTCTCTACAAATCGTACAAATCGCGTCTCCACAGATTGTGTCTCCACAGATCATTTATTATAGATATTTAATTGGCTTTTGGTCATGCATTTGTGTGTAGAGACGCGATTAATCGCGTCTCTACGGTGAATCAACACACGATAGATATTTTAACAGTTGTTGTAGGAAATTATTATATTTGGGGAAATATGATTTTTATGAAGCCAGAAAGTGTTTTAAAGCTACAGAATAAGTTAGGCATTGAATTATTTGATATTAAACAAAGAAAATCTTTTAATGTTTGGAATAAGTATTACACTTTTGAAACTAACGCTGAAAATGAAATTACAGGTTTAGATTTAAGCGAATTAATAATTGAAGATTTTAATTTTTTAGAAGAATTTAGAAAGATTGCTTATTTAAATTTAAGCAGTTGTAAGATTCGAAATTTATCATTCCTTAAAAAAACAAAAAGTATAATTGTTTTAAATATTAGTAACAATCTCATTGAGGATTTAGCACCAATTATAGATTTAGAATATTTAATTGAATTAGACGTAACTCAAAACCATATTGCGAATTTTGATATTCTCAAAGAACTAAAACATTTAGAGATCCTAAAATTCGGCAAAAATCCTTGTCTTGATATTTCCTTTTTAAAAGATATAAAAAATTTAAAAAGTCTAGATATTAGTTATGTTAGTAGTTATAATTATAAGCCCAATTTCAATTTTTTACTTCACTTTTCACATCTTGAAGAATTAACCTTAATGTTTAATGACCTTGAAGATATTTCATTTTTAAAGAACTTAGAAAATTTAAAGAGATTGAATCTAACACATAATAAAGTTTTAGATATTTCTGTTTTAAGTGAGTTAAAATCTCTCGAGAAATTATGGCTACAGGATAATAAGATTAATGATGTTTCACCATTGAGAAGTTTGATTAAATTAAATTATTTAGATATCTCTATAAATCAGATTGTTGACATTTCACATCTAAAAGACTTGTCATTATTGACTAGATTGAAAATTAATAATAATAATGTTTCCGATATAACTGATATCTTAAAATTAGATAATTTAAAGAAAGTTGATTTACAGGGAAATAAAAAAATTGAAATTGATTTTGCTCCAACTATAGTAGAAGCTGGTTGGGAAGCCATAAAACAATATGCTGAAGACTCTAAAGAAAAAGTTCCGTTTAAGAATATTAAAGTTCTCTTATTAGGAAATTCAAACATGGGTAAAACAAGTCTTTTACGTTACTTTGCTAGAAGTGTTTTGTTAACGGATAGTCAGACTACACACGGTATCGAATATAAGCAACTAAAATTAAATAACATTGACTTTCATTTTTGGGACTTTGGTGGACAGGAATATTTTCATGCAACGCATAAACTCTTTTTTAGTCCAAATGCCTTAAATATTGTTTTATGGGGAAAAGATATAGCAAGAAATAATGATAAAGTTGAAAACCAATTTTATGATTTAAATTATTGGTTAAGAACTGTTGAACAGTTGAATCTTAAATCAGTAAAGGAAGAAGTGATAATTCTTGAAAACAAAATAGACCTTAATAATCCTCCAAATACAGTATCTAGTCTAAATCAATTTGAACTTGCGAGTAAATTTCAAACTTTGAACTTAAACTATTCGAGTATTAGCTTATTAACTTCACAAAGAATAGAAAGTTTTAAAGAACTATTTTTTGAATTAGCGGAGACAATAATTTCAAAATTTAATTATCCTTCTTTTTATGATGTATTCTGGAAGAGAATTCAAGAAATGAATAAAGATTTTGTAATTATTGATGAGATAAATAACAGACCTCACAAAGATAATGTTACTGCGGCTATGAAAGTATTTCATAATATGGGAATGTTACTTTATTTTTCTGAACTTATACCCGATAAAATCTTTTGTAAACCGCAAGTATTACTAGATTTACTATATGAGAAAGTACTAAGTAAGGAAAAAAAAGATAGATTGACAAAAGCAGAAATTGAAAAATCTATTAATGCCAATTCTTTGCAATTAAGTATAGAAGATGTTATTTTATTATTAAAAAAATTCAACTTAGTTTTTGAAATAGCTGAAGAAAAAAACACATATTTTATTCCCCAATATTTAAAAGATAAGAGTCCATACATCATTGATTTTCAAGAGCAGATATTTAATCGTTGTAATATTAAAATTATAGCTGACAATTATTTGATGAGTATTGCGATGCTAAAAATATTTTCAAAGTACGGGAATTACGTTAGTAGAGAACAAAAAGAATATAGGTTTTGGAGAAATGGCATTATTATTAAAAAAGATGATTCAATTTTAATGATACAATTTATAAGAGAGACACAAACAATAGAACTGTTTCCAGACAAAGAGAATAAAAATATTGAGTTACAAAAAGAAATAGTAGATTTTATTTTAGATTTACCAGAAGATATTTCTTCTCCTAAAAGAAATTTTGATAATCATAGAAGTAAAAGATGGATTGATGTAATGGATGAAAATGATGTCGATTATTCACCTCATTTTTCAGAACGAATTCAAGAATATGAAGGATATCTGCAAGAGTTTGAGGCTAGAAATTGGGATAATAGATATAGATGGGAGTCAAATTTCTTTAATGTTCAAGTGAGTATTGATGGGGAATTTTTTATTGAATGGAAAGAGTTAAAGAAGAATGAAGATTTATCAGAAATAAATTTTATAAATGAGAATGGGCAAAATAAAAAAAACAAAGACATAGAATATTGTCATTTAATTGATAAGAAAATACTAATGGATAAAGAGAAAAAAGCGGATAATTCAGTGATTTATAATTTTAATGCTCCAGTTAATGCTGGGATTATTGGTAGTGAAAATAAGATAGAAACTCAAAATGTTAATCCAATTAAAGAAGAAAAAGAACATTTGAAAATAGGATTGAGTGAAGTTGAAAAAAAAGCAGTAAAAAGCTGGAAAAATAGGTCAAACTTCATATTTGCAATTTCTCTGCTTTTAACAGCGTCCATTATTAGTATATATGTCAATGAAAATACCTTTATAATGAATAATGATGATTGGGATAAATTTAAAGACGGAGAATGGTTTAAATGGATAGGTTTGGTTTTAGCATTTATATGGAATGCTCTAATTGGAAAAATGTGGTATGAGAGAAATTTTGATCCTTCAAAAGAGAATTCCTTTATTGACTTACATAGAAAAAAGAAAATTAATTAATATGAAAACCCACTTAGCCCTTCTCCGCGGCATCAACGTCTCCGGTCACAAAATGATTAATATGGTCGCTTTGAAAAAAGCACTCGAAGGCATTGGGTTTACCAATGTCGTGACCTATATCCAATCGGGGAATGTGTTTGTCGATACCGAAGAAGAAAGTCCGGGGAAAGTTGGTTTCCTCATCAAGCAGGAAATTTTCAAAGAGTTCGGACACGATGTTCCGGTGATTGTCATTGGCAAAGAAGATTTACAAGCGTGTTTGGATAGAAATTTATTCCTTAATGAAGATGGAGTCGATTTAAAAAAATTGTATGTGTCGTTTATCTCTTCCGAATTGCCGGAGAATATGATTACCCAACTCAATTTAAACTTCATCAAACCCGATGAAATCCAGCTCGACGGCAAAAGAATTTACCTGAAATATGACGTTTCTCCCGCCAAAACCCGTTTGGATAACAAATGGATAGAGAAAAGCATGAATGTGGTTTCTACGACGCGAAATTGGAATACCGTTAATAAATTGTTGGAAATGTTTAATGGAGTTTAACATTGTTTAAATTTGTTGGAAGGAATAAAAACTATTGAAACCTTTAAACTAATTTTAAACCAAATAAATGAGTTCAAAACCCACTTTTAAAAGCGTAATTTCCGGTGCTGAGTTTCCCAATAGTGAAAGAGTTTGGGTAAAATCTATTCGGACTTCAATCTTCGATTTAATCAAAAATGACCATCCTGATTTTACTAGCGAAGGTTGCATTGCCAGCAGTGAACTCAATGTGTACAGAGAAAAATACATTGCTAAATTTTTGCAATCGGAAGTAGGTGAATTATCAGATTTGCAGAAAAATGTAATCAAATCATTAACAGCTGATAAGTCCTTTGTGTCTAAAGTTCAAGACGAACCTGACAATCGTACTTTTGGTCAATTGATAGCCGATAAAGTAGCCGATTTTGGCGGAAGCTGGACGTTTATCATTTCGTTCTTTATCTTTATTCTGATTTGGATTGGCTCCAATGTTTACATTTTATTGAATAAAGGTTTTGATCCTTATCCGTTTATTTTATTGAACTTGATTTTGTCATGTTTGGCGGCCTTGCAAGCACCGGTGATTATGATGAGCCAAAACCGTCAGGAAGAAAAAGACCGCGACCGCGCCAAGAAAGACTATATGATTAATCTAAAATCAGAACTCGAAATCAGAATGCTCGATGAGAAAGTAGACCATTTAATCATGCACCAACAACAAGAGTTAATCGAAATTCAGAAAGTGCAGATTGAGATGATGAATGATATCTTAGAAAAAATCAAGAAGTAGTTGAGTTGTTTGGTGAAAATCTAAGAAGTCTAACTTTCTAATAATCTAAGAAGTCTAACAATCTTTTTATACTTTTGCTTTATGGATGATTTCTCTCCAAAAGAAGGAATTGATATTACAGAATTTAAATTACAACAACAATGTCAGTTTTAGAAAAATTAACTTCAGCCGATGCCATTAGCTTAGAAAACAAGTATGGAGCCCACAATTATCATCCGTTACCGGTGGTGCTGAATAGAGGAGAAGGTGTTTATGTTTGGGATGTAGAAGGCAAAAAGTATTATGATTTTCTTTCGGCTTATTCTGCCGTTAACCAAGGTCATTGTCACCCGAAAATTGTGGGTGCCATGATGGAACAAGCACAAACTTTAACTTTGACTTCGCGTGCTTTTTACAACGACAAATTAGGCGTTTACGAAGAATTCATTACCAAGTATTTTGGTTTTGATAAAGTATTACCCATGAATACCGGTGCCGAAGCAGTGGAAACCGCTTTGAAATTGTGTAGAAAATGGGCTTACGAGAAAAAAGGAATTCCAGAAAATGAAGCGCAAATCATTGTTTGCGACGGTAACTTCCACGGAAGAACTACGACGATTATTTCATTCTCTAACGATGAAAATGCACGCAAAAACTTCGGACCATACACGGCCGGATTTATCAAAATAGCTTATGACGATATAGAGGCTTTGGAAAAAGCGATTACGTCATCTAAGAATATTGCCGGTTTTCTAGTTGAACCCATTCAAGGTGAAGCAGGCGTTTACGTACCAAGCGAAGGTTATTTGGCGAAAGCCAAATCTTTGTGCGAAGACCATAATGTTTTGTTCATTGCAGACGAAGTACAAACCGGAATTGCGCGTACCGGAAAATTATTAGCCGTTCACCACGAAAATGTACAACCGGATATTTTGGTTTTAGGCAAAGCCATTTCTGGCGGCGTTTATCCAGTGTCAGCAGTTTTGGCTAATGATGCTATTATGAATGTGATTAAACCGGGACAACACGGTTCAACCTTTGGTGGAAATCCTGTCGCCGCTGCGGTAGCGATTGCCGCTTTAGAAGTAGTGACCGATGAAAAACTGGCCGAAAATGCGGAACGTTTAGGTAAAATTTTCCGTTCGGAACTGGCAAAGTATATCAAAACTTCTTCTATTGCTACATTAGTACGTGGAAAAGGTTTGCTAAATGCTGTAGTGATTAACGACACTGAGGAAAGCGATACGGCTTGGAATATCTGTATGAAATTGGCTGAAAACGGTTTGTTAGCCAAACCAACGCATGGCAATATCATTCGTTTTGCACCACCATTGGTAATGACGGAAGAACAATTGTTAGATTGTGTTGCTATCATTATCAATACTTTAAAACAATTTGAAAAATAGTCAATTAACCAATTTATAAACCAACCAAAAAAACTTTTAATTATGGAAAACCAAAACAATTTGACATTAAATGATTTAGCTATTGATTCGTTGAGAGAAAGCGCTAAATGGACTATGTTTTTATCAATCGTAGGATTTATTTTTATTGGCCTAATGCTTTTAGGAGGTATATTCATGACCATTACTTTTGCTGCAATTCCTGATGAAGCTGCTTTCGGAGCTTACAATCCGCTTGCAGCCATAAAAAATTATATTGGCATTATGTATTTGGTGATGGCGGCTATTTATTTTTTCCCCATTCTTTATTTATACAAATATTCAAAAGGTATAAAAGAAGGTTTGTCATTTAACAATGATGAGATGATTGCTGAAGGATTAGTGAACTTAAAATCACACCATAAGTTTTTGGGAATTATGACTATTGTTGTTTTGTCATTATATGTTTTAGCGATTATTGTTGGATTTATATTTGCTGCAAGTATGGCGAGTGGATTATAATTAATTACAAAATATACTTATTTAAAACCGACTATTTCAGTCGGTTTTTTTATTTTTGGTAAATGAAAAAAATAGTACTTCCGTTAATGATAGTGGCGATAGGCATTGGTTTATACGAACAAAGCAAAGCCCAACCCAATCTCTACATCATGATTGTAGCCATTGTCATCTTTATGTATGGTATGATGCGATTAAGCGCCAAAACACCAAGTAAACACTCAGAAACAGAAGAAGAAAATGATAACTAAAGGCGATAAAGTTTCAGTATTAGATGATGCCATTGATGGCGTTGTCGTTGATGTACAAGGCAACGAAGTGACTATTGAAACTACCGATGGTTTTAATTTGACTTTTAAAAGTAACGAGCTAATCAAGATTGGGAATACCAATGACATGAATTTCAGTTTTAATAAAAGTCAGGTTATAGCGGAAAAAGAAATTCCTAAACCCAATTATACCAACACAGAGAAAAAGTCTAAAAAGGAAATTCCGGTTCCCGATTTTGATTTACACATTGAAAAGTTGGTTAAAAACCATAAATCATTAAGTAACTACGATATATTGACCATTCAAACTGAAACTGCTAAACGTCACATCGAGTTTGCTATTCGAAACAGAATACCCAAAATCGTCTTTATTCACGGCGTAGGCGAAGGCATTTTAAAATCGGAACTCGATTTTATGCTCGGCCGCTATGATAACATAAGCTTTCAGGATGCCAATTTCCAGAAGTATGGTTCCGGTGCTACAGAAGTTTACTTCAAGCAGAATGTAAAATAAAAAAAGTCCCGTGGCATCGGGACTTTTCTTTTAAAACTAACCAATTATATTTAATCCAAACTTAACTTAAAATTTAATTAGGCAACGCTGCTTTCAGAAGTACTAACTTTTTTCAAAAGCGATCTGATTAAAACGCTGTTAGTATTGATACCAGAGTTGATTAAGGCTTTTTTGCTGAAGCTAACATTTGATTTACTACCGGTAGTAGTTTTGTTAGTTCCCATAAACCATACTGCGAAATCCATTGAAGCAATTGTAGTTTCTTTAGCGATAACAATTGAATCATTTTTAGCGATTGAAACTTCAGTTGAAGTTGTGTTTGTTACGGTTGCAACTTTAACTTCTTGACCAAAAACACCATTGCTTGACAAAACCAATAAAACGAATAAAACAAATAATCTAACGTTGGTTACATTTTTTTGAGCTATTCTGTTATTTGTTGTTTTCATAAGTGTGTTTTAATTTGTTTCTGATTTCTGGGTCAAAACTACTTCAAGACTATTCGCAACCGAAATTTTTTCGATAACTAACCTCAAAAGTCGTTTAATCGACAAAATCAATGAATTCAAGGGTTTTCGGCGTTTTTATCGTGCCGTTAGTCTAGAAAATGTTAAAAAAACAGGTATTTCACCGATGAAAAGCCAAAAATTTCTATGAACTACAACATCCAAATCACAAACCTTTGCACAATAGCCAAAAAATGGTAAAAACTTCCTAAATTAGCTTCGTATTAAATTATTTACTTCACCAATGAAAGTCGAACAAAAAGGCCACACTACTATTATTAAAGATACTCTAGGGCAAACCGAAGCGTTTTTAACCAAATTCACTCATGAATACAACAGTTATAAAAACACCAATCTTATTTTAGATTTGACGCACGATAAGAATTTAAAAATGGAAGACGTAAAGTCATTCACAGAACTCATCAAAAGCCACAAAAAACAAAAGAAGTCCATAGTGCTTGTAGCTGATAATGTTAACTTCAATGCGGTGCCCAAAAATATCATCTTGGTGCCAACGCTTTTAGAAGCTCACGACATTATAGAAATGGAAGAAATTGAGCGCGATTTAGGATTTTAAACCATTATGAAATTAACCATATTGGGTTGCTACGCAGCCACACCAAGAACGATAACCAATCCAACCGCACAAATACTGGAAATTCGCAACCGAATGTTTTTGATTGATTGCGGCGAAGGAACACAAGTGCAACTGCGTAAAAACAAACTCAAGTTTTCCAAAATCAACCACATCTTTATTTCGCATTTGCATGGTGACCATTTTTATGGACTCGTCGGATTGATTTCTACCTTTATGTTATTGAATCGCAAAACTGATTTGCATGTTTACGGACCAAAAGGAATCAAAGAAATTATTTTGTTACAATTGCGTTATTCTAATTCGTATACCGGTTACAATTTGTATTTTCACGAATTAGAGTCTAAAGAAAGTGAAGTCGTTTTTGAAGATGAAAAAGTAATCGTCAAAACCATTCCGCTAAAACACCGCGTTTATACCAATGGTTATTTGTTCCAGGAAAAACCCAAAGAACGCAAACTCAATATCGAAGCGGTAGAGAATTATAACATCGATACGGTTTACTACAGAAAAATAAAATACGGCGGCGATATTACTTTAGACAACGGAACCGTAATTCCTAATACCGAATTGACATTCGACCCGGAACCAACCAAAAGCTACGCGTTTTGCAGCGATACAATCTATGATGAAAGCATTATCCCATTGATTCAAGACGTAGATGTTTTGTACCATGAAGCCACTTTTCTCGAATCCGAGGCTGACAAAGCCGAAAAAACCATGCATAGTACGGCTAAAGAAGCGGCAGCCATTGCCAAGTTGGCCAACGTCAAACAATTACTGCTCGGACATTACAGCACGCGTTACAGCAGTATAGAGTTGTTTAAAGAAGAAGCAGAGACCATTTTTCCCAATGTACTGTTAGGCGATGACGGGAAAGTATTTGACTTTGATTAAGGTTAGGAGCGAATGGTTCGGGATTTATCGGCCCCGAAACTTCGGGGGCAATTCCTGCTGTCCATTACAATTTTTTGTTTTGTCATCCTGAGCTTGTCGAAGGACAAAACAAAAAGATTTCCATTTCCATCAGGGCTAAAAAGGAATCCATTTTTAATCTGAAAACTTAGTAACTTAGCAACTTCAAACTATTGCCACTATGAAAGACTTAAGCAACTACAGAAAATCATACGAGAAGAGCGAACTACTGGAAACCAACATTCCCGAAGATCCTATCAATCTTTTCCACAAATGGTTTTACGAAATGGAAGAATTTGGAGGCGTAGAAGAAGTCAATGCCATGACAGTAGCCAGCATAGGCTTAGACGGGTTTCCAAAGAGTAGAGTAGTGCTACTGAAAAAATTCACCGAAGAAGGATTCATTTTCTATACCAATTACAATTCTGAAAAAGGCAAAGCCATCCTCAATAATCCTAATATTTGTTTGTCTTTCTTTTGGCAAAGCCTGGAACGACAAGTTATTATAAAAGGAATTGCCGAGAAAACTTCCGATATCATTTCCGACAATTATTTTGATTCAAGACCCGATGGAAGTAAGTTAGGCGCCATAGTTTCAGCACAAAGCGAAACCATACCGTCAAGAGACTATTTAGACAACAAATTAAAGGAACTCGAAAAGGAATACGAAGGAAAACCAATTCCACGACCTAATTTTTGGGGTGGATTTATGGTTCGTCCAATAGAGGTTGAGTTTTGGCAAGGCAGACCAAATAGGTTGCACGACAGAATAAGATATAAACTAAAAGAGAACTATGTTTGGGAAATCAACAGGCTTTCTCCTTAAATGATATAAATAATGTTGAAAATTATGTAAACCACTCTTCGGAGTGGTTTTTTAGTTTTGTCCACATCGATATAAATCATCGACGAAATGCATAATAGTAAGAAAATATCTTATTAAATTTATATAATAGTGTATTTCAACGATTTTATTTGTATTTTAATCGGTGTTTTTGCTAATATTGTTCAAGAAAATAAAACAATACGTTCTTAAAAAACAAAATCTATAAAGTGTTTGCCCCACATCTACTTTATTAAAACCTGTCAAAATTAATCGAATAAAGTGTTTGCCCCACATCTACTTTATTAAAACTTAACCTACTACTATGAAAGCAAAAATGTTTAGAGCATTGTTGCCGCTAGCAATCGTGTTCACTATGGTGTCTTGTTCTTCTGACTCAGAAGGAACAACAGAAGACAAACAAGTTGTAACTACCTACAATTACAACGAGAATGAGTTAAAATTAGTTACGCTAATTAACGACTACCGCGAGAGCCTTGGATTAAACACCCTTCAAGTAATCAATCACATCTCTTACAAATCAGAAGAGCACAATTATTACATGATTGAAAAAAATGTGTTTAATCACGATTATTTTCAGCAACGATCAGACAACTTAATCAGAGTATTAGGAGCAGAAAGAGTAGGCGAGAATATTGCCTATAATTATCAAACTCCGGAAAGTGCATTTGCGGCTTGGTTAAACAGTCCGGCACACAAAGCTAACATAGAAGGTGACTACACGCACTTTGGAATTTCAGTTACAACAAATCCGGATACCGGAAGAAAATATTACACTAATATGTTAATAAAAAAATAGTTTGATTATTGTTTTGTTTGATTTTGACAGATCGCTAAAGCCCGTTTCCCCAAACGGGCTTTTTAGTTATTTAAAACCTAATCTTGTTTTCAATTTTAAAAACAATAAAGCAATTGAATAAGCATCATCAGAAGCTGAATTTCGCTCATTTACAGGAAGTTTGTAGTGTTTAACTAAATCCTCTATAGAAAAGGATTTATTAGTGATATCCATTAATTTTTGATGCATGATTTCAATATCTAAGGCTTCATTTTTCAATTTGCCGCATTCCATTTTCTCGAGCGCTTCATTAATCAGTTCGATATCAAAGTGTATTCGGTGCCCCACTAAAACCGCATTTTCAATATATTCTACTAATGCTTGAATGGCGTTATATTCGGAAAGTTTAGGCAACTTACTTTCGATTAAAAATTCATTGGACAAGCCATTATCATGTAAGTATTTGTATTGTAAAATTACTACTTCAAAATTGTCTCCGATTTTAATCACATCATTTATCACAGCGATAGCGCCAAAAGACAGAATTACATCTTTCTTCGGATTTAAACCGGTGGTTTCAGTGTTTAGAATTACGTACCTATTGGTTTTGGTTTCAAACTTTGACAAGTAGGTTTTCCAAAAGTCGGGGTATTCTTTATTGATATTTTTAATCCAACCCAGCATATTAGGAGAATTGTGTTAATTGAAATTTATCCTTGATCAGTTCTTCTAATTCTCTCATTGGAGCTAAGGCATTTTTTAATTTTTCTTTATCAACTTTGGTAAGTTCTTCAATATTGATAAAATCTCCGGAATTGTCATTTTTTAAGCCTTCTAAAGTTCTAAATTTAGACAATATCAAGAAAGCATCGGCACAATTCAAATAGATTTCAGAGAATTTAGGATCAATTAAAGCCAATTGTTTGAAACGTGAATAAGTATTGTTGATTCCTCTTAAATTCATGCTGATGGCAAAAAGTCGAGCACCATCAACTAATGGCATGATAGCTCTATTTTTGATATCAAATTTACCTTTGTTTTCACCTTCTTCTTCCAAATTAAATTTTTTGAAAAAGTTAAGCGGTGGATTTTTGCGAAGTGCATCATTGCCAAGATAATCAAAGAACAGCGCATTATTTTTAGTATTGCTAAAGATCAAATCGGCAATAGTATCTTCAATTTTTCCTTCACCAAAAGCAATTTCAAAATCAAAAAAGATACTACTGATATCATTGGAAGTTTCTCCCGGTGTTTTCATCCAATTATTGTACTGTTTCATCCAGTCGCTCAATGATTTACACCAAAGCATATTGCTCGCCATATGGCCATTTGGACAAAATTGGTAACCTACTTTTTCCAAAATGGTTGTAGTTCTTTTGGACAATTTCAAGAAATAATCTTTAACATCACGGTATTTTTCCGGTGCTACATCTTCAAAAATCAGAATACTGTCTTGGTCGGTTAACAAAAGTTGTTCTTTTCGCCCTTGACTTCCAATACTCAACCAAGCAAATCGCGATGGAGGAGAACCTAAGTCAAGAATTGCCAATTCTACTGAACGTTTTATAATTGCGGTGATAATTTCGCCAGTAATATTATAAATATGAGGAAGCGGAATATTTTTAGCGATTGAGGATTGAATCAAATCGGTTAGTTTTTCACGGACCAATTTCAATTCTTTAGGCGATAGGGAACGTTTAATTTCCTTAATTAAAACGCCAGGATTATTAGCTTGCGCAACAATTAAGTCGTGTTCAGAAATAATACCTTTTACTTCAGATTTATCAGAACCATCATTAGTGACACACAAATGACTGACATTGTATTTCAATAATAACAATTGGGCTTCAGCAACAGAGACATTTTCAGGTACTGTAATTACTGGCGACGACATAATTTTGTCTACAGTAGTTGAAATAGGGAAGCGTCCATTGGCAATTTTGGTTCTGAAATCAGTATCAGTAACAATTCCAATAGGGCAATTTTGTTCAATAATGATAGCGCTGTCGATTAAATTTTCGGTCATCAATTGGGCAGCATCTTTCACAGCTGCATTTCCGGCAATTTTCAGAGGCGTTTTATTATAGGCCAATGACTGAAAATATTGTATTTCGTTGGTTTGATTTTCAGTGTAAACGTTGTCAGTGATAAGCTTTCCGCGATTTTCTTTGTCAAATGGATTACGCGTATTGGTGGCAAAACTTTCTAATAAAAAGTCCAAAACTTGAGGGTTTTGTGCCACAAAAGGTTTGAAGGCACTAATAGGAACAGCATAAACAATGCTGTCTTCACGTGATTTGGCGGTCATCATATAATTGTTTTTAGCAAAAAAAGGACGCAGACCAAAAACATCTCCGGGATAACATTTGTTTAATAAAGTTTCTTCAGAATCGGCAATCACAGAAAGATTAATTACTCCGGAAGCTACAACATAAAAACTATCATGTAATTTATCATCAATTTTGAATAAAACTTTGTGCTTGTCCAAGTTGACAACGCCAATATTGGTTACAACTTGAGTCAGTTCATCATAACTCAAATAATTAAAAGGCGGATATTCTTTTAAAAAGTTGGCAATATTTTCAGCAATTGAATTACTCATAGCATTAATTGAATTTAATCAGATTGATTTGACTGCACAAAAATAGTAAAGGTTTAGGCAAGTTAGAGAGTGATTGTTAAAAAACATTTCAAAACTAAAGAAAGCAATAGTGTTGTATGTTTTAAAAATTCTATTTTACATAATATAAATTATAGTTTCAAAAGTACGCGTTTTTGTGTTTTAATTATCATTTGTAAATATCTGTAAAATAACAATCTAATTTACCTTACTTAAACTATCGTATTATAAATTTAATTCACGAAACTTTTTTCCTATTGCTAAAGTTAATTTGGTTTTATAATCTTCAATTAACCATTCGCGGTAATTCTTACTCGTTTTTCCTAAGCAATTTACAAATCGTCTGACGCGACTTTCAATATCATCGCCTAAAATTTTAGACAACATTCGTGCCGCATTCAAATCTGAAGTATTTTCAACACACATTAAAGCATGTTGGTTAATCGATTTTTCAAGGACTTCTTTAGAACGCAAATTTAAAGCCGCATTCTTTTTAAATTCTTCTTCAATATCCATATCAATGTTAGAAGTTTTGGCAAACAATTTACGCGTTACTTCCGGCATGGTATATTTGAAACCGTATTCAATTTCGGCATCATCACGCAGACTTTCCAAGTAATATTCCGGAGATTTAAATATATGCTGCCAATCAACCGGATCATTCCACAAACCAAATCGCAAAGCATTGTTTCCTAAGTCGATAACGGTAAAATTATCTTTATGTGGCAATTTACGCGAACCACGGCCAATCATTTGAAAATATAAAGTCAATGATTTCGTAGCTCGATTTAAAATTATGCTTTCCACTGTTGGTTCATCAAATCCTGTAGTTAAAATGCCAACCGAAGTTAAAATGGCGTCCGGAGTCTTTTTGAACCATTGTAAAATATCTTTTCTATCTTCAGCTGACGTTGTATTGTCTAAGTGTTTTATTGGATAACCGGCTTCTTTAAAAGTATCGTACACATACAACGAAGTATTGATACCATTATTGAAAATCAACGTTTTTTTGCCCAATGATTTCTCTGTATAAGCATGCAATAATTTTTCTTGCATGATCATATTCATATACAAATCGTCGGAAGATTTTACGGTATAATCACCGTTGATTCCCACTTTAAGCGAAGTCAGTCCAACATCGTAACTGTAAGTCGTAGCTTTCGCCAAAAAGCCTTTGTCTATAAGCGATTGAATGGTGTCGCCTACAATCAATTCATCATAATTGTGATGCATTGGCAACTTAATATTTGAACTCAAAGGTGTTGCTGTAACCCCTAAAATGAAAGATTTTTTAAATTGGCTGAGCAGTTTCCGAAACGAATTATAATGCGCTTCGTCAATAATCACCAAACCTACATTATCAATCATCAGTTTCTCATCGTTTAAACGATTTTTCAACGTTTCCACCATCGCTACAAAACAAGAATATTCATCTTGATCGGGCAATTCTTTGATATTACTGTTGATGATTTTGTTTTTGACATCAAAGCCTTTAAGCATTTTGGAAGTTTGCTTGCAAAGCTCAATTCGGTGTGTTAAAACAACCACTTTCTTATCGTGTTGGGATAAATAACGGCGAACAATTTCGGAGAAAATTACGGTTTTTCCACCGCCGGTTGGTAATTGGTACAACAAATGATGGTTTTCCGGACCATTATCTAATCGTTCAAAAATTTTGTCAATATCGCCCTTTTGGTAACCGTAAAGTTCCTTTTTCTCTTCAATTTCGGCGTTAAAATCTTTATGAGACATGGTGATTTGTACAATTTTGCAAAAGTACACCTAAAAAGGAGTTCTCACACAATTTAATTTCCAAATAACAAAAAATTAATATTCGAGTCTTTCTACAACGGCCATAAACTCGTACTGATTGAACCAGTTTTGAGCAGCACTTTCATCTTTGACTGCCACTACTCTATTTTTAAAGTCATGCAGAATTCCCTTTTCTATCATAAAGCTAACTGCTTGCTGGTAAGAAGTCAGCATGCTTTTGAAGAATAATTCTTGTTTAACTACCTTTTCAGCAGAAAAAGTCTGTGCAATTTCAATATTGTAAAGCATGATATCGGCAATGATAAAGGAATCAACGCCCAGTGATATGAAGTGTTTGATGAATTTTTGGGCAACAGAACGACGCATTTTAGATTTCTTTCCCTTTACCGGAAAATATTCGTTAGAGATTTTAAACTTAGCTTCACGAACCAATTTGTCTTCATTGGGATTAAAGGCAAAATTGTAATAAACTTTTACATCACTGAATTTGTCGTACAGTTCTATAATTTGCTCTTCCAATTGCGCTTTGGAAAGTTCATTCAGGTATTTCTTCAAATCTCTTTTACTCATCTCATTTTTATACTAACAAAAGTAAACGCTTTTTGGTTCTTTATTGATGTTATTACTTAATTTTGCGTTTAAATAAAAAAAACATGACCAAACTTTTCAAGTTCACTGCCATTGCTGAAGGAATATCCTATTTAGTTTTATTTTTTAATATGTTAGTAATCAAACCTTCCAATTTGGATTTGTATAAAACATTATTATTCCCAATAGGAATGGCGCATGGTGTTTTGTTTATTGGTTATGTGGTATTGGCATTTGCTATTTTTAAAAGTCAAAAATGGAGTTTAAAAGAACTTGCGATAGTTCAATTGGCGTCATTATTTCCGTTTGCTACTTTTTATGTAGAAAGAAAATATGTGAAGAATGCATAAAATCGTCGATAAAATATTTGGTTGGAGTTATCCGCTGTTCAAAAAATGGGATTTTGGCGAAACACTATCTTCCTATTTGAGTTTGGCGATAAACATCGTGGTGCTAATGATAATTGTTTATGCAATCTATCGGGTATTCCGATATGTATTGGTAAGAAGTATGATTATTGTTGCCAGAAGAACCAAAACCAGATTCGATGATTTATTGGTCTCCAATAAGACTGCTAAATACATTGCCCATTTGATTCCGCTATTGTTTATCTACAAATCAGTTCCAATTATTTTAGAAAACTTTGTTTATTGGGAAGGCATTTTCGGAAAACTCGTTGGTATTTATATCGTATTGCTGACTTTGTGGATTATCAAAACCATTCTTAATGCTTTTCGTGATCATTTAAAATCAAACCCGTCTTACAGTGATAAGCCTATTGATAGTTACATTCAGGTTATCATGATAGTGTTGTGGGTTTTTGGTTTTATCATGATTATTTCCAAAATATTTGAAATCAGTACCGGTGCAATGTTGGGAACATTCGGAGCTATTTCTGCTATTATCATTTTGATATTCAGAGATACCATTTTGGGATTTGTAGCCAGTGTTCAGGTTTCCTTAAATGATATGGTTCGCATTGGTGATTGGATTACATTTGACAAATTTGGTGCCGATGGAGACGTAATCGAAATAAATTTGGCGACCGTAAAAGTTCGAAATTTTGACAATACTACCACTACTATTCCAACTTACAGCATGATTTCAGATTCCTTCAGAAACTGGCGCGGTATGCTGGATTCGAATGGTAGAAGAATCAAAAGGCACATTTTAATTAAGGCCAACAGCATTCGTTTTTTAAACGAAAAAGAATTAAGAGAGTTGAAGAAAATCCAATTGGTAACCAATTATATTGAACACCGTCAAAATGAAATTGAGAAGTTTAATCAAATGCACAATATTGATAAATCACTGCTCATTAACGGAAGGAATATGACTAATTTTGGGTTGTTCCGAAAATACATTACCCAGTATTTAAGCCAATATCCGGGTTTGAATAAAGATATGATATTGCTTTGTCGACAGTTGCAACCAACGCCGCAGGGAATTCCATTGGAAATTTATACTTTTTCGAATGATAAGCGGTTTGAGAATTACGAATACATTATGTCCGATATTTTCGATCATATTTTTGCTTCTATTCCCTATTTCGACTTAGAAATTTATGAAATGCCTTCCGGTAAAAGTGATTTTGTAGATCAATAACCGCCCAATCTGTCCTGAATATATTCAATTTGCGTTTTTCCGTGTGGTTTTGGTTTCCCATCCGAGCCAAGACTTACCATAGTAATAGAGTCAATAGTGATAATGATTTCACGTGTCATCATGTTTCTTACTTGACAAGTCAAAGTCAATGAAGAACCACCGAATTTAACAACATCAATACCTATTTCAATAATATCGCCTTGCTTAGCCGAACTTCTGAAGTTAATCTCGGACATGTGTTTGGTTACAATTTTAGGATTTTCCAATTGAATAATGGAATAGAGAGCCAATTCTTCATCTATCCAAGCCAATAGTCTTCCGCCAAACAAAGTGCTGTTAGGATTTAAATCTTCCGGTTTTACCCATTTTCTGGTATGAAATCTCATATTGATCTGTTTTTATTAGCAAAACAAAATTAACCATTTCAGTCAGAGCACTTCCAAAAATTGGCAAATCATTAACCGAAATCGATTTCAAAGACACAGCCAATATTAATTTATGATTAAATTTAGAATTAAAACCTAGTCACTTCTGCCATTAATAGGTAAAAAAGTTGATTATTAATTGTAAACATTTATATTTGTAATGATTTTAACATTTTTAATAATCGCAAATAAACATATATGAAGAATTTTCTACTACTTTTAACTGCTATTTTTTCCTTTAATTTTTCAAATGCACAAGTCGCAGTTGATACTACCGGTACTTTAGGAGATAGTTATAACAGATGGACTATAGATGTTTATGCCGGACAAGCCAAAGGTATTAAACCATATGCTGACGGTTATTACTCAAGCGATCCTTCTAGATCTTTCGGTGGATTTCAAGTAAATTCTTTCGGAGCAGCTGCTCGCTATATGTTAAGCCCAAAGTTTGGTTTAAAAATGGATTTAAATTATGATAAATTCACCAATCAAAAAGGCAGTGGAAGTTTAGACTTTGAAACTTACCAATACAGAGTAGGATTTCAAGGTGTTGTCAATGCGGTTAGATTGTTTGGATTAGAAGATTCTGTCGGACGTTTTGGTTTGTTATTGCATGGAGGTCTTCAAATATCCAGAATGCACTCAGACCTTTTAGACAAAGACGAACTTAATGGAGGATTAATCGTTGGATTTTCTCCTCAGTTCAGAATTTCAAACTCTCTCTCTGTTGTAGGCGATATCAGTCTTTTGAATAATTTCAGACAACATTTGAGTTGGGATGGATCTTATGCCGACAGCTCAGAAAACTTATCAGGACAAATGATTGTTATGACTCTTGGACTTTCTTATTCATTCGGTAATGAAAAAATCCACGGAGATTGGGCAATTATTCAGGATAAGAAAGACAAAGAAATTGAAGCTTTGAATGGCAGAATCGGTGAAATTGAAACCTTAATGAATGATTCTGATAAAGATGGTGTTCCTGATTATTTAGATGCTGAAAACAATTCTCTTGCCGGAGTTGCCGTGGATACAAAAGGAAGAATGGTTGATAAAAACACGAATGGTGTTCCTGATGAATTAGAAAAATACATTGACAATACAATTACCAACAATAATAATGTTGCTTTGTCTAAAAATATGATTGAGCAATTAATCAATGAAGGTTATATTGCTGCTTATTTTGACAAGAGTAACTCACAACCTACACCTGCTTCAGCAGACAACATCGGATTTGTGTTGAACTACTTAAGAAATAATCCAACGGCATCTGTAGAGATTTCGGGTTATGCTGACGAAGTTGGGGACAGTGCTAAAAATGAGAAACTGGCTTCTACAAGAGCTGAGAATGTCAAAGCAATCTTAATCAAAGCCGGAATCAATCCTTCAAGATTGAATGCTAAAGGAGCCGGAATTGACAGCTCAGTCGATAAGAACTCTGACTACGCCAGACGCTTAGTTCGCAAAGCGGTATTCAAGATAACTAATTAACAATTAATTATTAATAACTATAAAATGACCTCTGTTTTACGACAGAGGTTTTTTTATAACTTTAAAAAAACAATGGAAGCCAGTGATATTTGATATTAAGAGGAAAACTACCAGTGACAGTAAGGTACGCGAACTTTAGTCCGCTTTAAATAACATATAAACCCACTAATACAATCCCGATATGGAAGCCAGAGATAACAATGTTCTAGAGTTAAGAGGAGAATCTTTAGGAACGATAACCAGTCAGTCCTCGCTTGAGGAAGTTTTTCAAAACAAAACCCTTCGTCCTATTTTAAAGTTACAAAATGATTTGTTCATTCAAGTTTTTATCAATTATGCAATGAAACAAAAGAATGTTTTCTTTTCTCTTACACCCGAAAAGAAAATGGCCTACGTAGAAAATGTTATCCAAAGAGATATCAAATTCAGAAACTCTTTGAAAGGTATGGTCATTGCCTTTTTTACTTTAGACGAATATGCAGAATATATCCAAAATTCTTCCAATATCAATAAACGCATGATGAATATGTTGATTGAAAGACTTAAAAGTCAAATTCAATTAATTGAACTCGTAGCCTAATTGGTTATATTTTTATGCTACAAAAACAGTTTTAACTACTGTTTATCTATACTTACGGGATTTATATTGTTGTTATTCTTGACAATAATTAAATTCCGTATTTGTATTTAGTGCTTTTTTTGGAGAATTTTCAAAAACTAAATATCATTAAATATTTTATCGTAAAACTTAATAAGATTCAAAGTTTTACATATTTCACAACAAATTTTTCATTATAATTGTTAAAATGAATAACAATTATGAAAGAAGAATATTTTAAATGGTATTCGCCTAATTTGAGCCGTGAAATCGAAATGTTGGTTTTTGGACATTCGGGATATCCGGTAATCCTCTTCCCTACTTCTATGGGAAGTTACCACGAAAATAAAGACCAAGGTTTAATAGAAAGTGCCCGATGGTATATTGATCAAGGTTTGATACAAATCTTTTGTCCTAATAGCATAGACAAAGAAAGTTTCTACAATAAAAACATCCATCCTGTTCATCGCATCCAAAACCATGTTTGGTACGATAAAATGATTTGCCACGAAATTGTAGAAAAGATAAGAAATAACACTTACGCTGGAAAAGTAGCGGTAGCCGGCTGTAGTTTTGGTGGTTATCATGCAGCAAATTTTGCTCTCAAACATCCGGGTTATGTCAGTCATATGTTTTCGCTAAGCGGAGCCTTTTCCATTAAAAGTTTTATGGATGGTCATTGGGACGATAATGTATTCTACAATAGTCCGGAAGATTATTTACACGGATTAAACGACGCTGAATTATGGAATATGGACATCATACTCGGCACTTCCAATTGGGACATTTGTTTTGATGCCAATTTGAAGTTGAGCAAAATTCTTTCCCAAAGAGACATTCCGCATTGGTTAGACGTTCGCCAAGACCGAGAACACGATTGGCCGGTTTGGCGCGAAATGTTTCCACATTATTTATCCAGAATTAAGTTTTTTTAAAAGAATACAAAATAAGACAAAATAATAAACAACAGAGTTATGAAAAAGATTGGTATTTTATTCGGAATGGAAGACACTTTTCCTTATGCGTTTATCGAAAGAGTAAACTCAAAAAACGAAAAAGGAATTATCGCTGAAGCCGTTTCCATAGACAAAGTAGTGCAAAACAAAGGTGGTGAATATGCCGTAATTATAGACAGAATTTCACAAGACGTTCCTTTTTATCGTGCGTATTTAAAAAATGCTGCACTCACGGGAACCAACGTAATCAATAATCCATTTTGGTGGAGTGCCGATGATAAATTTTTTAATAATGCTTTAGCGGATACACTGGGCGTTCCACTACCAAACACGGTAATTTTGCCTTCTGCGGAACATCCGACCGATACAACTTCAAAATCATTCAGAAATCTTAAATATCCTATGGATTGGGAAGGTATTTTCGAATACATCGGTTTTCCGGCTTATATGAAACCCTATGCCGGTGGTGGTTGGAAAAATGTTTACCGATTAGAAAACAAGGAAGAATTTTGGCAAAAACACCAAGAAACCGGACAGTTGGTAATGCTTTTACAAGAGGAAATTGTCTTCGATGATTATTATCGTGTGTATTGTTTGGGCGGAAAGGCCGTTCGCATTATGCCATACGAACCAAGAAATCCGCACCATTTAAGATATGTAGTCGAAAATCCAAATACGGACAAAAAACTAATGGCAACGATTAAAGATTACACGCTTCGTCTTTGCAAAGGTTTAGGTTATGATTTCAATACCGTTGAATTTGCTGTTCGTGACGGAATTCCATACGCCATCGATTTTGGAAATCCTGCTCCGGATGCAGAATATACTTCAGTTGGTGCCGAAAATTTTGAATGGGTTGTAGAAGAAGCGGCTCAAATGGCGATAGCTTTCGCTAAAAAGCAAAAACCGGGCAAAATCAACTTGACTTGGGGCGATTTTATCAAAAACGCAGCCGCAGAGAAATAACACTTTCCTTTAATTTAAAAGTGAAATAATGACGAAGAAATTACCCGTATTTACCTTAGGTGTAGAAGAAGAATATCAAATTATAGATCCTGAAACCCGCGATTTGCGGTCACATTTATCCAAAATTGTAGATGGTGCTAAGATCATTTTAAACGAACAGGTAAAAGCCGAAATGCACCAATCCGTCGTTGAAGTTGGCACCAATATTTGTAAAAACGTCAAGGAAGCCAAAGCCGAAATCCGCTTTCTGAGAAGTAAAATAGTAGAATTGGCCTCCAAACAAAACCTAGTTGTCGGTGGCGCCGGAACACATCCGTTTTCTCGTTGGCAAGACCAACCTATTACTGACGATCCAAGATACCATCACATTGTCAACGAATTGCAAGATGCAGCACGTTCCAATCTGATTTTTGGGATGCATTGTCACGTCGGAATAGAAAATCGTGAAATTGGTTTACAGCTAATGAATCAGGCGACTTATTTCTTACCGCATATTTTTGCGTTGTCTACCAATTCACCTTTTTGGGAAGGAAGAAATACCGGTTATAAATCGTTTAGAACTAAAGTATTTGATAAATTTCCACGTACAGGTTTGCCGGAATATTTTGATAGCGTTCAAGCATATGACAACTATTTGGAGACTTTGGTCAAAACCAAATGCATCGACAATCCGAAGAAAATTTGGTGGGATTTGCGTTTGCATCCGTTCTATGACACGATTGAATTTCGTATCACAGACATGAGTTTGACCGTTGATGAAGCGATGTGTATTGTTGCCGTCATTCAAGCCATTGTTGCAAAATTATACAAATTGACTATGGCAAACACCAGTTTCAATATTTACAGAATTGCTTTGATTAAGGAAAATAAATTCCGTGCCGCAAGATATGGCGTTGAAGGCAATATGATTGATTTTGGTTTGCAACAAGAAGTCAATACCAAATGTCTGATCCTCGAATTACTTGAATTTATTGACGATGTGGTTGACGAATTAGGCAGTCGTGACGAAATCAACTACGTTCACACCATTCTAAATGAAGGAACCGGAGCCGATAAACAATTAGCTGTTTTCAATTACACGCAAGATTTGACAAAAGTAGTTGATATGATTACCAGCGAATTTACCAGAGGTTTATAGTTGTACGTTATAAGTTGTAGGGCAATATTTGTTGATAGCCTTTTGAAAACTTACAACCCAGAACATACAACCCACAACCATAAAAGTTATCTTTGCGTTACCAAATTGTAAAAAAATGAGTCACCCCATTCGCATAGCGATTTTAGATATGTACAACGGAGAACCGAATCAAGGAATGCGCTGTATTATTGATATTGTCAACCGATTTAACCAAATAGTTACCTTTCAAATTTTTGATGTCAGAGGAAAATCAGAGTTTCCGGACATTCAGAAATATGATATTTTTATTTCCACCGGCGGACCGGGAAATCCTTTAGAAGGCGATGGTTGGGATTTAAAATGGTATGATTTTGTGGATCAATTATGGCATTGGAACAAAGAACAAAAAGTTAAAAAACACATGTTGTTTATCTGTCATTCTTTCCAAATGGCTTGTCATCATTTCGGATTGGCAACAATCAATAAAAGAAAGGCTACTTCTTTCGGCGTAATGACCATTCACAAAACAGAAGCCGGAACTAACGACCCGGTTTTAGAAGGTTTGAATAATCCTTTTTATGCCATTGATAGTCGCGATTACCAAGTGGTTCAGCCTAAGCTGAGCATTTTCAGCAAAAAAGGCGCCATGATTATCGCTTTGGAAAAAATGAGAA
The DNA here is from genome assembly GCF_003634615.1 of Flavobacterium sp. 102. Taxonomy (NCBI): domain Bacteria; kingdom Pseudomonadati; phylum Bacteroidota; class Flavobacteriia; order Flavobacteriales; family Flavobacteriaceae; genus Flavobacterium; species Flavobacterium sp. 102. The sequence continues at coordinate 2,611,635 of NZ_RBKX01000001.1, read as the reverse complement.
CGCATGTAGAATACGAACGTGCCATTATGGGTGTTCGTTTTTCGGATGAATTCGTTGGCTTACAATTTCATCCCGAAGCTGATGCGTTGAGTTTTGTTGCCAATTTAAAAAACAAAGAAAGACGCGAACACATTATCGCCATGAAAGGTAAAACCAAGTTTCGCGATATGTTAGAAGATTTATTAGACGAAGACAAAATCTATAAAACCAACGAAACCATTATTCCGAATTTCTTACGCATAGCCATTAATGACTTGATGAAACATAGAAAATCGCTTTCCAATTAGATTTATAAAATGAATCCAAAATACCGCCAACTTTTCAACGACAACTTTACCGTGGCCAAATACGACGCCATGCAAGCAGATATCACTTCTGATTTCGATTATAAAGTGACGTTCCGAATTGGTGAAACTCCTTTTTTTATTCCGAATTCGTTAAAAGAACAATTACTAGAAGGTTGTCAGGAAGTTATTAGTTTCATTCAAAAGAACGAATTCAAATCACTTACCGATAGAGCTTTAGAATTAAACAGAAAAGTGCCGAATGAAGACAATCACACTACTTTTTTAGCGATTGATTTTGGCATTTGTGAAGAAGATTGCGAAATTGTACCAAAGCTGATTGAAGTACAAGGTTTCCCTTCGTTGTTTAATTTTCAGAATCATTTGTCCCAAAAATTTGTCAACCATTACCCTTTTCTGTCTGAGTTGACGCCATTTTTTAATGGATTGAATCCGGAAAGTTATTTGAGACTAATAGAAGAAGTAATTTGCAATGACTTACCAAAAGAGAATGTAATCCTGTTAGAAATCGAACCTGAAAAGCAAAATACTAAGATTGATTTCTACTATTGTCACAGCGATTTAGGCATTCCAGTAGTTTGTGTGACCGAATTGTATGAAAAAGAGAACCAACTTTTCTATAAAAATACTCAAGGCGAAGAAACGCAAGTGAAGCGCATATACAATCGCGTGATTTTTGATGAATTAGATTTGCGCACCGATTTGCAATTGAACTTCGATTTCTCGAAAGAATACGATGTAGAATGGGCAGGTCATCCGAATTGGTTTTTCAGAATCAGTAAGTTCATCTTACCCTATTTAAAAGGAAAATATTTCATCGAAACCACTTTGCTTTCCGACTTAACAGCAATCCCAACCGATTTAGAAAATTATGTTTTGAAACCATTATTTTCTTTCTCAGGCAGCGGTGTGATTTTTCACGTAAAGCCCGGAGATATTGAAGCTGTAGAAGAAAAAGATTTATACATATTACAGAAAAAAGTCAACTATAAACCCATCATTCAATCACCAGACGGAAAAGTAAAGGCAGAAGTTCGAATACTGGCCGTTTGGAAAAAAGACGCTCCATCTCCCACTCTAGTCACCAATTTAGTTCGATTAAGTCGTGGTGAAATGATTGGTGTCAAATTCAACAAAGACAAAGATTGGGTTGGCGGAACAGTTGGCATGTTTGAACAAGACTAACCTAAATAAGTCTTCTTTACTTCCAAAAAGCTTTTAGGAGTGTGCACCAATTCGTTTACAATTTCGCTTCGCAAAGTTTCTAAATCATCATATTGTAAATACTTCGCCCAATCGTCTTGGGTCAAGACTTCTTTGATAGTTCTGATGGTTTTGGCAGTATCTTTGGCGTTTCTTAAAACCACTTTTTCATTGTCATCTGCCGAGAGTTTGTGGTAAAAATTAACTTCTTTGGTTTCCCTATTTACTTTGACATAAAACAACTTCGAAGTGTCATCATTAGAATAAAAATCAGTCCATTGTGCAAAGGCAACCGTGATGTTTTGGTTTTTAAATTCCGTTAATGGAATTAATCGCCAATGACAATTCGCTACTCGACCCCAATGATTGGAAATGCGATACAAACCTTCAGCCGTAAAAATATATTGACTACCTGATTGACTGGTATAATTGATTTTTAAATCCTTGATTTGGTTAAAAGGCACTTCTTTCCAAATACAAAAGGTATGGGAATGAAAGTTTAGTTTGGTATAGGTTTTATTGGTCATAAATTTTTACCGCAGATTATTTTATAATGTTTTAATCTGCGTATTTATTAATGTAATTTCTTAACTGCTTCCTGTTGGGCTACAGTAGCATAATCTCGAATCAATCGTTCCGCATAATCGTCTAATAATTCTCTGACACGAGCGTGATTATCGCTTTTTACAATCAACCCGGCGTGGAAATCTAAAGGTACACGGAAACAAACCTCAGTATCATTAAAACCGGATAAATCAGGATGTTCAAATTTGGACAACGTCAGTACAATCCCGGCGAATTCTTTTTTGATGGTTGGCAATTTGTATTGTTTGCCTTTGACTAACGCATCTTCTATTTTGGCCCATTCGCTCCAAAGATTTACACCTGAAGCCGCCTCAACCATTTCGGCTAAGTGCGCGCCACCAACACGCGATGCCGTTTCTAAAAAGTAGATTTTACCATCATCATTGCATTTGATAAACTCGGTATGGTTGGCACCATGTTGCATGCCAAAAGCTTTTAAAACTTGTTCGTTTTGTTTTTTGATGGCTTTGTCGTCTTTGGAATCATAAGGAATATTGGCACTTCTGAAAATACCGCCGCCTTGGGAGATTTCCATTGGCGTTGCCAAATATTGAGACGTTATGGAGAATAACGTTTTGCCGTGCCAATTCAATCCATCGCAGTGATAAACCGCACCAGGTTTGAATTGTTCCACCAAATATTTGATTCGATTATCGCCTAATCCGTGGATTTTTTCCCAAAGTTCGGCTGCAGAATGAACCTTCATAATTCCCGAAGCCGAAGCTTCCGAACGTGGTTTTAAAACCCATGGTGGCGCAACCGTATCGGCAAATTCATTAATTTCAACATCATTAAACAACGGACTAAAAGCAGGAATCGGAATACCTGCGTCTTTGGCTCGCATTCTCATCGCCAATTTGTCTCGGAAATACCTTCCGGTGGTTTGTCCCATTCCGGAGATTCTTAGATTCTCACGCAAATAAGCTGCCTTTTCCACATCAAAATCATCTAACGCCACTATGCCGTCAATCTTTCTTTCGCGCATTAAACCGGCAACACCGGCTAATAATTCCTCCAAATTCCAATCAACATCTTGTCCGGGCATAAAATATATTTCGTCTATGTAATCAAAAGCCCACGGTTTGTCGCGCAACTTTTCCGAAGTGATTAAATAGACTTTATTGCCCTGTTTCTTCAAATTAATTAAGAAATCATTCCCTTTAAAATAGTTGGAAATACAAATGAAATTTTTGATTGGATTTTCCATATGCTATAGATTTTCAATAAATTTAGTAATTAAATGTACGCCATAAGCTGTTGCATGTTTGGTCTTAGCGAATTCATCATCGCCAAAAGCCACGCCGGCTATATCCAAATGTGCCCACGATTTATGGTCTTCGGTGAAATATTCTAAAAACTTCGCTGCCGAAATCGCTCCGGCAACCGGTTTACCCGAATAGTTTTTCACATCGGCAATCTCGCTGTCGATATCCGGTTTGTATTCATCCCAAAGCGGTAATTGCCACAAACGCTCACCGATGGCGTCACCTGATTGCTGTAATCTTTTGGACAACTCTTCATTATTGGTAAACAAACCGGCGCATTCGTAGCCTAAAGTGCCAATGACACTTCCGGTTAAAGTAGCTAAATCAATCACCGTTTCCGGTTTGTAATTTTTAATCAAATACGATAATCCATCGACTAATATCAATCGGCCTTCAGCATCGGTATCAATGATTTCTATTGAATGTCCGGCATAACTTTGAATCACATCACTCGGCATAAACGAATGCGCATCCACCGAATTTTCACACGCAGGCACAATAGCAGTCACGCGATAAGGCAATTGCAAATCAGCTATCAATTGCATTGCGCCTAAAACTGCTGCGCCACCGGCCATATCACATTTCATTTGAACCATTCCGGCGGTTTTAATATTCAATCCTCCGGTGTCAAACGTAATTCCTTTCCCAACCAAACCGATATGTTTCTTCGCTTTTTCGGGTTTGTATTCCATGATGATGAATTGCGGTTCATTGGCACTGCCTTTGCCAACCGACAGAAAAGAATGCAAACCTATTTCAGTTGATTTTGCTTTCCCAAAAACGGTTACTTCAAAACCATATTTTTCACCGGCTTCGGTGGCCCAATCGGCTAAGTATTTTGGGTTGACTTTATTAGGTGGTAAATCAACCAAGTTGAAAGTTTCTAATTGCGCGTTGGCGATTTTGATTCCTTTGTTTATCGCTTCTTCTACATCGTTTTTGGCCAAATATTGCAATTCGAAATTGTCTTTTGCTAAAGGATGCGTTTCATTTTTCTTGTAATGACCTAAATCATAAGTTCCTAAAACCAATCCGGAAACAGCTGCTTCTACTTCATTCGGATTGAATTTTTCCGGAAAAGCCAAAGCTACATTTTGACCGAAAACCTCTTTTTGTTTGGAAGCAATTCGTCTGAAAATGGTTTTAATCGATTTGTAATCAATGGCTGCACCTAAACCGATAAAGACATGAGTGCAATCGTATTTTTCGACTAAATAATGCGTATCTTTTTTTCCGTAAAATACCTTGGAAGAAACTGTGGTGCCGTGGTATTCAATCGGCACTATACTTTTAGCATTGGTTTCATACACCGGAATTAAAATGGTTCCGGTAAATCCGTCAAGGGTTTTTATTTGTTTTGTTTTCATAATTCTAATTTATTCTTCTTTAGTACTAAAATAAAGCCATTCTATTGCTTTTGGGAATTCATCGCTCCAATATCTCTCGTTGTGTTTGCCTTCCATATCGAGGCTTAAACGCACTTTCATTTTATCGGCGAAACCTTCTTTTTTGAGTAATCGTTTTTTGAAATGCTGCACGTGATCAATCATGGTCGCACTTTCATCGCCACCGGCATAAAGATAAATTCGCGTTTCTTGTGGTTCGTCAATGTCCAGGAATGACAATTTGATTTTAGGAACAACCCAAAGCGATGGCGAAAATATCATCAACTTGCCAAAGATTTCCGGATACATAATCCCCGAAAAAATGCTGACCAATCCGCCCATAGAACTGCCACCAATTCCGGTGTATTCGCGTTCGGGTTTGGTTCTGAAATTGGCATCTACAAAGGGTTTCAACGTTTCGGTAACAAAACGAATGTACTTTTTGCCTTCGCCACTGCCTAAAACGGTATTGCCGACATTGTATTCTTTAATCCTTTCTTTTTCAGCATGTTCAACTGCTATAATGATGATTTTGCCAATCTTGTATTCCGCCATTACAGCGAGTTTTTTATCGATTTCCCAATTGCCGTATTTGGCTTTTTCATTGAATAAATTTTGGGCATCTTGAAGATACAACACCGGATAAGTCTCTGTTGTCTTTTCATAATCATGAGGCAACAATGCCCATACTCTGCGGGTTTTATTCAATTGCGGAATTTCGAATTCTTCAGAAATCAAATGAACTTTCGGTAAAAACTTTGATTTAAATGGTAACCAATTGTGTCGCCATTTGGCCACATGCTCTTTGCGCACGCCGTTGTGTTGTTTGCAACTTCTGTTTTCAGTACGATTCCCAAATTTATCTATTTCGACTTCGCTCCAATCGCCGCGGGTAAATTTGTATAAAAGTTCGTCGGGATAAGTAAAATCGTGGGCAAACTTGTAATGATACAAACCTTGCCCTACGCGTTCCATTTCAAAATTCTTGTCTTGAGTTACCCAATTATTGAAGTTACCGGAGATATAAACCGGTCTTTCGTCGTCTTCGTCAGTAGTTAAAATAATATTGAGTTGGGGTTCAATAATTTTCTTGAGTGCTAAATCTTCCGTTACATTGTCATCAGTGCTGCGCATGCTTAATCTTTATTTTACATAGAACGTAAATATACTTTATTGCTGCTTGCTAACAAAGCGTTTCAAAAAAATTAGCAGATAATCGATAATGCATATTTTTTATTGAAATATCTTAATTTATATCGCTTTAAAATAAAAAAACCTAACAGAAATAACTGTTAGGTTCGTTTATAGTAAGTTTAAAAAGTTTAATCTTCTTCCTGTTCGCCTCCATTTTCGGGAGCAGCAATTTCAGGACTGTTGGCATTGGCTCTAATCTCTGTATGGCGAATTTCACCACCTGAAGTACCAACATTTTTTACCAAGACTACTGTAACTATGGTTAACAGTAAAGTTATCCGCGTAAATAATTTGGCTTTAGAATGGTTTTTAGCGGTGGCAATTAAGGACAATAGCGCGAAAGCTCCCGTAACATAAAGTATCAAAACAAACTTCTCTGCTAATTCTTCGTGCTCGTGAATTATTTTTTTACCAACACTTGGCATGTCTTCTACCAATTCTTCTGCGCCTTCACCGGTTGACATTGACGCAAAGCCAAAAACAGCTGCCACAATCAGTACAACAAATGCCGTGTTCTTTACCGCCTTGTTTTTTAATACAATACCGGCAATTAAAATGCCCAATCCAATAATCGTCCCGATGATTGGAAAATGGTTAACTAATAGGTGTAAGTGAGCGTCGTTCATGGTTTTTGTTGTTTAGTTTAATTCAAAAATACTCATTATTTACTTTGCGGAACATGATAATTGTCACATTGTCAATTATTTAATAAAGCCTAAAATGACTTTGGTTCCTTTATTTTCTTCGCTTTCTATTTGCAAATCAATTTGAAGTAATAACGATAATCTTTTTACAATGGACAATCCCAAGCCTGTTCCTTTGATTTCCGGATGTTCGTTTGATTTGGAACGATAAAATTGGTCAAAAATCTTCTGCAAATCTTCTTCTGCAATACCAATTCCTTGATCAGAAACAGAACAAATCAATTTATTTTCGGTTTCAATGATGTCAAAGTTGATGGTGTCATTGGGTTTAGAATATTTCACCGCATTGGTTAAAATGTTGTTTACTATAATGCCAAGCAAATACGCATCGGTAGTAACATAAAAATCTTTCGGGAAGTTGGCCACACATTTAATTTTCTTCTCGCTTATAATGGTTGAATTTCGAGAAATAACATCGAGGAAAATGGCGTTTAATGAAACCTTTTCCAACTTTAAAGTTTGCTTTTGGTTTTCGAAACGAGCCAATAAAAGCAATTCATCTACCAAGTGATTCAAACGATTTACTTCATTAATACAAAAGTCTATTTTTTCTTTATATTCCTCAGGATTACGAGGTTTACGAACTAACACTTCTAAAGTTCCTTTAATTACTGCCAATGGTGTTCTCAGTTCATGAGACGCATCTGATGTAAACTGTTTTTCGCGTTCAATGGCATTCTCTACCCTATCCAATAAGTTATTGATAGTTTGCGATAAGATAAACAATTCATCGCGATTTTGAGGCAACGGAATTCTCGATTTCAGATTGTCTTTTGTAATATCATTAGACGTTTCAATGATAGTACTTATTGGCTTTATACTTCTACCGGCAATAAATCGAGCGATGAGAAACAGCACTAATAATATCATTGGATAAGCAATCAGCATAATGGTAAACAAATTGTTTAAAACCATTATGGAATCCTCAAGCGACATGGCTACAATCATGAAGCCAATGATTTTTGTGCCTTGATAAAGCGGTACTTGAATTTGTCTTACCGAAATGTTTTCTAACTTAGTTTCAAACAATTCATTCACAGGCGCACTGGCTTTGTAGGTCAGTTGTTTCTGTTTTAGGTTGGGTGATTTTTCCACCATAGCGCCTAATTCATCAACAAATTGAATAAAAGCCGGACTGACCTCTACTTTGTTAAACTGACTGGTCTTCCACTCTTCTTCCTCAATCAGTAAAACACAGTTTTCTATGACTTCAATCTCTTTTAAATGCTTGGTTACTTCAGTTTTAATTTCGTTATCAACTCTAACAGACACACTAAAGCGCACTATAGAATAGATAGCAAAAAAGACCACCAATATTAACAAGGCTGTTGTAATGATATAATTGGATGCGATTCTGTTTTTAAATGAAAATTGTTGCATTTACGGTCAAAATATATAATTGTGCATTTTATTTTTAGCTTCTGAAAAAAATTAGCCACAGATTACACAGATTATACTAATTCACACAGATTATTCAGTGCTATTTTTAAATCAGTGCTAATCTGTAACAGCTGTAAAATCCGTGGTCAAATAACCTTCCAAACCTTCAGACTTCAAATTCTTATTGGCTCATTCGTCATTAGCAATATACCCAACACCACGAATGGTTTTGATATAATCTTCTTCCACTTTAAGGTTTAGTTTTTTTCGTATGGCGTTCATGAATACGTCGATTACGCCGGTATCATATTCAAAATGAATGTCCCAAACGTCTTGTATGATTTGGGTTCTAGAGCAAACCGTTCCTTTGTTTTTAACCAAATAATGAAGCAAATCAAACTCCTTTTGTGTAAGCGACACTTCTTTCTTATCCACGGTAACCTGATGCTTTTGCAAATTAATTTCTACCGGACCAAGTGTTAAGAGGTCATTTTCGGGTTGGTCACGCAACTGTACTTTAATACGTTCCACCAGTTCGTCAAAACTAAAAGGCTTTTTGATATAATCATTGGCGCCACTTTTCAACCCTTCTACGGTTTCTTGCACCGTGTCTTTGGCGGTTAGAAAAATAATAGGCACTTTGGTGTTTTGCAATCGAATGGCTTTGCAGACTTCTACGCCGGTCATTTTGGGTAACATCCAATCGAGTAAGACCAAATCAAATTTTTCATTTTGAAAAAGCTCTAACCCTGATTTCCCGTTGTTGGCCGATGATATTTGATAGCCTTCCTCTTCCAAACCTTGTGTAAGGAATTGAACAATTCCTTCTTCGTCTTCTACTATTAAAATGTGCTTCATTGATCATTCGATTTGCTGTGCTAATGTAGTACATTTTATGTTTTCACGGTGCTGACCGCTTTGTTTTTAAGGGAAAATTAATTTGCAAATAGTCACTAATTCTAAATCTGCAAGTGTTGATAACTTCGCTATAATTACCTAAACTGTAGAATTGCTTTACGTATCTTAATTTGGTAAGTTTGAGGAGGATGCTAAGGAGCCAATAAACCATAAGATTTACCCATGAAACAATCAGAAATAATAGCCTTAATCGGACTGTCCTCTACCGACCCAAAACTAGTTGCATTTTTTGAAAAACAAGGACTCAAAGCACCAAAGACCGTCAACGCCAATGCTTCCGGTAAAGCGATAAGACACAAAGAGTACCAAATTGATTTCGATTTTGATTACGACATCATCCACGAATCCTATTACCCGCCGGTCAGCCCTAAAAATGACGACTATAACTTTATAGCCTATTTAAAAAACGTCTATTTCTATTTGCCCTCAAAAAGCGATACAAGACCCAACGATTTTTGGGACGTTACTCCAAATCCACTGGCGTCCTATGAAGGCTTTGAAAACTATTTCGGAAAAATCAACAAAGGTTATTTTGAGAAAACCTACAACGACTTCATAAAGACAACCGCCGAATACGACGTTAAAAAAAAGAAATGCGTCCATATAGCCGCCGGAATCAAACAAGAGCGAGAAATCATAAACAATTGCTTTTTTGACCCTACTAACGAGCATAACCTCTGGACCGAAGCCTATACTTTTTTAATCAAATGGTTGTTTGACCATCGATTTTTAAACATCGATGATCAAGTTTATAATCTTGGTTTAGCGCCTACTCATCAAGCTATCTTGGAATTTGTACAATCACAGCTAAAAAACAGATTATGGAAAAACCAATTGAAAGAAGTGCCCAATTTGTTTTTGTTCTTAAAAACCATCAGCAGCAATAACAGTGTCAAGAAAGATGAAAATAAGCAGCCGGTAATTTTTTACCAAAACCATCTTTTCTTAATGGCCACCGGCAATTATGAGCAATATAAAAAGTTGTACACCGAAGACATCTTCAAAGCCGATGACCTTTGCAAATCTATAAGCTTTACACCCGAAACCGCACAGTCTTACTTGAACTTGCTAACCGAGCGGTTCGAGATATTTCCTAAAATTAATGACTTAAAAATAAATAAGTAAGCAAACTGTGTATTAACAGAAACAAATAATTACAAAGTATTTGTTTGCAAAAATGTTCATAATCAATATGTTTCACAACCCATACTACAAACTTTTTTCCTATTTTAGCTTACAGTCAATAAGAAAATACCACCTCGTTTTATTGAAAGTCGAGTATGAATTATGCTCAATTGTTTTGGGTGTGGTTTGAAGTGGTTTTTAATACTTATTGACTAGTTGTGGGAAATATTAGAAAAAATCGTAAAAATTAGAAACTATTATGAAAAGTTTAAAAGTATTAATTTATGTTAACTTAATTTTAATTATGGGAATACTATCAAGTTTTAAAGGAATTTTTGGAGGAAATGATTTTGAGCAACATCTTGAAATTGGAAAAATTATTTATCCTAAAAATGATAATGAAATATCATCGTGCTTTAATCTATTTAAAGATAATAAGAAAAAATTCAAAAAAGATTTTAAAATGTTAATTGATGATTATGAATTTGACTCAGATAATGGTTCTTTAACAGAACTATTATTTTCATATGGCGATTGGAAAAATAAAACAATTTATATAGATTGGAGAGGTGAAGAAAATGAAGGTGAAATTGAAGAATATATTTTAGAAATTATAGAAAACAAAATAAACTTTAAAAACACAACAGAGTTAAGAAAAAAATCTGTAGACATTGAACAAAGAGATGGAAAATACATAAAACAATTGTTACTAAACATAAATAAAGACTTAAATGTCGCAGGATATGAAGTTTTATATTTTAATATTGATTGGGATGGTTATGGTTTTATCATTGCAGAAAAATCGGAGGTGCAAAAAATTCTAAAAATTAGTAACAAAATTCTAAAACCCACATTTGAATAAATACTTCCCACAACAGCGGTTTGCTTCAATGGCTTGGCTCGGGATTTTCCCGAGTTTTCTCTAAAAACTCAAAAAGGAGTTTTATATTTGTAATCATCAGTAATTAATCGTCGAAACTATCACAATCTGCGGAACGTTAGCTGCAAACGGAAAAAAAACAGGAAAATTCAATATGAGAACCATTTTAAAAACTTTATTAGTTTGCATAATTATAACCAGTTGTAATTTGGGAAAAGCTCAAATTAAGGACTTAAATTCATCACTTAAGGAAATAGAAAGTTTCCAAAGTGAAAACAATTATGAAAAAGCAAATGAAATGCTTGATTCTCTCATTACTGTATATCCAAACAATGCAGAATTATATTTTAGATTAGCTCATTCAAAAACCATTTCAAAACCTAATCTGTTTGAAATAATGAATCTTCTTGATAAATGTTTGTCTAAAGATTCATTACACTTCAAAGCTTTGTATCTAAAATCACAAGGACTAATGTTTATGGGAGATTTTCGAGGAGCTTTAAATATTCAAAATAAATTAATTGAAAATTATCCGAATTTATTTTTACTTAAACTGGATAGAATATCAACCTATTTATTTTGTGGTGATTTTAAATTGGCAAAATCAGAAGCTTTCAAATATATTCCTTTGTGCGAAGATTTAAATGAAAAAGAAAGGCTTTACAGAGTAAGTATGTACTCCAATTACTTTTTAGGAAATAAAGAAGCTATGTTGGAAAATATTAACGAAATGAATTCATTAGGTTTAAATACCGATTATTCTGCTAAACTTATTAATAAAGAATTAATATTTGAGGAATTTGCTAAAGGAAAAAATGTTGGAAATATACCGTGTTCTTTATCTCAACTTGAATATATGTTTCCAATAAAAAAATAACGCCTATCGCTAACCGCAGTTTACAACAATTGCCTTACGTTCCTGCACGACACAAACAATGAAAAAATCAACAAAAACCTTTCTAATAATTCTTCTACTCCTAATTCTCGGAATTTTTATACATCCCAAAAAGGTAGTCTATGTTCCAAAAATAACCGGAAAAGTAATTGACGAAAAGGGAAATTCAATAAAAGATGCCGTTGTCTCTCGAATAGAAGAGTTGAGTTCGAAAAATGAGAAACAGGGTTATTATGATTATACAAAATATAAATCCCAGACCACAAAAACTGATGAAAATGGAAATTTTGAACTTCTGGAAAAATCAAGAATTGAATGGATACACACTCCGTTAGATTTACCTTTTGCTTGGTGCTTTGGGAATTTTGAAATTGAAAAAGAAGGTTTTAAAACATACAGAACAGAGTTTGACGAATTTCGTCAATTGCACAAAGACAATTGTTATGCTTGTGAAGAAATAGGATTTAAACCAATAATAACTCTGAAAAAAAAGGAATAAAAAATGTTACAGAAAGAAAAAAGCAACGGTTAACAGCATTTTCCTCTAATTCCCTCAAGTAACAAAACCCAAAAAGTACTGAACGAAACCCGAAAAGTACTTAACAAACATCAAAAAGTGCTGAACGAAACCCGAAAAGTGCCTAACAAACATCAAAAAGTACTTAACAAAACCCGAAAAGTGCTTAACAAACAACGATATTGACCTAACAAAACCCGAAAAGTGCCTAACAAACATCGAAAAGTGCTGAACGAAACCCTAAAAGTGCCTGACAAAAGTCGAAAAGTGCTGAACGAAACCCGAAAAGTGCTTAACAAAACCCGAAAAGTGCCTGAGTAACATCGAAAAGTAACAAAGTCACCTCAAAATATGCTGTACAAATTGGGAAAAGTACCAAACCAAAACAGCTTATTCCATTTTCACCATCAAATACCACCAACAAAAAAGCATCCAAAGAATGGATGCTTTTTTTTATCTTTAGTGAATCTTTGAGCTACTTCGCGACCCTTTCTGAAATCACTTTCATAATTCGCAATTAACAATTCGTAATTCTTAATTAACTCCTATTTATCCATCACAAACTTAAACGCCATACTAACAATATCCGCGCTCAAAGTATCACTGCGTTGGTAATGATTGTATCGGAAATCAACATTTTTAAGTCCAAACTTCCAAATATGAGCTTTGGTAAAAATGTCCAAGTACGTTGCTCCTACGCCATACTGACTTGCATTAAAAGTTGACAAATCATAATCAGACGTATAATATTTCTCTGTAGACAAATGCGTTTCAAACGGCGCAAAATACTTCGACTCTGTTTGCGTATAATAACGATACATCGGATAAACCGTGAAATGGTCATTCAACTTTATCGGCACTTCTATATTAGCCGTATGCGCCTGCACACCCCAATCATCGGTATAGAAACGATAGTAAGTTCTCAGTTTAAAATGTTCATTGATGTAGTAATTAAAACGCGCACCAATCGGCAATTTAAAACGAGTATTCGGCAAACGCTCAATATCATCCGCTAAGCGATACACACCTACATTCTCCGGGCTTTCATACACCGGAATGTATTGGCTTTGCCCAACATAGTAATTTGATTTATCCGCAAAATAAATACGGTGATAAGGAGTTGACAACAAACCCTGTTGTTTTAAAACATCAAAGAACACAGAAGCTTGCAGTTTTTTAGTCAATACTTGTGAATACCCAAACGATAACGAATATGAGTTTCTATTCACCGATTGAATGTTTTCAAATTGCGAAGGCAAATAACCGTTAGAAGCCACGCCGTTCTGATCATAAATGGTAATACCACTGAAATACCCATTGTTCAAAAATGAATTTCCATACTGGTCATACTCATGCAGTTCCGTTGGCAATATCGGTCGCCATTGGTCAAGATACACATTGGCTTTCAAACTCAATTCGGTGTTTTTCTCATTAAAAAGTTTGGCAACGCCACCACCAAAACCGATAGACGTATAATCAAATTCATTAGAAAAAGACACATCCGCATTCCATATAAAGTTTCTATCGTCAGAACTATGACTGTAGTTCACATTCACACTCGTCAAAGCATCCTGTGCCGATGCACCCGAAGAAGCCAACCAAGGCGTTCCATAAGGAGAACCGGCTTTGTCATCATCATCGTCATCACCACCACCAGAAGCTCCGGTATCATTAAACGGATTAATATTACTCGAAGAAGCCGATGTATAAGCCGACAAACCCGCATCAATAGTCAATACATCATCGGCATTCATAGGCATGGTGACTATAATATTCGAAGCCAAATCGGTCAACTTCTCAGAACCCATTCCACCCGAAACGGAAGAATGCACACCGTCTTGTTTGTAATAACTCAATAAGAAGTCAACTTCCGTTGCCTCTAAAACTCTCTTTTTAAAAACAACAGTACTGTCTTTTTCTTGTGAAAAAGAACAGTAACTGCTCAATAAGGCTAATAGAAATAGGTGCTTTTTCATTTTATTTATTAATTACAACCACAACCACCACCGGTTTTTCCTCCATTGGCTCCAGCTGCAGCCTCTCGATAAACTTGGAAAGTCACTTCATAGCGTTCCGCGGTTTTGGCCGATAATTTCATTTCAGTGTCGTTTATGTATTCCTTTTCATATTCTTTCACCGGCGAGCAGGAAGTCATGAAAACAAACAAAGCGAGTATTCCAAATACTTTAGTCATGTTGGTACTTTTTTAAATCTATATTATTTGAGGTCGATATCTTACCGTCTTCGTCAACCATAATGCAGCCTATGCCCGGCAATTGGTTAATCAAGTTCATTCCGGCGTCTTTGCCCATCACAAATACACCGGTTGCCAAGGCATCAGCCAACTCAGTGGTATTGGCAAAAACACTAATACTAATCAAACCCGTCGCAGGATAACCTGTTCGAGTGTCTATAATATGCGAATAGCGTTTTCCGTTAAACGTGACATATTTTTCATAACTGCCCGAAGTTTCAACCGCCTTATCTTCAAGCGGGAACGTAGCAAATATTTTGTTTTTATTCATCGGATTCTTAATCCCTACTTTCCATTGTTCACCATTAGGTTGTTTGCCCCAAGTGCTAATGTCACCTGAGATATTCACCAATCCGGCAGTACAACCTTTAGCAATCAAATGGGCTTTGACTTTATCGGCAATATAACCTTGACCAATGCCGCCCATGCCGAGTTTCATCCCTTCGAGTTTTAAGAAAACGGTTTGCTTTTCTTTATCAATGATGATATTTTCATAGCCAACCTTCTCTACCGATTTTTTGATGGCTTCCGGTGTTGGCATTTCCTTCATGCTGCCGTCAAACTTCCATATTCTGTCCATTGACGCATAACTAATGTCAAAAGCACCATCTGTAAGCTTCGATATTTTGATAGAACGTTCAATTAGTTCTATCAGTTCTAAAGGCACTTTAACCGCTTGCTTTCCGGCATTCTGATTAATTTGGGATAATGGTGTAGTCGGAATCCAATCAGAGATAATATTTTCTATCCGTTTGACTTCAGCGATAGCCATATCTTCATATTGATGGGCTTGTATGGTATCATTAGCCACTACGGTAATCTCAAACGGACTGCCAAGCAAACTCACTTTTCGTTTGTGAATCAGTTGGGCATTGGCACTGAAACCAATAGTTAGCAACAATATAAATAGTAATCTGTTCATGTTTATTTAATAATGGCTTTTAATTCGGTTACAAATTGGTCTGCGCTTTGGCTTTCATAACCTTTCTTAGCCATAACTTTTCCGGTTTTATCTAAAACAGCTACTAAGGGGAAAAACCCTTCTTTATTGTATTTTTCGGCTAAAGCCAAATTGGCGGTTCTCAAATCTTCCGGTAAAGCGTTGTTCTTTTTCTTCGGAAAATCGGCACGAAGAAGTACAAGATGATCATTGGCATAAGCTTTAAACACTTCAGATTGCCAAACGTTTTTATCTAATTTAATACAAGGCGCACACCAATCAGAGCCGGAGAACACCAATAAGATTTTTTTGTTTTCCTTTTCTGCAGTGGCTTTAGCTTCTTCAAAATTAGTCGTCCAGTTTTGAGCAAAACCAGCCATTGATAGGAATAAAAACGAGGCTATAAATATTTTTTTCATGTTGACTTTTTATGTAAAGCAAGTTCAAATTCATTTACCCTACTTTCTTTTTAAAGTATTTTTTTTATCACAACGGTATTGCCTTAATATCAAAAATAGCATAGGGTATTTAAACACTAATCGGTTATAGTTGTATCAGTCAATTTATAATTCGTTATATGAACTATTTTAAAAAGTACTCACCTTTCATCAATTTACTTTTCTTATTTATCATTGTCAATGTTATCCTAAGAATCATATTGCTTTTCCATCCCATTACACAATCTTCATTTGGACCTCTAGAAATCACTAAAATCTTTGTTCTAGGATTCATTTCCGATGTGTTTCTATTTATAATCGTCAGTGCTTTTCTATGGCTTTACTTATTGTTTTTATCCAATGTAAAGTATGAGAAATATGGATACCTTATTTTTGGCGCTTTGGTTTTACTGTTGTTGTATGTTTCGTTTTTCAATACCATTCTCAATGAATATGGCGGTTCGTTACCGGAAATAGGAATAAGTTTTATTGCCTTGAAAACTATCTTTTTTGGGTTGTTGTTATTCCTCCCAAAACACAGAAAAGCCATTCGATTGGTGTTGTTTTTTATCACGATGTTCATTTTTACGTTGGTGATAATTCAAAACGCCATCAGTGAGTTTTTCTTTTGGAATGAATTTGGCGTACGTTACAACTTCATCGCCGTAGATTATTTAGTCTACACGAATACAGTAATTGGTAACATTATGGAATCTTATCCGGTAGTGCCGTTGTTTGCAAGCGTTGGATTAGTAACCGCTTTATTAACTTATTTTATCGTAAAACGTGCCCAACCTTTTCTGAATCATTTACCATCTTTTAAAGAAAAAGTAAAAGGTTTAGGAGTTTATGTTGTCTTAGTGATACTATCACTTACAGCCATTCCGTTATTGGCAAAACAAGAAAATAGCCCTAATGTTTACACCAATGAATTACAAGCCAATGGCATGTTTAAGTTTTATACTGCGTTCATGAATAACGAATTAGAATTCGATAAATTCTATAAAACAATGCCGAAAGCCGAAGCTTTTGCGCTATTGCAAAAACAAATACAGGGAATTAATAGGGAAAGTTCACTCAGAACCATCAAAGCTGATTCTACTGAGCTTCACAAAAATGTAGTGTTGATTACGGTAGAAAGTTTAAGCGAGGATTTTATGACCGAATATGGCAACAAGAAACACATCACACCATTCTTAGATTCGTTAGCCGATAAGAGCTTACAGTTTACCAATCTGTATGCGGTTGGCAACAGAACCGTTCGCGGATTAGAAGCCGTAACTTTATGTCTGCCGCCAAGTGCCGCCGAAAGCGTCGTGAAACGAACAGACAATAAAAACAAATTCTCCACCGGTAGTGTCTTCAAACAAAAGGGATATGCCGTGAAGTATATGTATGGTGGCGATGCCTTCTTTGACAATATGGGCGATTTTTTTGGAGGCAATGGTTACGATGTTATTGACAAAAAAACTTTCCAACCTAACGAAATTACTTTTGCCAATATTTGGGGTGTATGTGACGAAGACATGTACCACAAAGCCATCAAAGAAATGAATAACGAAGCCAAGGCAAACAAACCGTTCTTTAACCATATCATGACCGTGAGCAATCACCGACCATTTACATATCCTGAAGGCAAAATTGATATTTCAGGAATGGCCAAATCCAGAGACGGCGGTGTAAAATATACCGATTATGCGTTAAAGCAATTTTTTACAATGGCCCAAAAACAACCTTGGTTTAAAAACACTGTTTTTGTAATCCTAGCCGATCATTGTGCCTCAAGTTCCGGTAAAACCGAATTGCCTTTGGACAAATACAGAATACCGGCTATGATTTATGCACCGGGTTTCATCCAACCTGAACATGTCAATACTTTAATGTCTCAAATTGATATCATGCCTACCCTATTTGGTTTGCTCCATTTTAATTACAACAGTAAATTTTATGGTCAGGACATATTTAAACCAACCTACCAGCCAAGAGCATTTGTGGCGACTTATCAGGATTTAGGGATGATTAAGAATAATGTTTTGACTATCATTTCACCAGTTAAAAAGGTAAAACAATTCCAGTTGATTTCAAAAGCAAAACCCAATGTAAAAGAAGAGTTTCAATCACAGTATGACGAAATACCAATGTTACATTTGAGAGAGGATTTGGTAAAAGAAACCATTGCTTACTACCAAACGTCTGCCTTTTTGTTAAAAAACAAACAACTCCAAAAATAATGATTGTAATCCAACTGTATATTCATTTGTCAAATCATGCCTCATCGGTAACATTGCTATTTCTTAATTTATTCTTATCTTAGAGGCATCAAAAAAAGAGTAAATTAATTAAATCATTTAGTTATGAGAATTTTTATGCCTATTATTTTTATTGCACTTTTTGTACTCTATGTTTTATATATAACGGTTGTAAAAAAGGAATTAAAGCAAAATTTGTATAAAGTAGTTTACCCCGGTTTGTTTTTTATAACCGTTTGGGGTACAATCTATTACTTTATGATAGAATAAAATGGTAACTTCTCTTTAGATAATATGCCATTACAATAAATTTATATCACTAACTAAACCACACATCATGATTAAAAAACGGTCTCTTGGGATTCTCTTTTTATTTTTCGTTAGCGTTTCTTTTGCCCAACAACTCAATACGGTTAAACTCGATAGTTTGTTTGCCGTTCTGGAGGCCAAAAACAAGTATATGGGAAGTATTGCGGTACGTGAAAATGGTAAAATAATTTACACCAAAGCAGTTGGTAAAGTCGATATAGGTTTAAAACAAAAAGTCACAACCGCTACAAAATATCGTATTGGTTCCATCACCAAAATGTTTACTTCTTGCTTGATTTTTAAAGCCGTAGAAGAAAACAAACTTACCTTAGACAAAACCATAGATGTTTATTTTCCTTCGGTTCCCAATGCCAATAAAATAACTGTTGGTAACTTACTCAATCACCGCAGCGGAATTTATAACTTCACCAACAGCGGTGAGTTTATGAGCTATTACACCCAACCCAAAACCGAAGCTGAAATGGTCGCTATCATAGCCAAAAGCAAAAGTGTTTTTGAACCTAACAGTAAGGCAGATTATAGTAATTCAAACTACGTGTTATTGAGTTATATCTTGGAGAAAGTTTATAAAAAGCCTTATAAAGAGATTTTGTCTGAAAAAATTGTAAAGCCTTTAGGATTGAAAAATACATATTTGGGAAGCAAAACCAATCTTGCCAACAACGAATGCTATTCCTTTTCATTCACCGAAACTTGGAACCATGAGAAAGAAACAGATATGTCCATCCCAATGGGCGCCGGTGCTATAGTTTCTAACCCAACAGATTTGACCATTTTCATTGAAAACCTTTTTGCCGGAAAAGTAATCACGACAAAGAGTTTAGATCAAATGAAAACCATTCAAGAAGATTATGGCATGGGCATTTTTGAAATCCCTTTTAATGATAAAAAAGGATACGGTCATACCGGTGGCATTGACGGATTTACTTCTGTACTCACCTATTTCCCGGATAATAAGTTGTCGGTTGCTATTACTTCCAACGGTAGCGTTTATCCAAACAATGATATCTTGCTTGCTGTGATGAAAAATTACTACCAAATTCCGTTTGAGATTCCAACCTTTAAAGCGGTTGAATTGAGTTCGGAAGACCTGGACAAATATTTAGGAAACTACAACAGTCAGGAATTGGTAATGAAAATTAGCGTTACTAAAAAGGGCAACAAACTTTTTGCGCAAGCTACAGGACAAGGTGAATTTCCTTTAGAAGCTACCGAAACAGATGTTTTTGAATTTGTACAAGCCGGAATTAAGTTAAAGTTTAACGTCGCCGATAAACAAATGACTTTAGAACAAGGTGGCGGAAAATTTATTTTTTTTAAACTTTAATCCGATGGAAAAGCGTCTAAACTATAACTGCAAGTACTTTTAATTTATGTTTAGACACCAAGGCAATGCGCGAACTTTTATTCATAATCTGCGATTAGCAACATTATTATCTTTCGTTGCCGGTATCGTGAATATTACAGGTGTTTTATCGTTAAAAACGCTTACCACTAATGTAACCGGACATTTCGCATTTTTTGCCGAAGAGATTCTGCGTAAGGATTATGCCATCGCCATTACTTTTTTGGTTTTTACACTTTGCTTTTTATTGGGTTCATTTACCGCCAATACCATTGTGGAATTAGTTTTACAGAAGCGACCAAAATTGGCTCATGTAGTTCCAATTGCTCTAGAAATTACGATTCTGTCCTGCGTTGCATTTTTTTTTGGCGCATCAAGTATTTATGATCTATATGGAAAAGTAGAAGCTTTTCTATTGCTTTTTGCCATGGGTATTCAAAATTCATTGGTGACCAAAGTATCTCAATCAACGGTGAGAACTACTCATTTAACAGGTTTGTTCACCGATTTAGGTATCGAACTTTCGCAATTGTTCTTCTATAAAAAGCCGGAACAGCAAACTAAGTTGAAAACCAACATTTATCTGAGGTTATCCATCATTACTTTCTTTTTTATCGGTTGTGTCGTGGGCGGATATGCGTATAGTTATCTTCAAATAAAAACCTTGTTAATTGCCTCAATAGTATTGGTTATAGCACTCTTTTATGATTATCTTCGATTGAAGTTTTTTGTTATTACCCGAAAATCATTTGAATTATAATTTATGCTGCATTTTAACAGAACCTATTTGCTACTGACCATTTTACTTTTTGTCATTGAAGTATGCATCGCTTTATTTGTTCACGACAATTTTATCCGACCATATTTTGGGGATGTTTTGGTCGTAATCTTGATTTATTGCTTTGTGAAATCGTTTCTCAAGATATCAGTAACCAAAGCTGCTATCGCCGTTCTATTATTTGCTTTTTTGGTAGAAACATTACAATATTTTACCATAATTGAAGTTTTAGGTCTTCAAAATAATAGGTTGGCACGAACTGTTATTGGAACTTCCTTTGCTTGGGAAGACATTTTGGCTTACATAGCCGGAATTGTAATAGTAATTGTTTCTGAAAGGATTTTTAGAAAAGACAAATCACTACAATAAACCGTTATACTTTCTAATAAACCATTCTGCGGCAAGTGATATCGCTAATAAAACGAGTAACCAAACCCAATCTACCAAAGGCGATTTCTTAACGATGGTTTTCTGAATGGCTTTGTAACTTTCGTCTTCTGACAGTTGCTTGATCAGCGCATCGATTTGATTTGGCAAATAAGCTTTCCCTTGCGTTTGGGTAGCCAATTGGTTCAACTTGTTCCAATCCGGATTGACAAATTGTTTTTCGATATCAAAATCCAAGACTTCAAAACCGCTTGAATACGAAGAATTAGAATTCAATTCTTTTACGGTAAACTTATAATTTCCGGCAACTAATCCATCAAGGTTAACTTGAAAAGCATTCGTGGTTCTAAGTAAATCATAGTTTTTGACTTGCTTTGTTTTAGTATTGGTAACGGCAATGGTTAATCTGGCTTTTTCGTCTAGCTCATAGTTTTTGTTGAAATATTGGGCTGTGATTTCAATGCCTTCGTCAGAATTGTAAAAACGCTCGTGATTCACTACTAAAGACTTTCGGGCATTGTTGGACGCCAAATATTGAATGGTTTTGTCCAAGAAAATATCGAAGTCTACAAAGTCCTTTTTGGTCAAATAATTATCCGCGCGCCATTTCCAAATATTCTCTCCGAATAAATAAGCCGAACGTTTACCTTGTTCTTCATTGAAAGTCAATAACGGCTGATTGGTTGCGATATTACGAATTGTAGAAGATAATAGTGTATTGGTGTTTCCTTTCGCAGTAATTGTTCCAAACGGATTTTCCAAAGGCGGAAATTGTTCGAAACCAATATTGTCTAGTGCAAACAGATTAAATTGGGAATCATAAGATGCCAAATAATCTTCTTTCTGCGAACTCATTTTAAATACAAACTGCGTTTGATTTTGGTTTAAAAAGTTGAAATCGGTATCGTTTCCGGTGATAATCCACGAGTTGATTTTGGCATTGGCATTCTTATCAAAAACCGATTTAAAAGCGACCGTTGGTTGGTACAGAATTAAAATATTATAATTTTCTAAACTGCTGATTTGATTTGGTTTAAGTATTGTTGCTTTTCGTTGTGCATTAGTTTCAATGGCACGTTTTATCGCTCCTAAATCGGGATGTGCAATATCTGCAATCAAAGCGACTTCTGTCTTTTGATCAATGACTTCAACGGCAAAGTTTTTCGTGTTGTTATACGTATTTTTTTCTTGTTCTTTAGAAGAAATAGTTGCTTTCAGAATTTGTAATCCAACATTGTTCGCCGGTAATAAAACATTAAAGGTTGCTGATTTCTTTGAAGGCGAAAAAGCTACCGTTTGCTCATTTAACACCGAATTCCCTTGGGTAATTTTAAATGAAGCATTGATACTTTTGGTTCCCGAATAATTCAGAAACACTTCAACAGGATATTTGTTCTTGTGAAAAGCGTATTTGTTGACGTTGAGCTGAGTCACTTTTAAGTCCAAATAAGTAGTCGTATCACCTACTACCAATGGATAAACTTTGTTCAAAGGATTAAACCCGAAAACATAATCTTCACCCGAAGTTTGGTTTCCGTCAGAGATTAAAACAGTTGGAAACGTTTGGTTTTTATAGATGTTTTTCAAGCTTTTCGCTACGACATCTACATTCGATTGTGTGCCTTTAAAATCAATGGTGTCCGAAGGTAAAAAGTCTTCATCAAACTGATAGGTCTGTACTTCAAACTTATCATTTAAAGCCGAATTGTCTTTTAGTTTTTCAAACAATTCCATCGCAACTTTATCCGATTTCAAATCTGCCATCGAAGCTGAATTGTCAATCACAATCGGCAAAGGCGTTTTTACTGTTTCTACAGTTTTTCGCGTGATAATCGGATTAATCAGCAAAAGTAATAATCCGAACACGCTAAAGAAACGCAAAAAAGCCAAAAGCAAAGTCACTTTCGACCTGCTTTTGACCTTATATAAATATTGGTAGAATGACACAGCTAACGCTATTCCTAAAGAAAGCAATATTAGTAAAACAGTGTTTGTGGTCATATATTTTAAGTGATCAGTGTTCAGTAATAAGTGTTCAGTTGATTGGTTTTCTGCCAACTAATAACTGAGCACTGCCTACTCTTTTTAAGTAAGCATTCCTCCGCAAACATTCAACACTTGTCCCGAAACGTAACCACTCATATCCGAAGCAAAGAACAAACATGCATTTGCTACATCTTCCGGACTTCCGCCACGTCTTAACGGGATAGAATCTCTCCAACCTTGTACAACATCATCGTTTAATTTGGCTGTCATTTCGGTTTCAATAAATCCCGGAGCAATCGCATTACAACGTATATTTCTCGAACCTAATTCTAAAGCTACCGATTTTGTAAACCCAATCATACCGGCTTTTGACGCGGCATAATTGGCTTGACCTGCATTTCCTTTTACACCAACAACCGAACTCATGTTGACGATAGAACCTTTGCGGTTTTTTAACATGATTTTCTGAACAGCTTTGGTCATATTGAATACCGACTTCAAGTTGATTTCAATTACTTTATCAAAATCCTCTTCGCTCATACGCATTAAAAGATTGTCTTTGGTGATTCCGGCGTTGTTGATTAACACGTCAACGTTTCCAAAATCGGCCATGACATCATCCACTAATTTTTGCGCTTCATTGAAATCAGCTGCGTTTGATTTGTATCCTTTGGCTTTGATTCCCAAAGCGATTAATTCGTTTTCCAATGCCAAAGCACTTTCGGCAGAAGAACTATAAGTAAAAGCCACATTGGCTCCGTGTTGTGCAAAAACTTTAGCGATACCGCTTCCGATTCCTCTACTCGCGCCGGTGATAATGGCTACTTTTCCTTCTAATAATTTCATACTATAAAAATTAGTTTGTTTGTTTTAATGAAAGTTCAAATATAGGAATATTTTATAGGTTGGAAAAGATTACACCACTTTTAAACCTTTTAAAATTTATGCAGTCTTAGAAGGTAACTCACCAACCAAAACCAATTTTTATGTTCAAAAAGATTATACTATTACTGATTCTACCTCTTACCTATTCTTGCGGAAGTGACGATAGTTCAAATTATGAAGAGATTGATCCTTATGCCAATATTAGAGCTACTTTTGGGAGTAACATCAGTCCGGAAAACCTCTCTAATTACGCCAATCAAGTCATTCCAAACTATATTACCAAAGACAACACCGCCGGAAATTCAATTACTGATAAAGGCGCTACTTTGGGAAGGGTTTTGTTTTATGACAAGAATCTGTCTTCTAACAATACCATTTCTTGTTCGAGTTGTCACCAACAAGCCAATGCTTTTGGAGATTCAAATATTGCCAGCAACGGTGTAAACGGAACTACCGGCAGACATTCGATGCGTTTAATCAATACACGTTTTGCTAATGAAGTAAAATTCTTTTGGGATGAACGTGCGATTAATTTAGAAACTCAAACCACGATGCCTATAAAAGACCATGGAGAAATGGGTTTTAGCGGCACCAATGGCGACGAACCTTTTAGTGGTTTAATCACAAAACTCAGCAACATCGGTTATTACAAAGAATTGTTTCAGTTTGTGTATGGCTCTGAAGAAATTACTGAAAACAAAATCCAATTGGCTTTAGCCCAATTCATCAGAAGCATCCAGTCTTTTGATAGTAAATACGATATTGGCAGAGCACAAGTGGCTAATGACGGTCAACCTTTTCCAAACTTTACCAATCAAGAGAATCAAGGAAAAAATTTATTTTTATCACCACCGGTTTTTGATGCTACCGGTAACAGAACATCCGGTGGTTTGGGTTGTGCCGGTTGTCATGCGGCACCAGAGTTTGATATTAATCCAAACACCGGAAACAATGGTATCATTGGCACCATTAACGGCACAGGAATTGACATAACCAACACTAGAGCACCTTCATTGCGTGACTTAGTAAAACTTGACGGAACTACTAACGGACCGATGATGCATACCGGAGTTATTACCACTTTACAGGCGGCAATTGGTCATTATGGTGCAATCAACTTAGCGCCGGGCAATACTAATTTAGATGTAAAATTAAGACCCAATGGTTTTGGACAACAATTGCATTTAACAGCACCCGAAGTCAATGCGGTTATTGCTTTTCTTCGAACATTATCGGGAACTAATGTGTATGTTGACCCAAAATGGGCCAATCCGTTTCCGAATTAAAACACCATTTGTTGTAGAGACGCGATTAATCGCGTCTCTACGGTTAACAAACAAAAAAACCGCCTCGTTAGTTAAATGAGGCGGTTTTTTTTTATTTAAAAGGAATTATTCTTTTATAAACTTACCGGTAGCACTACCCCTATCGCTTATAATCTTAATAAAGTAACTACCTCTCTGTAATCCTGAAACATCAATCGTTTCATTTGGATCTGTATTCACTTGAACCAATTGACCAAGTGTATTATAAATATTTACCGAGGTCATAACCACACTTTCCTTAGCAGTAATGTTTAGCACATTTTTAGTCGGTACCGGTGATAAACTATATAAAGTAGTGAAACTAAAATCCGAATTATTTAACGGATTATAAAAAGTTGTCGTATAAGTCTCAGTAACTATCGGAGCATTGTAATCAAAATATATACTCGCTGCATTACTAAAGGTCTCTAAATCTAAAAATGTGGTTTTTGTTTTTATTTTAAAAGCCACATACCCATCATTATTAGCATCGTCAAAAGGCAAGTTGATATTTTCAAAAATAAACTCAACTTGATTTGTGTTGATAATTCTTGTCACAAATGAATGACTACCACTTAGAGGAACCAAAGTAGCCATGTCAAACTTGGTCAAATCAATAATATCTTTTACAACTACATTTTCAGCGGCAAATGTACCGTTGTTTTCAAATCGAATTATATAGTGAACATATTCTCCAACAAATTCTAATGGCAACCATGTTCCTTGAATACACGTTTTATCATTAGGGTCAAAAGAATTAACGACTGTTTGATTTAGATTTGCGGTATTGTCTTCCGGTGTTTCATCTGTATCACCAACCGCTGTTGCAGAAAAAAGCAACCCATTACCGGCATTCACCGGAGGTGTTTCAAGCGGAGAATTTAGATTTAAAATAACTGAAATTTCTCTGGATTCGAATGGCAATAAGTTATTAAAATTCCAAGTCAAAAGGTCTGCTCCTTGACTCGATGTACTAGGATTGGCAGTAACTAATTGCAAAATAGTATCATCATAATACATACTTATTGAACCACTTTGAGTAGTATTTCCTTTGTTTTTGTAAATGATTTTATACTGTGAATCAAAACCCGGTCTGGTCGGACCGATGGGTAATATAATAACCTCTAGATCATTATGAGTGCCATTAGGAGTTACACAAAAGTTTTGAACAAACGGACTGGCAGAATTAGGAAACGTTACGGTAGATGAACTTGGAGAGATATTGAAATAAGTAGGGTTTTCTAATTGTGGTGTTAAAATGTGGTTTCCAGCTTGTATAGGGATTGCATAATTTCCTATTGCATTTGCTATGATATTCCCTGAAAATGAACCGTTAGTAATTGCTATTTTTAAATTAGGAACAACAATGTCGTTAATTTCACAACCGTTATTATCCATATCAAACTTGCTATTGCCTTGAATGGTATAATATAGGCCATTCGGCGTAAAACTACAATAGCTGTTTACATGGCAATTAGTATAACCATAAGAACTGATTTTTTGTTGTACAAAAGACAAATCTTGTTCATCAGCACAAACATATAGAAGATTAGGGTTATAATCAAATCCAAGATTAAGCCAACTACTATTGTTATTTTTAATATTGAGTAATGTTAATTGATTATCACTACAGCCTAAATTGTTCAAACTAGTTAAAGTAGAAACATCTAAATTGGATAACTGGTTTTCAAAACAAAATAAATTTTTAAGGTTGGTTAAATTATTGACATCAAAACTCATTAGCTGATTGTTATCACAAGCTAATTGAATTAAACTTATACAATTTGATATATTTAATAAACTTTGTAATTGATTATACCGACAATTTAAATTATTCAAATTTGTTAGATTAGAAACATTCAAACTTGATAATTGATTATAACTGCAATCTAAATAAATTAAGTTATTAAATGCTTCGATACCCGTCAAACTTGAAATGTTTGAACTTTTAACATCAAGCCATTTTATTGCTTGAGCTTCACTCACCTGAATTTCTCCATCGCCATTAGTATCAACACTACTGCTACTAGCTAAACTCCAAGCGATAATTGGATAGTAAATTGGAGTTTGTGTTGATGCAATAGTATTATTTGGACCAGCCGCTAACAACTTCGCCTTAAAATTGGCATCAGGAATATTTACAATTTGCGAATTTGCGATAGAAACAGCAAACAATAAAACCAAAAGGGTGTAAATTTTTTTCATCTCTATTCTTTTATAAACTTACCGATAGCACTACCCCTATCACTAACAATCTTAATAAAATAACTACCGTTCTGTAACCCAGAAACATCAATCATTTCACTCGGATTAGTATTCACTAGAACCAATTGTCCAAGTGTATTATATATACTTACAGAACTCATTACTAGACTTTCTTTAGCAGTAATGTTTAGCACATCTTTCGTCGGCACAGGCGATAAACTAAACACGCTGTTGAAATCGAAATCCTGATTGCTTAAAGCTTGAATAGTTGTGGTATAAGTATTGGTTACAATCGGGAAATTATAATCAAAATAGATGTTTGCACTATTACTGAAAGTATCACCCAATACCAATGTCGGTTTGGTTTTGATTTTAAACGCTACATACCCATCATTATTGGCATCATCGAAGGGTAAGTTAATGTTTTCGAAAATGAATTCTACCTGATTGGTGTTGATTCGGGTAATAAAAGAATGACTTCCATTTAATGGAATTAATGTTGCGATGTCAAATTTAGCACTATCAATCATATCCTTTACGACAATGTTTTCAGCAGCAAATGTTCCGGTATTCTCAAAACGAATAAGGTAATGCACATATTCTCCAATCATAGTAGTGGATACCGTTGTTCCTTCCAGACAAGTTTTGTCATTAGGATCTAATGAGTTTACTACGATTTGTTTCAAAGTTGAACTATTGTCAATCGGTATGTCGTCATTTGGAATGGGATTGATAACTGCCATAAAATCCAATTGATCGCCAGCATTAACAGCCGGAATCTCCATTGGCGAATTGATATTCATAGTAACCAATATTTCCCTTGTTTCAAAAGGCTGCAGATTGCTGTAATTCCAGAACAATATATTTTCGGACTGATTTGAAACCATTGGACTAGCCGAAACAAAATCAATATAATCATTTTCAAATTCGAAACTTAATGATCCTGTTTGCATTTGATTTCCTTTATTTTTATAGATAATCTTGTAGGTAGCATCAAATCCGGGACGCGCAATAAGTATTGGCAAAATAACAACTTCCAGGTCATTGTGTGATCCATTGGCTGTGATGCAATAGTTTTGTGTCAGTGGGCTTAATGTGTCCGGGAAGTCAACGGATAGTGAACTCGGAGAAACTGTAAAATAATCGGGATTTTCCAAAATCGGCGCTAAAGTATAGTTCCCGTCAGAAACAGGTATCAAATAATTCCCTGATAAATTACTTATTATAGTTCCCGAATTAGTTCCGTCAGTAATGGAAAACCTTAGATTGGGTATAGCAATATCGTTATTGTCGCAACCATTATTATCAACATCTAATTTGTGATTTCCCTGAATTGTATAGTAAATACCTCCTGGTGTAAAATTACAATAAGTGTTTGTGTTACAAACAGCGCTGCTGTAATAACTCTGAACCATTGAAACTTCTGATTCATCGCAACACACATAAGTTATGTTGGGATTTCCTTGAGCAATCATCCCAAAGTTGTCAAAATGACCATTTTTGACATTAATGGCCTGTAGATTATTGAATCGGAGTTCATAAAATCCATTACCTTGATTTGGAGGTCCGCCGGTTGCAAAATCACTTAAATCAATATATTCGATCATATTGTTAGGGCATTGTAAATCACGTAACATTGTCAAGCCCGAAATATCCAATTGTGTTAACTGATTGTTCAGGCAAATCAAATGCTCCAAATTCAATAGGTTGGAAACATTCAGGCTCGTTAAACCAAGTTCACTGCATCCCAAATACGTCAGGGCAATGTTACTGGAAACATCTAAGGACGTAAAGGGATTGGAACCACAATCCAGAATTTTCAACGTAGAAAGATTTGACAAATTTAGACCAGTCAGTTGATTTGAACTGCAATAAAGAAGTTCTAAATGAGGCAAATTGATAAGCGACAAATTGGTTAGCTGGTTTGCACCACAGTCAAAATTTTTTAAATTAGGATAATTGGTTAAGTTGATAGTGGTGAGCAGGTTATGATCACAATACAGTTCTTCAAAATTAGTCAAACCAGTAAAATTCATATTGGTAATCTGATGGTTGCTGCATCGCAGAAATTTTAAATTGGTAAAACTACTTAAGCCCGTTAAGGTAGCAATATAAGGCTGATCATAATAGCGGTAAACATCTATATAAGATACGTTTAGAGCTTCACTTACTTCAATTTGCCCATTACTGTTAGCATCCATCTTAAAATAATTCCCGGCTAAATTTTTCGCTATGAAATTATTGGTATCTGCCTGTAGCAGCTTTGATTTAAAATTAGCATCCGGAATGGTAATCACTTGGGCGTTTGCTGTCAATGGCAATAGCGCTAGTAATAAGAAGTAAAGCTTTTTCATGAAAATAGTTTGATGCTCAAATATATATAAAATACTTATAAGACTATCCTATCTTTAAAAATTGCTGTTTAAAAATAAATTTAAATCTATTCCAACTCTTGTTTATCTACCCTATTACTTTCTATTAACTTTTTCAGTATCTCTTCTTGCTGTTGCAATATTAATAGCTGGTACTTTTGTCTCACTACCTCTTTTGGTCCACATCTTTCCAAACTTTTCATAGCTTTATCTTCTAAAGTTAATAAGGCTGCGGGACGCAGTGCATCTTCTTTATTAGCTTGTTCTTTAAAAAAAATAATTAGTTGGAGTAGATTCAATGTGGCTCGATATTCTTCTTCCATTTTGGGTAACTTTCTAATGATAATCGACTGATAATGTTCACAGTCCTTTAAGGCTTTCGCGAGAAATTTTTCTTTTTCTTCTTCCCAATCAGCAATTTGAGGAAAATCCTTGGCTTCAGGCGTTTTGGAAGTGGCCATGAAAAGACCTATTTGTGAAGATCTTATCAATGCATTTGTAGGCAATTCTCGTAATCCCAGTTCGAAAAGTGACAATTGGCTTCGGGTAATATTTAATAATTCAGCCATTTCGTATTGCGTAAGATTCAATTCATTTCTAAGGTATGCGCTTTTTCTCATATGTAGCATTTTTTTTGTAGCATTTTGATTTGCTACATAACTATTGCTACGCTATTAAACAAAAAAGGTGCCAATGCAAAAAAGCCCCGATTTCTCGAGGCTTTCTATTATTTATATCAATTGAAGGAATAAATTATCCCATTACTTCTTTTACTTTCTTACCAATCTCAGCCGGAGAATCTACAACGTGAATACCACATTCTCTCATGATTCTCTTTTTGGCTTCAGCCGTATCATCAGAACCACCAACGATAGCACCGGCATGACCCATAGTACGACCTTTTGGCGCTGTTTCACCGGCGATAAAACCAACTACCGGCTTGCGGTTTCCGTCCGCTTTAATCCAATGCGCTGCATCGGCTTCCAATTGACCTCCAATTTCACCAATCATGATGATACATTCTGTTTCAGGATCATTCATTAACAATTCAACTGCTTCTTTAGTAGTAGTTCCAATGATTGGATCTCCACCAATTCCGATAGCCGTTGTAATACCTAAACCTTGTTTTACCACTTGGTCAGCCGCTTCATAAGTTAAAGTACCTGATTTAGATACAATCCCAACTTTTCCTTTTTTGAAAACAAAACCAGGCATGATACCCACTTTAGCTTCTTCCGGAGTAATTACTCCAGGACAGTTTGGACCAATTAATCTACAATCTTTTCCTTTGATAAAATCATACGCTTTAATCATATCTGCTACCGGAATACCTTCAGTAATCGCAATGATTACTTTGATACCCGCATCAGCCGCTTCCATAATAGCATCGGCAGCAAATGCCGGCGGAACAAAAATGATAGAAGTATCTGCTCCTGCTTGTTCTACTGCATCTTTTACGGTATTAAAAACCGGACGCTCTAAATGAGTTGAACCACCTTTTCCCGGTGTTACACCACCAACAACATTGGTTCCGTATTCAATCATTTGAGATGCGTGAAATGTTCCTTCACTTCCTGTAAATCCTTGTACTATTATTTTTGAATTCTTATTAACTAAAACGCTCATTTGTGTGTTTGTTTATTTGTGTTTATTTTTTAATTTCATTCCGTTTGGCCTGCCAGCCTCGGGTGTGTTGCAAAAGTATGAAATAGTATTCAGTGTTCAGTATTCAGTATTCAGATTTTTGCAAAATTACTATAGTTGACTCATTTGATAACTTCGATATAATTTATCGTCTTTAATTTCCCAAATGACCATAAAGTGCGCTAAAAGCATTTCTTCTCTCGGGTTTTCAATGGTTTTTACGTAATGAGAATAACGAACAGAAACAGTATGACCCTCGGAAAGAATATGAGATATTCTTGATTTAGAACGAACATAAGCTTTACTCATCTCATTACTCAAGTCAACAATTTGACTTTTGTTGAGCTTTAAAAAGCCTTTTGTACTGTGCCATTCTAAAACAACTTCGGGATGCAATAAAGCATTCACTTTATCCGCTTCTAACAATACATCCGATTTGTAAAATTCTTGAACGATAGCTTTAGCGCCCATATTTTATTTAAGTTTATTTAATATTTCGGGTATTTTTTTGATGTAGGCAAACTGTTTCATTTTCTCGCGCGCTTCATCAATCGGTGTTCCCGAATAGGTTTTTCCTCCTTCAATGGATTTGCTTACACCGGTTTGTCCCAAAACTACTGCTTTGGTGCCGATTGTTATTCCGCTGGTAGTTCCAACTTGTCCCCAAAGAGTCACTTCATCTTCAATGATAACACAGCCGGCAATTCCGGTTTGGGCAGCAATCAGACATTTTTTACCAATAACGGTATCGTGACCAACATGCACTTGGTTGTCAATTTTGGTTCCGGCACCAATAGTGGTATCGCCGGTAACACCTTTATCAATAGTACACAACGCTCCTATTCCAACGTTATCTTCAATGATAACCCTTCCGCCTGAAAGCAATTGGTCAAAACCTTCCGGACGTTTTTTATAATAAAAAGCATCAGCCCCTAAAATTGTACCCGAATGAATAATCACATTGTCGCCGATAACCGTATGGTCATATACAATTACATTGGCATGCAACAAACAATTTTTACCGATGGTTACATTATGACCAATAAAACAATTCGGTTGGATTACCGTTCCTTCTCCTATTTTGGCCGAAGCTGAAATGCTGGCATTCGCCGCTACAAAAGGTCTGAAATGCTTAGTAAGCGTGTTGAAATCTCTAAAAGGATCATCAGAAATCAATAAGGCTTTACCTTCCGGACAATCGACTTCTTTGTTGATTAAAACAATAGTAGCCGCCGATTGTAGCGCTTTGTCATAATATTTCGGATGGTCCACAAAAACGATATCACCCGGTTCCACCACGTGAATTTCGTTCATGCCGTGAACAGCAAAATCATCGGTGCCAATGTATGGACAGTCAATGATGGTTGCAATTTCTTTTAAGGTATGTATTCTTGGGAACTTCATATTTTAGTGTTCAGTCCCGAAACTTCGGGACAGTTGTAAGTGATCAGTTTTCTGCTAACTGACCACTGTTTACTGCTTACTATTCTTTAACTCTTTCCATATAAGAACCAGTAGCCGTATCAATCTTAATTTTGTCTCCTTCATTAATAAATAAAGGTACATTTACAGAAGCACCGGTTTCAACTTTTGCAGGTTTTGTCGCGTTGGTCGCTGTATTTCCTTTTACGCCCGGTTCAGCATAAGTAACTTCTAAAACGATTGATGCCGGCATGTCTACTGACAAAGGTAAATCGGTCTCCGTATTAATTTGAACCATTACGATTGTTCCTTCTTTTAACAAATCCGGAGCATCAAGGACTTTTTTATCCAAAGTAATTTGCTCGTAAGACTCGGTATTCATAAAGTGAAACTGATCTCCTTCTGCATATAGATACTGGAAATTTTGTGTTTCTACACGAACTTCTTCAATCTTGTGTCCGGCAGAAAAAGTATTGTCTAATACTTTACCATTGGTTAAAGATTTTAATTTGGTTCTCACGAAAGCCGGTCCTTTTCCCGGTTTAACGTGAAGGAATTCGATGATTTTATAAATATCGTGGTTGTATTTGATACACAATCCGTTTCTAATATCTGATGTAGATGCCATTTTGTTTGTTTTATAATTCGTAATTGATAATTAGTAATTTTTAGTAAGAACCTGAGTAACCTTTCATGATTCCTCTTGAGGAGTTTCTGATAAAATCTAAAATCTCGTCGCGTTCCGGTGTTGCTTCCATTTCACCTTCAATGATGGC
Organism: Flavobacterium sp. 102; assembly: GCF_003634615.1. NCBI lineage: Bacteria > Pseudomonadati > Bacteroidota > Flavobacteriia > Flavobacteriales > Flavobacteriaceae > Flavobacterium > Flavobacterium sp. 102. Next base: position 2,577,965 of record NZ_RBKX01000001.1, on the reverse strand, counting down.
CATCGCTTGTGAAGTGTTATAGTTTTTTTGGTATAATATTCTGTAAATATCTTGAATCTCTCTGATTTTATCCGAAGTAAAACCTCTTCTTCTCAATCCTACTGAGTTGATTCCGACATAAGAAAGTGGTTCTTTTGCTGCTTTGGTATAAGGCGGAACATCTTTACGTACCAATGAACCTCCTGAAATCATGGCATGATCCCCAATGTGAATAAACTGATGAATAGCAGCCAAACCACCAATGATGGCGTAATTTCCAACGATTACGTGTCCGGCCAAAGCCACACCATTTACAATGATGGCGTTATCACCGATATGACAATCGTGAGCAATGTGCGCTGTTGCCATTACCAAACAATTTTTACCAATTACGGTTTGTCCGGAAGCGATAGTACCACGGTTAATCGTTACACATTCTCTGATGGTTGAATTGTCACCAATTATCGCCAGTGAATCTTCTCCACCAAATTTTAAATCTTGTGGAACAGCGGCGATAACAGCTCCTGGAAAAATATTGCAATTCTTTCCGATACGTGCGCCTTCCATGATGGTAACATTGGAGCCAATCCAAGTTCCTTCACCAATGATGACGTTGTTATGAATAGTTGTAAAAGGTTCTATAACGACATTCTTAGCGATTTTGGCACCAGGATGTACATAGGCTAACGGTTGGTTCATATATTATTGTTTTTTGGCTATTTGCGCCATTAGTTCGGCTTCGGCGACTAACTTTCCGTTAGCATAAGCTTTGGCTTGCATATGACATATTCCTCTTCTAATTGGTGTAATCAATTCGCATTTAAATATCAAAGTATCACCCGGAAGCACTTTGTGTTTGAACTTCACATTGTCTATTTTCATAAAGAATGTCAAGTAATTTTCAGGATCCGGAACCGTACTTAAAACTAAGATTCCTCCGGTTTGAGCCATAGCTTCGACTATAATAACTCCCGGCATAACCGGCGCTTCCGGGAAATGGCCTACGAAGAAACCTTCGTTCATCGTCACATTTTTCATTCCAACCACGTGTTGGTCAGACATTTCAATGATTCTGTCAATGAATAAAAATGGCGGACGGTGTGGCAAGATATTCATAATTTTATGAATATCCATTAAGGGTTCCAAATTCAAATCGTAAACCGGAACTTGATTGCGCTGTTCTATTTTGATAATTTTTGAAAGTTTTTTGGCAAATTGAGTGTTTACAAAATGACCAGGCTTATTAGCAATTACTTTTCCTTTAATTCTTGTACCTATTAAGGCCAAATCACCAATCACATCCAATAATTTATGGCGTGCGGCTTCGTTTGGATAATGCAACGTTAAGTTATCGAGTATACCATTTGGCTTGACCGAAATTTTATCTTTTCCAAAAGCTACTTTCAGATTGTCCATAGTCTTTTCAGAAATCTCTTTGTCAACATAAACAATAGCGTTATTTAAATCGCCGCCTTTGATTAATCCGTTATCCAATAAAGTTTCTAATTCGTGAAGAAAACTAAAAGTTCTGGCATCTGAAATTTCGGTTTTGAAATCAGAGATGTTTTTCAATGTAGCGTTTTGTGTACCTAAAACTTTGGTCCCAAAATCAACCATAGCAGTAACTTGGTAATCATCAGCAGGCATCACCAAAATTTCACTTCCGGTAGTTTCATCCATAAATGAAATGACTTCTTTCACTACATAATAATTTCGTTCAGCGTCTTGCTCAACGATTCCGGCTTTTTCAATTGCTTCAACGAAGAACTTAGAAGAACCATCCATAATTGGTGGCTCAGATTCATTTAATTCGATAATAACATTATCAACATCACAACCCACAAAAGCTGCAAGTACGTGCTCTGAAGTTTGAATTTTTACACCTAATTTTTCAAGGTTGGTGCCTCTTTGTGTGTTTACCACATAATTAGCGTCTGCTTCAATAATCGGGCTTCCCTCTAAATCAACCCTAACAAATGTATAGCCATTGTTAATTGGCGCGGGTTTGAAGGTCATCTTTACTTCTTTTCCTGTATGAAGACCAACACCGGTCAAGGAAATTTCGTTTTGGATGGTTCTCTGTTTAACCATTGGTATGCTTATTTAAGTTTAGTTTTATTCCGCTGTACTACCTGCAATTAGGTAACACCTCGGGTGTATTATTTTTTCTTTAATTCTTCTAAGTCGGCTACAATCTTTGGTAAGTTTCTAAAATGAACATACGATTTACTGTAGTCTCCATAATTAAATGCCGGAGAGCCTTGTATGGTTTCACCGTCAGCTATATTTTTTCCAATGCCTGATTGGGCTTGAACTCGAACATTGTTGCCTATAACTAAATGACCGGCAATACCAACTTGGCCGCCAATCATACAGTTATTTCCGATTTTGGTGGAACCTGCCACACCGGTTTGAGCGGCAATCACGGTGTTCTCTCCTATTTCAACATTATGGGCAATTTGAATATGATTGTCGAGTTTTACCCCTTTGCGAATAATAGTTGATCCCAATGTTGCTCTGTCAATCGTCGTGCAAGCACCAACATCAACAAAATCTTCCATGATTACGTTTCCGATTTGAGGGATTTTGCTAAAAGAACCATCTTCTGTTGGCGCGAAACCAAATCCGTCTGAACCGATAATCGCTCCGGAATGAATGGCGCAATTGGCACCAATAATTGACTCGGAATATATTCTAACACCGGCAAAAAGAATCGTATTGTCTCCAATCGTTACATTATCACCAACAAAAGTGTTTGGGTAAATTTTTACATTCTCACCGATAACGACATTTTTACCAATATAACTAAAACTACCTAAGTATAAATTCTCGCCATAAGTAACATTCTCTGAAATCACTGATGGTTGCTCAATACCCGATTTCATGAGCTTTACTTGATTGTAATATTCGAGTAACTTTGAAAAGGATTGATAAGCATCATCCACTTTGATTAAAGTAGTTTTGATTTCGTTCTCAGGCTCAAAAGTATTATTTACAATAGTAATCGTAGCTTCGGTTGAGTAGATATAATTAAGGTATTTCGGGTTGGCTAAGAATGTTAGCGAACCTTCAGTGCCTTCTTCGATTTTTGACAACTTAAAAACTTCGGCGTCCGGGTTTCCCACTACTACACCTTCTAGAATTCCTGCTATTTGAGCTGCTGTAAATTTCATCTTATGCTATTTTATTTTTAATAGTTATAAGATAGAACCCGTCAGAGGCAATTTTAAAGAATGGATTCAAAATATTTGTAGCTCGTTTCATCCCGACAAAAGTATAAAAAAAAAATCAATGTTAAATATCAGCCAGTAGTTTAGGATAACAGATGAAATACTTGGTCACCGGCTTGGATAAAGCTTTTAAATTCAATTGATCAGAGGCTTCAACAACATCTTCAATGGTTCGGTCTTTCTTTAAAATTCGAATCGGTTCCGCATCTTTACTGTAAGCTTGATTTTTAATCTTGCCTTTAAAAATAAAATATTTGGCTTCCTGTATGGTAATATTATGTTCTTTGGAAAATCGGCTTGACATTTCCTGTAATACTTCTACAGGGAATTTTTCGCTGTTGAGTTTGATTTTAGACAGGTCGCGGTTGATAATCATTTTGCTCAAACTACTCAAGATAAAGTCCTCGTGAAACTGCCAAGCTTTCAAAGCGCTAATAATATCAAAATCATCTAATTGCGCAAAGGTATCTAAATCATGAGTTGAAAAATTTTCCAGTGTAACTTTGTGCTCCATAAAGTACTTTAACGGCTTACTGCATTCTATTTCGACACCTTTATGAAGTAACTCTTTGGCTCTTTGCAAGGTTTTGGTCAAAGTCAGTTCGGCGACCAAACTAGTCTTATGCAAATAGGCTTGCCAATACATTAATCGGCGTGCCATTAAGAATTTTTCTATCGAATAAATCCCTTTTTCTTCCATGACCAACACATCATCCACCACATTCATCATCTGGATTAAACGGTCCGAATTAATATTCCCTTCCGCAACGCCTGAATAAAAGCTGTCTCGTTTTAAGTAATCCATTCTATCCATATCTAACTGACTTGAAATCAACTGCAACATGAATTTTCTATGGTATTCGCCTTTGAAAACTTGGATAGCCAAACTTAGTTGTCCATCAAATTCCTCATTCAATTTATTCATAAACAAAAGCGAAATCGCTTCGTGATTCACTTCTTCAACGATACTGTGTTCCATCGCATGCGAAAATGGTCCGTGCCCGATATCGTGTAAAAGAATAGCGATTAACAAAGCATTTTCTTCTTCTTTTGAAATAGAAACTTCTTTAAAACGAAGCACTTCCACGGCTTGTTGCATCATGTGCATTGCGCCCAAGGCATGATGAAAACGAGTATGATGCGCACCGGGATAAACCAAATAAGACAAACCCATTTGGGATATACGACGCAAACGTTGAAAATATGGATGTTGAATTAAATCATACACCAAGGTATTGGGAATGGTAATAAACCCATAAATCGGATCGTTGAATATTTTTAATTTATTGGTTTGGCTCACAGCGTGTTCAATTTTAGTAAAGATATAAATTTAGACCAAAGCCTTAAAATAGTTCGACAACTGTTTGTTGTTCTCTCTGGTTGGTGTAAAAACTTCTAGTATCGCAGGTTTGTCGTTGTTTTTATATAATTGTTTCAAACCATTGGTCAAAGTGACTTCATCGCTTGCTGTTAGATAATCGAATTGGTACATTTTAGCCAAATGTTCTGCAGTCAAACAATGAGAAGTTTCAAAATAAGTGTTGAAAGTTTCATTTTCCTGATGACCGGGCAGAATTCTGAAAATGCCGCCACCGCCGTTGTTGACCAATATAATTTTGAAATTCTTTGGAATATAATTGTTCCAAAGGGCATTGCTATCGTACAAGAAACTCACATCTCCGGTGATTAAAACGGTTGGTTTTCCACTACCAACAGCCGCTCCGATTGCGGTTGAAGTACTTCCGTCAATACCGCTGGTTCCTCGATTACAAAATACTTGAATCGATTGATCGATATCAAATAACTGTGCGTATCGAATAGCAGCGCTGTTACTGACTTGCAGTTGGATGTTTTTGGGCAAAGTCGATAATATACTTTCAAATGCTTTTAAATCCGAGAATTTAACTTTAGAGAGATAGTCGACATGCTTAACTTTTCTATCTTGGTGTACCGCTTCAAAAATCTTTTTATAGTCACTTTTGATTTCTTTTAAATGAGGCATGAACTGGGAAAAGAACTGATTCGGACTCACATGAAAGTGTTTGGTTAAAATCCCAAAAGTGTCATAAGCTCTGAGTTCATCTATATGCCAATGGTGTCTTGGTTTGTATTTTCTTAAGAATGCTTTTATCCTTTTGGAAACTATCATGCCACCAAAAGTGATTAGTATTCTTGGTTGCAATTCGGTGAATTCTTTTTCGGCAAATGGTGTAATCAGCGTGTCGATGTTATTGATAAATGACGGATGATGTAAGTTAGATGTAGTTTCTGTCAACACCACTACCGATGGGAATTGGGCTAATTGGTCAATCCATTTTTGTTCCACTGAATTCGGAGCACACTCGCCTACCAATACCAAAATCTTCTGACTGTGATTCCACAAAGTCGAAAAAGCAATAATATCTTCTACTCTAACGGAACGATTTGCTTTGAATAAATGGGTTACATTCACATCAACAGAAAGCTTATTAGTCGTTTGGTACAAAGGTTCTTCAAACGGAACATTGATGTGCACCGGACCTTTGTGAGCAATGGCTACATTAATCGCTTCATTGATGAACACATCATTTTCTTCCGAAGCTTCTTCGAGTAAATTAGCATTGTATAAAGAGTGATTTAAGAAAACATTTTCCTGACGAATGGTTTGACCGTCGCCAATATCAATTTTATCATGTGGTCTATCGGCTGAAATCACTATAAATGGAATCTGACTGTAAAAGGCTTCTGCCAATGCCGGATAATAATTCAGCAATGCCGAACCTGACGTACAAACAACGGCAACCGGTTTTTGCGTTTGTTGCGCTATTCCTAAAGCAAAAAAAGCAGCACAACGTTCATCTGCAATACTATAGCAACGAAAATTGGAGTTATTAGTAAAACCAATAGTCAATGGTGCATTTCTGGAACCTGGCGAAATAATAATATCGTGAACTCCTTTGGCATTGCAAATCTCAATAATGCTTTGCGCCAATGGTATTTTGGGATAAATCATTGTTGTTTTTTATGGATGACAAAGGTACAAATATAGATTTGGGTTTAAGAATACAATTTTAGAAATATTCAACTTTATATTCTTCAATACTAGTACTATTAATATCTAAAATCGTATGCACTTTTTTTATCATATGTTTGTGTTGATTGTAGAAATACTCAACTTCAAGTTTTCTGTCTTTTTCGATATTGAAAGTGCTGTAAACTTTGTGAAGCAATCCATTTTCATATTCATAGGTTGCAATAGTTTCTTTTCCATCGGGATGCGTGCTATCTCCATCATAAGCATGTGAATACACTTTGAGATTGTTTTCATAAACATATTTATACCATTCTTCAGATTTTAGAGAATTATCAACATTCAGGTATATTTTAACAGAATAATAGGTCATATTATCATTCTCATCATATTCATAAATTCGTTCTTCTGTGGTTTCCCTATTCTTGAAAACTTTTTTTACAGGCAGTTTTCTTTTATAATCAATGATGGCAGTTGATGATGTTTGTTTATCAATTAGTTTACCGTCAACATATTTTTCCTTAATAGTTTCAGAATAGACCACTAAATTCCTTTTGTATTTAAAGTTTAAGATGGTTTTGTCCACTTTATTATTGGCTTCATAAACATATTCTTTTGTAATAAGATTACTTCTGTTGTATTTAAAGTTCGTTGAACTTTTCCCTTCAACATCAGTATATTTTATGGGACGTTCTTTATCGTCATAGTAAGTATTCCCTAATTTTCTGTAAACATTATCTACTGAAATCCTTCCGGATTCTCCTTCGATTATTTTTCCGGTTTTATCAAAATTGACTTTAAAAACCTGACTTTCCGACTTTTTATCTTTTGGAAATTCATCGAGTGTTGTGATTTTTGAATCTTTATAGAATATTCTTAAATTCCCTTTGTGTTTATATTCGTGTACATATATATAATCCCCTGTATAAGATTGGGTTTTTATTACATTTCCAACACTGTCATAATCAGTTTCAAATCGCAGTTTTCCTTGATTATACTTTTTAATATTTTTATAAGGTTTTAGTTTGAAATCTTGCAAAACTTCAGGTCTTTGAAAGGTCTCGATAGATAAGTTGGGTTCAGGATCATTTTGTGCCATACCAAAAAGTGAACAAAAAGCGGCTATAAATAAAAAGAAAAATTTCATGATAATAATCTTGATTGGATTAATACAAACTTACAAATAGAAGAAGTGTTATTTATGTTTAGAATTCTAAAACATGTTAAAAATACATTATTTTTGAAATATGGAAATTAGCATCAGACCTTATCAAAAAAATGACACACAACCTATTGTGGACATTCTAAATTATAACATTTTAAACTCAACCGCTTTATACGATTATCATCCGCGCACTTTGGAACAGCAAATTGCCATTTTTGAAGACAAACTCAAAAAAGGTTTTCCTGTGATTGTTGCCACTATTGATAAAAAAGTGATTGGATTTGGTTACTATAGTGAGTTTCGTTTTCGCGATGCATATCGATTTACCGTAGAACATTCGGTATATGTGGCCAATGACTTTCACGGAAAAGGCATCGGAAAAGTGATTATGACTAATTTGATTGCTTTAGCCAAAACACAAAAATTGCATACTATGATTGCCGTCATCGACTCAGAAAACCAAAGTAGTGTTACTTTTCATGAGCAATTTGGATTTAAAACGATAGCGGTGTTAAAAGAAACCGGCTTTAAGTTTGACCGTTGGTTGCATTCTCAAATTATGCAGTTGATGTTGGAATAACCATTAAAAATTAGCCTTTATGAAAAGACAATTCATCAGTTCAGGTTCGACGTTTGAGACAGAAATAGGCTATTCACGAGCAGTTGTTCAAGGCGATTGGGTTTTTGTGTCGGGAACAACCGGCTTTGATTATGACACGATGACCATTTCAGAACAAATTGAAGAACAAACGGAACAGTGTTTAAAAAATATAATCGCTGCTTTAGCCAACGCTGACGCCGAAATAACCGATGTTGTTCGCGTGCTTTATATTGTTCCGCAAGCGGATGAATTTAAACTATGTTGGCCAATTCTCAGAAAATATTTCGACAAGTGCAAACCTGCAGCGACTATGATTTCCGCAGGTTTAGCTGATGCTCGAATGAAAATAGAAATTGAAGTAACTGCGATAAAGCAAAAATAAAAAACTGATGAGGGTTTCATCAGTTTTTAAAAAAGTCAGGGGTATTTGTTAGGCAATTTCAATGCCATTCTGTTCTAAAATTGAGTGCAAATAATCACTTTGTGTAGCGTTGTATTTCTCAACACCACTTTGATACCATTTTTGGATAACATCAATTTGAAAAGCCGTATAGCCATCAGAATCGATATCCATTCCTAGCATTCCTGCTAAAAGAAAATCTTCCAAAACTTTGTTAGTGACTATCAATTGCGGAATGCCGTAAGCGACTTTTCCGTTCATTCTTTCATAATCTAATCTTCCTTGTTTAAAGCCAAGAATATAGGCTTCATTTTTATTTTCTGAGATTTTCAGGTATGGATTTAGTCCGTTTGAATAACCTTCTAAATAATCCTCTCTATATACAGGATTGAAAATATTCTTCATATATTAATCATTGTGGTAGTTGATATTGTAATTCAAAGCTAAGAACAATTCACAAAGCAATTATTCAAAAATCGTTAAACGGATAAAAAACTCTTTAAATCACGAGTCCAGTGACGTTTGTCGATATTTTTAAAGCAAAAAACCTGACGAATGACTTCATCAGGCTTAGCTCTAAATAAACAATTATTTTACTTTTCGTTAATCCAACCGACAATTTCAGTGTCTGTTGGTAATACTCTTGGCGATAATACTTTGACCAATTCACCTTGTTCGTTGATTAAGTATTTTTGGAAATTCCATTCGACTTCACTGTCTTGCAACCCATTTTTACTCTTTTGCGTTAGGAATTGATACAATTCACTTTTATCCGCTCCTTTTACAGAGACTTTACTCATCATTGGAAAAGTAACCCCATAATTCATTTCGCAAAACTTAGCAATTTCTTGATTACTTCCCGGTTCTTGTGCTCCGAAGTTATTAGCCGGAAATCCGATGATTACAAAATTTTTGTCTTTGTATTTTTTATAAATTGCTTCCAGGTCTTTGTACTGTGGCGTTAATCCACATTCTGAAGCGGTGTTTACAATGAGTACTTTTTTGCCTTTTAATGAGGCAAAGTCAAACTGCTGACCATATAAATCTGTTACCTTAAATTGGTAAATAGTCTCTGCTTTAACTGCTGTGTCCATTTTTTTATTGTTTTCTGTAGAATTTGTAACTGGTTTTTGTTGCGCATTGCCTTGACAACTCCAAAGTAACAATACGCTGCAACTCAGTAGGATTATTTTTTTCATCTTTAATTTTTTTATAAAATTAGTCATTATTCGATACCAATGGTGTTATACAACTGCTAAAGTTTTTGTTAAATAAAAGAAGCCCAATGACTCTGCAATCATTGAGCTTCTAACAAACATGACAGAAATTTATTTTCTATCACAAAACAAAAAACCTAAACAAAAATCATAGCAGATTTCCCTTAAATTCATTTACGAAAATGCTGTTGATTAGGTTCTCATTATGGATTGATTTACATCATATTATTTTATAACATTAGGAAATGTGAACTAAGTTTAGTTATTTTTACGATTATAAAATATTAGGTATGACACAAGAGGAATTATTACCGTTGCTTCTGAGGAAGGAAGAAAAAGCTTTTACAATACTATATGATATGTATTCTAAAAGCCTTTTCAGCATTATAACCAATTTAATAAAAGATCGTGAAGAAGCGGAAGACGTCCTTCAAGAAGTATTTGTTAAGATATGGAAAAACATCGATACTTACAATCAAAGCAAAGGCCGATTGTACACTTGGATGCTCAATATCACTAGAAATACTTCAATCGACAAATTGCGTTCTAAAGGTTTTAACAACAGTCAAAAAAACCTCTCCTCTGATAATTTCGTACATCTGTTAGATGACAGTAACAAACTAACCAATAGAATTGATACCATCGGAATTTTGGATTTTGTAAAAAAACTAAAACCCAAATGTATTCAAATTATCGATCTACTGTTTTTCAAAGGATATACCCAACAAGAAGCTTCGGAAGAATTAGAAATCCCTTTGGGTACAGTTAAGACCCAAAATCGAATGTGTATGAACGACCTACGTAAATTTTTAAATGTATAATGGAAACTAAAGACTATATAGAATCAGGCATATTAGAACTCTATGTGTATGGTTTGCTTACCGAATCGGAAAACGATGAAGTTAACGCTATGGCGAATAAGAATCCCGAGATTAAAGCGGAAATTCTCTCGATAGAAAAGGCAATTATCAACCTTTCCAGCAGCTTCTCGCCTTTTATTTCGCATAGCCAATTTGAGAAAATTAAAGCCCAACTCGAACTGAAACACGGAAGAGTTGTCGACTTTAAATCGAGAAGCAATACTGCCACTTATATCGGTTGGGCGGCTTCTTTGGCATTGTTGATTGGTATCGGCTTTCAATATTCAAAATTGAGTGAAAGCAATCAACAAATTGAAACTATCAAAGTAGAAAAAAATAAATTACAAGAAACAGTAGTTGATTTGGAACTGAAAAACAAAGAAACAACCACCGTTTTGAATGTGATTAGAGATACTAAAACAACCGTTATTCAGTTAGGCGGACAAGCTATTGATCCATCCGCTTCGGCCAAAGTATATTGGAATAAAGAACAACAAACCGTTTATGTAGATGCGTCAGGTTTGCCGGAACCACCGGAAGGCATGGTGTATCAGGTTTGGGCTTTGAAATTAGAACCGTTAACACCAACAAGTGTCGGTTTATTAGAGAATTTTACAGCTGATAATTCTATCTTTAAAGTTGAGAACAATGCCGGAGCAGAAGCTTTCGGAATTACACTGGAACCGGCAGGCGGAAGCAAATCGCCAACATTGGAAAAATTGTATACTTTAGGAAAAGTATAATTCAAGCAAATAATTATAAAAAAAGTCCCGATAATCTCGGGACTTTTTATTTTCTGTATATATGATTACTTTCTTAAATACTTTCTGTACTTGAAGTAAGATAAAGTAGCCAAAACAACTACAAAAGCAACAGAATAATATACAAAAGAAGGTGTTACCACTTTATCGCCACTAGCATAAGAATGCAATCCTGTTAGATAGAAATTCACTCCAAAATACGTCATCATAATTGAGTAAAAAGCAAATACCGCCAATACATTATAAACCCATTTATTGCGTAATGCAGGAACAAATCGGGCATGAATTACAAAGGCATAAATCATAATGCTGATTAAAGCCCAAGTTTCTTTTGGATCCCAACCCCAATACCTACCCCAACTCTCATTCGCCCATTGGCCACCTAAAAAGTTACCAATAGTTAACATGACCAAACCGATAGTCAATGCCATTTCATTGATATAAGTGATTTCTTTGATGTTGAGTTCCATTTTGGTTTTGTTTTTTTCATTGACAAACAACATCAACAGTAATGATACAATACCTAAAACCATCGCTAAAGTAAACGGTCCATAACTGGCTACGATTACGGCAACGTGAATCATTAACCAATAAGAATTTAATACCGGCTGTAAATTAGCAATCGCCGGATCCATCCAATTCCAGTGAGCAATCATTAAAATCATTGAAGCCACAAAAGTTCCTGAAGCCACTGTTAATTTAGATTTTCGGTCAAAAGCCAGAGTAAAGAACATCGTCGCCCAAGCCACATAAATCATACTTTCATACGCATCACTCCAAGGTGCATGGCCTGAAATATACCAACGCGCAATCAGTCCGAGTGTGTGAATTCCGAATAACAAGCCGATAAGTATATGGAATCCGTTGACGGTAATTTTTAAAATCTTACTTTCAAAGAAAATGTTGACTATTACTAAAACCAACATTAAACAACCTATTAGCATGTACAGCCAAAACAAGTTTTTGAAAACATCATATTTATTATACAATATTTCGTAATCGATTTTTTGGTCTGCAGGTCGAACAGCTTTTCCGTACACTTTCTGATAGTCTTCCATACCCACTAAAAAAGTGTTGGCACGAGTGTAATCCTTACTATCAGAAGCTTTCATGAGTGCGTCTAAATAAACAGGCAAGGCACCTTTAATGGTGTCTAAAGCATTTCCTGTGGTATGATTGATTTCTAAGAACGAAACCCATTTGTTATTCGGATCATTCGGAACCGGAAAGATTTTTAAAATTTTTCCGCTTAAGGCGGCATTCAACAGATTTACTTTTTTATCGGTTTCGATAAAATCTTTTTCAAACTGATCCGGAATCGCTGATTTATAGGCTTTTTCTAAATAAGGCGATAATTTATAATTCCAATCTTCGTCGAAAAAATCATGGAAAGAAGCATATTTAGCATCCGGATTGACTCCGATGATTTTGCGAATACTATCGTTTCCTTTTTTAATGTAAATCAGCGGTGATTCGAACCAAACGGTTGGAAATTGTGTCATGGAAAGAAAAACTTGGTCAGAGTTCATTCCGTTATAAGTATCACTTTTACTGACTTTACGCAACAATTCAGAAGAAAACGTATTGATAGGTTTCATTCTTCCGCCGTCATCCTGAATAACCAAACGACCAAACTGCGCCGCATGTTTTTCGGAAACTTTGTATTTGTTGATGATAGAATCGACTTGTTTTTGTGTTGGTAACGCTTTATTGTGCGTTGCAGTATGCTCTTGCGCCAATCCATTTAAAGAAAACAATAAAACCAAAGCGGTAGTCAACTTGGCTTTCTTCCTTTTTACGTTTTCTAATTTTCGTTTCAAGTCAGAAAAGCGCGTGTTTTTAGTAAACAATATGGCCATCATACAGAAATACAATAAAAAGTAACCAATATAAGTAATGGTTGTTCCCCAAAAATCATGATTAACCGAAAGAACGGTTCCTTTTTCATCCGGATCAAAATTGGCTTGGAAAAATCTAAATCCTTTATAATCTAAAATGTTATTCATATAAATATGAGCGTCAAATTTTTCGGCACCATCTAAAACGGTTACTTTACTTTCGAAAGAAGAATAGCTTTTTTCTGTTCCGGGATATTTGGCGGCGATAAAATCATTGAGTTTTAAACTAAAAGGCAATTCGTATATTCTACTGCCATAGCTTAAAGTGAATTCGAGTTTACCTAATTTAAACGATTTGGGTTCGCCTTGTTTTCCCTTGGAACCCACAAGCGTTACGACTTTTTCTTTTCCATCTGTTTTAACCACAAGTGTCAGTGCATCTTCTCCGTTTTTAGCTTTGAAATCGCCACTCGATTGGAATGACTTTACGCCTTTTTTAGGCAATTCCGGAATTACAAATTGGCTTCCGCCGATGTTATATAGCGAACGATACATTAAAGGTTGAACTACATCCTTAGTCACTTCGCCTTGCATTTTATCAGCCATTCGCATAAACTGTCCGTCAAACGGTGACGTAATGGTATTGGCTTTGGAATCAATATTAATTGCGCCTTTGGTAGGTTTGTCCAAAGCAAATAAAACGTTGTGTATGTTTTGTACTTCTCCGGCTTTGAGCATGTGTTCGTGTCTTGAACCATCTCCAGATTCGACTAATTTAAGATAAGTATCACCTTTCGCATCTTCTTTAATGCTCTCTTTCGCATCAAAAACAAAGTCTTTGTATTCTATTTCAAACGGAATGTCGGCAAACTTTTCATTCAACGAAAAATGATTATTGGTAACCGGTGAAAGTAATAATGGTTCTTCAAATGTTCGTCTCTTAACTTCGCCTTGATAAACACCATCTACAAAAACTGTCAGATAGCATTTGTCTGAGTAAACTTGTTTAGAACTTTCTCCTTCTCGAATAGGCATCATACCTTCATAACTGATGTAACGCGTAATAAAAGCACCTGCGATGATAAAGATGAAAGACAAATGCAGCAAAAGTGTCGCCCATTTTTCTTTTTTGTACAATTGGTAACGTTTGATATTCCCAAAGAAATTGATCATAAAAAACAACATGATGGCTTCAAACCACCAAGTGTTGTATATCAAAATTCGAGCGGTATCAGTGTTGTATTCACTTTCAATAAACGTTCCGGCTGCCATTGCTGCGGCAAAACCAAGAAACAAAACAGCCATTAATCGTGTGGAGAATAAAAAAGAGTATAATTTTTTTTCCATGAGTTGGAATTATTTTTTAAAAAAGTCGTACAAAAATAGGGTAAATAAATAGATTTACACTTCATTTGATTAGTGTTTTAATACATTTTTAAGACTTGTGGATTTCTTTGATTTAAAATAAAAAATGAAATTAATTTTCGATAATTTAGCCACATGATTCAAGTGACTATTATTGGTTCAGGAAATGTTGCCCGTCATCTCATTAAAGCGTTTAGTGAAAAGGCTGAAATTGAGTTGGTTCAAGTGTTTTCAAGAAAACCTCAAGTGGTTGCTGACCTTGTCAATTCCAACAAAATAATATCAGATTACAACCATTTACAAACCGTTGATGTAATTATTATAGCGGTTACTGATGATGCTATTGCTGAAGTTTCCGATCAAATTCCTTTTAAAAATCAATTGGTGGTTCATACTTCGGGAAGTGTTGCTATGAGCAACATGGATGACAAAAATCGCAAGGGTGTTTTTTATCCGCTACAAACCTTTTCTAAATCGAAAGCAGTCGATTTTAAAATCATTCCTATTTGTTTGGAAGCCGAAAATGATAAGGATTATCAAACGCTTGAAACGGTCGCAAAATTGATTTCTAATGTAATTTACAAAGTCAATTCCGAACAAAGAAAGGCGTTGCATGTTGCCGCCGTTTTTGTCTCGAATTTTGTCAATCATTTGTATCAAATGGGGAACGAAATTTGTACCGAAAACAATTTGTCTTTCGACATCTTAAAGCCTTTGATACAAGAAACGGCCAATAAAATTTTAACGCTGTCACCTAAGGAAGCGCAAACCGGTCCGGCCAAACGAAAAGACACACAAACGATTAACACTCATCTGTCTTTTTTGACTGACGAAAACCAAAAAGAAATCTATAAATTGCTAACCAAATCTATTATCGATCATGGGAAAAAGTTATAAAGAAATCATGAATGAGATTACTACATTTATTTTTGATGTAGACGGCGTTTTAACCGATAGTTCGGTTCATGTTACTGAAAGTGGCGAAATGCTTCGCATCATGAATATCAGAGATGGTTTTGCGATGAAAGCGGCTATAGAAAGTGGTTATCATGTTTGCATCATTTCAGGTGGCAATAATGAAGGCGTTCGCATTCGATTGAGGAACTTAGGTATTACCGATATTCATTTGGCTTCGCCGGATAAAGTGGCAACTTTCAAAGAATATGCCGAATTGTACAACATCAAGCCCGAACAAGTTTTATACATGGGTGATGATATTCCCGACTTTCATGTGATGCAATTGGTAGGTTTACCGACTTGTCCGCAAGATGCTGTTGCGGAAATCAAAGCGATTTCCAAATACATTTCGCATAAAAACGGCGGAAAAGGCGCTGTTCGCGAAGTGATTGAACAGGTTATGAAAGTACAAGGCAAATGGCATATGTACTATAATGGAAAACACGATTAGATTAGTGGTCAGTTTTTAGTGTTCAGTTGTAAGGATTTAAAAATACAAATATGAGATTTCAAGATTTATTGGCTTATAAAAAAGCATTTAATTTGGCAATGAAAATATTTAAAATTACTAATGCTTTTCCTAAAGAAGAGATGTATTCATTGACCGATCAAATAAGACGTTCCTCAAGAAGTGTTCCTGTCACTATTGCTGAAGCCTATAGAAAAAGAGATTATCCTAAACATTTTCATAGTAAATTAACTGATTCTGATGGAGAAAATTCTGAGACACAGGTTTGGCTTGATTTTGCTATAAGTTGTGAATATATATCAAATGAAGTTTATGAAGAAATCTACAATGACTCTTTAGAAATCGGAAAACTAATCAATTACATGATTTTGAATCCGCAAAAATTTGGCGTAAAAAAAGATTAATACTGAACACTAAAAACTGAACACTGAACACTCATACTTTATGAAATACCTTAAACTAATAAGATACCAAAACTTACTCCTACTTGCTTTCATGCAATTGATTTTCCGATATGGATTTCTAAAACATGAAGCTATTTATTTGTTTCTGAGTGATTTTCAATATTCATTATTGGTTTTATCAACTGTATTAATAGCCGCTGCCGGTTACATCATCAATGATGTCATGGATCAAGAAACGGATAATGACAACAAACCTAACCAAGTGATTATTGGCAAAAGCATTTCGGAAGCTATGGCTTATAACATTTATTTCGCCTTGAATGTTACCGGTGTTGGAATTGGTTTTTATTTGTCAAACACTATACAAAAACCAACCTTTGCAGGGATTTTTATTATTATTGTTACACTACTCTATTTGTACGCAACCACTTTTAAAAAGATGTTGTTGATTGGAAATATTATAGTTGCGTTTCTGTTAGCGATTAGTATTTTAATCATTGGTGTTTACGATTTGTTGCCGCTTACTTTTGAGAACAATCAAAAGGAAATGGGGATTTATTTTTCATTGCTTTTAGACTATGCCTTATTTGCTTTTTGTATTAATTTTATTCGAGAAATTGTTAAAGATATGGAAGATATAAATGGCGATTATAACCAAGGAATGAATACTTTACCAATTGCTCTTGGTGTGAGCCGAACTGCTAAAGTTGTCTTCGGGTTAGGTTTTATTTCAATCTTGATTTTACTTTGGTACATCAACACTTTTCTAATGAGTAATGCTCTTTATTATGCTGTAATTTATGCCTTGTTATTTGTGGTTGCTCCAATGATTTTCTTTGTAATTAAAATTTGGAACGCTAAAGCAAAAAAAGATTTTACTTTGTTAAGTACCGTGTTAAAATGGGTAATCTTCTTTGGAATATTGTCTATTTTAGTCATCAATTTGAATATTAAAAATAATGCTTAATTTGTTGAATAAAAAGTACAAAATAATCTTAGCTTCGGGTTCGCCGCGAAGGCAACAGTTTTTAAAAGATTTAGATGCGGATTTCGAAATCAGACTAAAAGAGATTGAAGAAATTTATCCTGAAAACCTTCAAGGCGTTGAGATAACCAACTTTTTAGCCGTGCTAAAGGCCAATGCTTTCGAAGGCGAAATTGCAGAAAACGAAATTCTCATCACCAGTGATACCATTGTTTGGTTTGAAAATAAAGCTTTAGGAAAACCTAAAGATTATGATGATGCCTTTCAAATGCTGCAATCTATGTCGGGCAAAACCCATGAAGTTATCACTTCAGTTTGTTTCAAAACCACTCAAAAAACAGAAACCATTTTTGAAGTAACCAAAGTGACTTTTAATAAACTTTCAGACGATGCCATTCGGTATTATTTGAACCATTACAAACCCTTTGACAAAGCCGGTGCCTATGGTATTCAGGAATGGATTGGCCTGGTTGGTATTTCAAAAATTGAAGGTTCTTATACGAATGTTGTAGGTTTACCCACTGATAAAGTTTACGCATATCTAACCAATTTATAAGATTATGAGTTTTTTTGATTTCTATACAAAAGAAACCATTGCCACCGGACTGGTAATTCTCGTAGTGGTTTTTCTCAGACTAATAGTGACCAAAGCAGTAAAAAGCTATTCAAGATCACACACCGGAATTGAAAAAAGAACCAATTTGGTGATTAAATACATTCATTTATTGATAAGCATTTTGGCCATTATTTCGCTTATTGTAATTTGGGGTGTACAAAAAGATGATATTTTAATTACGCTTTCCTCAATTGCAACAGTGGTTGGTGTTGCTATGTTTGCACAATGGTCAATCCTTAGCAATATCACTTCGGGCATTATTTTATTCTTCTCCTTTCCATTTAAAATAGGTGATATTATTAAAGTACACGACAAAGATTTTAATATTGAAGCTGAAATTATTGATATTAATGCTTTCCACACCGACTTACTGACACAAGATGGCGAACGTATCGTTTACCCTAACAATCTCTTACTCCAAAAGGGAATTTCTATTATTAAACCTAAGTTTGAAGACAAAGAATTTATGGATTAAAACTTAATTCTGTAAATTTAAACAGAAATCATATAACGAGCTTGCTTCTTTCTGGCACTACTTTTGGAATATCTAATACCAAAGCGTGCAAGAGTAATTACTATTTTCTCTACACCAAACCTAAGCTTTAAAACAATTAAAAATTAGTTAGGTAAGTACAAGAATTTTTAATTTAAACGAAGAACCATGAAAATAAGAAATTTTATTTTACTGATGACATTATTAATAGTCACGGTAAGCAGTCAAGCTCAAGTCTCAGTTAATGTTAATGTTGGAACACCTCCAGTTTGGGCACCGGCAGCATCACCTGCTACTAAATATTACTACATCCCGGATATAGAAACATACTATGATGTTCCTGCTCAAAGATATATTTATTTAAAAAACGGAAAATGGCATCGTTCTGCTTCGCTTCCTGCTCAGTATAGAGGTTATGATTTGCGAAAAGGGCGAACAGTCTATTTAACCAGTTACAAAGGCAATGCGCCTTACAAATATTATAAAAACCATAAAATAAAGTACAAAGGACATGGACATCATGGAAAAGGTCATGGAAAAGCCAAAAAAGGACATGGCCATAAAAAAGGTAATGATTAAAAATAAAACATAATACTAAAAAGGCAAAGATTAATTTCTTTGCCTTTTTACATCTTACTATTTTAATTCTCAAACCTTTAAATTAGTATTATTCTTAAATTTTAATAAAAAAAATGCTTTTCAGCGTTAAAAAATACTTTTAAAGGATAAATAATATTTATATTTGTTTCAAATTATTAAATCAGTTTTTGTTAACCCCAAATTTACAAAATCATGAAAACACTAAAATTAATGCTCGTGCTGTCTATTGTATTGGTTTCCAGTATTTCTTACGCACAGAATACTACAGCCAAAATAGAGAACTTACCGATAGACAAGAAAACCAATTGTTATATTCGTTATTTCTACTTTCCCAATATTCAAGCTTATTTCGATAACCTTAAAATGGTTTACTATTACAAGGAGAATGGCGAATGGCAAACAGCTCCTGAATTACCGAAAAATTATGGTGGTTATTCCTTATACAATAAATCCCGTGTAACAATCAACGATTTTGATGATGATAATCCGTATGAACTTTTGCCTATTCACAAAAAAATGTATCCATACAATTCCAAAGGTCGTTTTGCCAATGCCAATGTAGGCGCTGAATAATCCCTTTTTTTACCTATTTGTTAAAAACAAATTAAATAAAACGCTGCTTTTTATTTAATGTTTATATTTGAAGCTATTGCCATAAAGTCAAACCAATGCAAAAGCTTTACTCCTTATTCATTGCCTTTTTACTCCTTACTTGTCAATCTCTATTGGCTCAAAAACCCGCAAAACCTAATGCGGTTGAAATTTATAATCAAATTCAAAAGCTTAATTTTTTAGGATCAGTGCTTTACATCGCTGCGCATCCTGATGATGAAAATACGCGTTTGATTTCTTATTTATCCAATGACAAAAAAGCCAGAACAGGCTATTTATCTTTGACCCGTGGCGATGGCGGACAGAATCTTATTGGTCCTGAACTAAGAGAATTGTTAGGCGTAATCAGAACACAAGAATTAATTGAGGCCAGAAAAATTGATGGTGGCGAACAATTCTTTACCCGCGCCAATGATTTTGGTTTTTCTAAAAACCCTGAAGAAACCTTAAAAATTTGGGACAAAGACCAAGTACTAAGCGATGTGATATGGGCGATACGGAAATTCCAACCCGATGTCATTATCAACCGTTTTGACCATCGTTCTCCCGGAACAACACATGGTCATCATACGGCCTCTGCTATGTTGAGCATCGAAGCTTTTGACCAAGTGAATAATACAAAAACTTATCCAAATCAATTAGAATTTGTCAGCACTTGGCAACCGAAACGATTATTTTTCAACACATCGTGGTGGTTTTATGGAAGTCGGGAGAAGTTTGAAGCGGCCGATAAAACCAATTTGGTTAATCTCAAAATCGGTACTTATTACCAATCCGTTGGTAAATCCAATCAGGAAATAGCTGCGCTAAGCAGAAGTAGTCATCAATCGCAAGGTTTTGGTTCAACCGGTTCTCGTGGTGAAGAAGAAGAATATCTCGAATTTTTAAAAGGCGATATGCCTAAAGACAAAACCAATCTATTCGAGGGAATCGACACGACTTGGAATAGAATTCAAGGCGGAAAAGCAATTGGTGACATCTTATCGAATGTTGAAAAGAACTTCGATTTCAAAAATCCATCGGCAAGTATTCCCGAATTGCTGAAAGCTTATGCTTTAATCCAAAATTTGGAAGACAAACATTGGAAAACCATCAAATCCGAAGAGATAAAAAAAATCATCGCTGCTTGTGCCGGTTTGTATTTAGAAGCTGTTGCCGACACACAAGAGATCACACCGGGAAGTCCTTTAAAAATTAAAATTGAAGTAATCAACCGAAGTGACATTCCTATGAATTTAAAGGGAATTGGTGCTGTACCGGTTTATATGAGTGATGGGCAAAACAACACTATTGCTTTAAAAAACAACATTCCTCATACTGTAACGAACACTTTACAACTGCCGAATGACTTTGATTTCACTAACGCTTATTGGTTAAACCAAAACGGGTCCAATGGAATGTATCGAGTAGACAACCAAGAAAACATTGGCATTCCCGATGTATTACGTCGGGTAAAAGTTGGTTTTTGGATCGAAGTAAATGGTGTTGAGATTTCTTTCGAACGCTATGTGATATACAAATACAATGATGATGTCAAAGGAGAAGTTTACCAACCTTTAGATATAGTTCCGGTTGCAACCTCTTCCATTGCGGAGAAAGTGTATATTTTCAACAACAACCGAAGCAAAACGATAACGGTTAAAGTCAAAGCCGGAAAAGACAGTTTAACGGGAAATGTAAAATTGGATTTGCCACAAGATTGGAAAGTTTCACCAACTGAAATTCCGTTTGCCATTGACAAAAAAGGGCAAGAAGTTTTGGCCGTCTTCACCGTTTCTCCGTCAGAAGAAGCCAGCGAGATTGACATTAAAAGTATAGTAACCGTTAACGGACAAACCTTCGACAAAGAAAAAATCGACATCAACTATTCACATATTTACAAGCAAATGGTTTTAAAATCGGCTGAAGCCAAAGGCATTCGCTTAAAAATTAAAACCAAGAATGAAAAAATCGCCTATATCATGGGCGCCGGAGATGAAGTACCAAAAAGCTTAGCGCAAATGGGCTACGAAGTCCAAATCCTAAAACCGGAAGATATTTCTACAGAAAAGTTACAAGAATTTGACGTTGTTATGACCGGAATCAGAGCTTACAATGTCGTAAATACTTTGGCGTACAAGCAAAACATCTTATTGGATTTTGTAAAAAACGGAAAAACCATGATTGTACAATACAATACTTTAGACGATTTGGTTACCAAACAAATGGCGCCTTATTCTCTAAAAATATCCCGCGACCGAGTGACTGAAGAAGATGCCGAAGTTCGATTTCTAGCACCAAATCATTCCGTTTTAAATTACCCGAACAAAATCACTGCCGAAGATTTCAAAGGTTGGAAACAAGAACAAGGTTTGTATTATCCAAGTGAATGGGATGCCAACTTCACGCCTATTATTTCCGCGAATGACAAAGGAGAAAAACCTAAAAATGGCGCTTTATTAGTGGCCAAATACGGTAAAGGAAATTACATTTATACCGGATTGAGTTTCTTCAGAGAATTGCCCGAAGGCGTTTCAGGCGCTTTTAGATTATTAGCAAACATGATAGCTATTGGAAAATAATATGGGAACAGAAAAAAAATCATCTTGGAAGAATAGCTATAGTTGGGTTTTAATTGCTAATGCTATTTATATTTTAATCTTCTTCTTATTAATGCAATTATTCTTCTAATATGCAACAACTCGACTGGATAATTTTATCGGTTACACTGCTTTTTATAGTTTCTTATGGTGTATACAAAACCAAAGGAAGCAAAAACGTTGAAGATTATATCTTAGGAAACAAAGAAACGCCATGGTGGACAGTCGGTTTATCGGTTATGGCAACACAAGCCAGTGCGATTACTTTCCTTTCCACACCGGGACAAGCCTATCATGACGGAATGGGATTTGTGCAGTTTTATTTTGGTTTACCAATAGCGATGGTGGTAATTTCGATGACCTTTATCCCAATTTATCACCGATTAAAAGTCTTTACAGCTTATGAATATTTAGAACAACGTTTCGATTTAAAAACACGGTCGTTTACAGCCATTTTGTTTTTAATCCAACGAGGATTAGGAACCGGACTGACCATTTATGCACCGGCGATTATTTTGTCCTCTATTTTAGGTTGGAATTTGACTTTGCTCAATGTTATCATTGGAATATTGGTAATCATTTACACATTTGCCGGTGGAACCAAAGCTGTAAACGTAACCCAAAAGCAACAGATGTTTATCATCATGACGGGTATGTTTATCACGTTTTTCTTGATTTTGCATTTGTTACCCAATGACATGACGTTTTCTAATGCCATGCATATTGCCGGTGCCAATGACAAAATGAACATTCTTGATTTCTCCGTTGATCCCGAAAACCGCTATACGTTTTGGAGTGGAATTACCGGTGGTTTCTTCTTGATGCTTTCCTACTTTGGAACTGACCAATCACAAGTTGGGCGCTATTTGTCCGGTAAATCAGATAGAGAAAGCCAAATGGGATTAATCATGAACGGCTTTTTAAAAGTGCCAATGCAATTTTTTATTTTATTGACAGGCGTGATGGTATTTGTGTTTTTCCAATTCAATCCGGTGCCGTTGCATTTCAATCCTGTTAATCGAGATGCGGTGGAAAAATCTGCTTATGCGGAACAATACAATTCACTTGAAACTCAATTAGCACAATTATCCGAGGAAAAAAAGGAATACAACTTATTATATATTGACCATTTGAATCAAAATTTTGACAATCCTATTCTTCGTCAAAAACTGATTTCGCTTTCGGGGAAAGAAAAAGACTTACACGATCAAGCCAAAGAAATTATCGCCAAAGTCGATAGCAAAGCCGAAACCAACGATAAAGATTATGTGTTTATCTACTTTATTTTAAACTATTTGCCTTCCGGATTGATTGGGCTTTTGTTAGCAGTAATTCTATCGGCGGCTATGTCATCTTCCGCTTCCGGATTAACGGCTTTGGCTTCCACCACGGCAATAGATATTTACAAGCGAAATATCAAAGGTGAAAAATCAGAGAAACATTTTGTAAATGCTACTAAAGCCTTCACTTTACTTTGGGGTGTTATTGCCATTCTGTTTGCTTGCGTGGGAACATTGTTTGAAAACTTAATCCAATTGGTTAATATCGTAGGTTCTATATTTTACGGAACCGTTTTGGGTGTTTTCTTAGTAGGATTCTATATCAAATTTGTCAAAGCTAATGCCATCTTTTACAGCGCTGTAATCAGTCAGACTACCATTTTCTTCATCTACTATTACGCTATTCACATTTACCCGAACGGACAAGAAAAATTGGGCTATTTGTGGTTGAACTTTATTGGTGCTTCTTTAACAGTCGTACTATCGATAATAATGCAATTGGGTGTAAAAGGGAAACAAAAAGTTATGGCATAAAAAAACCACGAACTCAAATTGAATTCGTGGTTTTTTTATCAGATAGAAGTAATTATTTTTTACTCCATTCTTTAATACTGTCGTTATTCATTTTAACATAGTCACCATTATTCTCTTTTTCAGCACCGGCCAATGACAATCTTGCTGTTTCAATAGCACCTGACTTATTACCTAGTTTAGCTTGGATTAAAGATTTTAATCTCAAATGCCAAAATGGAACATTGTCAGCTTTTGCCATTGAAATAGCTTTATTCACATATTCTAAAGCTTTATTCAAATCGCCTTCAGATTGATAAAAATATTGTGCTGATGAAAAATAATCTCCAGCGGTTGGACCGGCCAATACTTTATTAATACTTGCTAAAGCAGCCTTTTGTGTTGGCACTTCAAACTTAACAGAAACTAAAGTCTTCTCCCATGAAATATCTAAAGTCGCACTGTCATTAGTCAAGTTATTAATTGCAATAGTGAAGGTTTCAACATTATTGCCTAAAGCAATTGGGTCAACATTGGTTTTGTAAGCAACTTTGTTTTCATCCCAGTTTTCCGGTGTTCCCCAATTTTCAGTATCAGTGTAGAAAATTACTTCCCACATGTCTGCTTTAGGAGTAGTGAAAATAGCATACTTTCCTTTTTTCAACGTAGCACCTTTGATTACCACATCTTCACTGAAAGTAACCATTGAATTTTGGTTTGCTCCGGTTCTCCATAGTTTACCAAAAGGAACTAAATCACCAAAAACGGCTCTGCCTTTTGCGCTCGGACGCGAATATTCAACCGTTACATCGGTTAAACCAACCGCTTGATTTACTGTTGATTTCGGACTTGGTGCCGGTGTTTTTACTTGAGCTTCAATCGTAAAATTGGCAATCAATATAGCCAGCATAAAAATAATTTTTCTCATAATGTTTATTTTAGTTTGTTCAAAATTACAAATTGTTAGGCTTTCAAATGTTAATATAAACTTAAATCAAAATAATATTGTTTAATGTTTTTACGATTTAATTAAACAATTCATATCTTTACAAGAAATTTGTAATGAAAATTTATACTTTACACACGAAACAAAACTTGCCAATAACAATTGAAGAAGCTTGGGAATTTTTGTCCAATCCAAAAAATTTAAAGACCATCACCCCGGATTATATGGGATTCAAAACACTTTCCGGGGATGAAAAACCAATGTTTTCAGGGCAAATTATACAGTACATAGTAACACCGGTTTTGGGCATTCCAATGAAATGGGTTACTGAAATTACGCATGTAATGGATAAAAAGTATTTTGTTGATGAACAACGTTTTGGCCCTTATGCGCTTTGGCACCATAAACACTTCTTAAAAGAAATTCCCGGCGGTGTTGAGATGGAAGATATTGTCGATTACAAAGTGCCTATGGGAATTTTAGGTCAAATGGTTCACCCCTTTTTAGTAAAACCAAAACTCACAGAAATCTTTGATTATCGCAGAGAAAAATTAATTGAACTATTTGGAGAATATAAAACAGAATAACATGAAAAATATATTATTAATTGGTGGTTCCTATGGAATTGGTTTAGCCATTGCCAAAGAATTACAATACGAAAATAGAATCTACATAGCATCAAGAACTAATGAAGCAATTTCAGATATGAATGTAACTCATATCCCGTTTGATGCAACAACTGATACTTTAGATGTTTCACAATTACCCGAAGTCATTCATGGTTTGGTCTATTGCCCGGGAAGCATTAATTTACGACCGTTTCGTGGCTTAAAGCCGGAATCTTTTGAAAGTGATTTACAAATCAATTTTATCAGTTTGGTAAAGGTAATCCAATCCGTTTTACCCAATCTGACCATTGCAGAACAGTCCAGCATTGTATTATTTAGTTCAGTTGCAGCCACTATGGGAATGCCTTTTCACACCAGTGTTGCAGCTTCAAAAGGAGCCATTGAAGGTTTTGCCAAAGCCTTAGCTGCAGAATATGCTCCTAAAATCAGAGTGAATGTTATTGCACCTTCTTTAACCGATACACCATTAGCAGAAAAGTTTTTGAGTAATGATGAGAAAAGAGAAAAATCAGCACAACGTCATCCTTTAAAACGCGTTGGTACTACTGAAGATATGGCACAAATGGCCGGTTTTCTTTTAGGTGACAAAAGCAGTTGGATTTCCGGGCAAATTCTCCATGTTGATGGTGGAATGTCTACTTTATTGGTAAATGCCTAAATTTACAATATGAACATTTTTTGGTTTAGACGCGATTTAAGATTAGAAGACAATGTAGGCCTTTTTCATGCACTGCAAAGTGGTGAAGAAGTATTACCTATTTTTATTTTTGATGAAAATATTCTTTCTCAACTCTCTAATGATGATTCGCGTGTGACTTTTATTCACCAACAATTGGTTAAAATTCAAAATCAATTAAATAAACTTGGCAAATCATTGGCAGTATTTTATGGTGATCCATTTGAAGTTTACAACAAGATATTAACCGAAAACGAAATCACATCGGTTTACACCAATCACGATTACGAACCTTACGCCCGAAAGCGTGACTTAGAATTATACTATTTATTCAAAGAGTACAACATCGAATTTAAAACAAGTAAAGACCAAGTCATTTTCGAGAAAAGCGAAGTGGTGAAAGACGACGGAACACCTTATGTAGTCTATACGCCGTATTCCAACAAATGGAAAGAACGCTTTAAAAAGACACAATTAGCCAGCTACAATTCAGAAGATTATTTAGATAAAATAACGCTTCACTCCTATCCTTTTTTGAGTTTGTCAGCTATTGGATTTGTTGAGTCAAATTTAAGCGTTACACCTTATGACATTTCGGATTCGTTGATTGATAATTATGAAGCTACACGTAATTTCCCGGCGTTGAATAAGACATCTTATTTGGGAATCTATCTCCGTTTTGGCGCAGTTTCTATACGAAAAATGGTCGCAAAAGCTTTGGAAAGTAACAACGAAACCTTTTTAAAAGAATTGATTTGGCGTGAGTTTTTTATGCAAATTCTTTGGCATTTTCCCCATACGGTAAATAAGAGTTTCAAGGCTAAATACGACGAAATACAATGGAGTAACAACGAAGCTTTGTTCCAAAAATGGTGCGAAGGCAAAACCGGTTATCCTTTTGTAGATGCCGGAATGCGAGAATTAAATGCTACAGGTCACATGCACAATCGAGTTCGAATGATTGTCGCTAGTTTTTTATGTAAACATTTATTAATTGACTGGCGTTGGGGTGAAACTTATTTTGCTCAAAAACTTTTAGACTATGAACAAGCCAGTAATGTGGGAAATTGGCAATGGGCAGCAGGAAGTGGTGTAGATGCTGCTCCTTACTTCAGAATTTTTAATCCAACAGAACAAATCAAGAAGTTTGACAAAGACTTGGTTTACATTAAAAAATGGATTCCTGAATTAAACTCGCTTGAGTATCCGCAACCCATTGTTGACCACAAAGAAGCCAGAGAAAAATGTTTAAGAACTTACAAAGTAGCTGTCGGTTAATATCCGAAAAAGTAAATTGATTGATATTAAATAGTTTAACTGGTATTTATTACCTATCTTTCCAAATAACTTAAAAATTATTTTATGAAAAATATTGGTATTTGCCTAAGTATGTTGTCGATGGTGTTGGTAATGTCTTGTGATAAAAAAGAAGAAAAAACAACAGAAACAATTGAAACTAACACTATTGAAAAAGAAACTGTAATCGTAAAAGATACTGTTCAAGAAAAAGAAGATGGTACTTCAGTAAAGATTAATGGTGATGGCGTCGATGTTGATAGTAAAGACGTTGATGTAGAAATCAAGAAATAAGCTCTTCTACCATACAAAAAAGTAAAAGCCAGTGAAAACTGGCTTTTTTTATGAAATAAAGTAATTGTCTTATTCGTTTACCAATGGCTCCAACTCTTTGTGCCAAATAGCATAGCCTTTTGAATTCATATGCAAATTGTCTTGAATAAAGATGTCTTTCATCGGCTCATCATTTTCCAACATTTTGTCCCAAATATTGACAAAAACTGCATTAGAGTCTTGTTTTAAATACGCACTGATTAAGGCATTGGCAGCCATCATTCGATCTTTCATTGCCCATCTTAAAATACAAGGCTTTATCGAGACAAATACGATTGTTATTTCCGGGAATTGATTTCTTAAAGTAGTATGTAATGCTTTATATCTATCTAAAACTATTTCGGGCGTAACTTTTTCTGAGCTGGCAATGTCATTTTCACCACAATAAATAAATATCTTTTTAGGCTTGTACTTCAATACGATATCATTTTGCCAATAAATCAAATCCTCAAGTGTTGCACCACCAAAAGCGCGATTTACAATAGTTTCATTGTGAAAATCTTCCTTAGCCGATTTCCATAATCTAAAGGAAGAACTACCAATAAACAAAATCATTCCGTCTTGCGGTTTCTGGATACTGTCTTGCGTTCTGAAGGTTTTTATTTCATTCCAAAATGGTTTTTCTTGCGAATAAACATTCAATGAAATGAATAATATAGCAAAGGCAATTAGTTGTTTTTTCATGAAGTTTTAATTTTACGAATGATATTGTAATTCAATTTCTTAAAATCTTTAATCACCATATCCGCTTTTGAATAATCCTGCATTTTAGAATGAAAACTATCGTAACCAATACAATAGATTCCGGCTGCTTTTGCCGCTAAAATACCGTTCGTACTATCTTCAATCACAATGCAATTTTCTATCGGAGTTTGTGCCAAAAATGCGGCATGTTGAAATATCGCCGGATGCGGTTTCGATTTAGGAAAATCTTCTCCGGAAACTTTATGCGTGAAATACTGGTCTAAATTAAAGCGTTTAAAAATCCTATTGATAGTAACGGTGGCCGAGGATGACGCCAAAACCAACTGCATACCATTTCGGTGTAATTCTTTAATTAAATCTTCAACACCTTCCAATAAATACAAATCTTCTTTGTTGTCAAAAGCGTCATTGAACAAGTTGCGTTTGGTTTCTACCAAAGTCTGTACATCGGCTTCTAAATTGAATTGTGCTTTTAAACGCTCAAAGATATTCTTAGTAGAATTTCCGGTAAACGAAGCATACATTTCCGGTGTGATGTTGATGTTGAGTTGTTTGAAATGTTGCGCGTAGGCATAATGGTGAACCGGTTCGGTATCTACAATTACGCCATCCATGTCGAATATTACGGTTTGTATCATTATAAAGTGGCTAAGTTTAACTTCGTTCTATTCACCTTTTCAGGCTCGGGTCTGATTGAATGAGGTGTATAGTTAGGCATTTTTGGAAGATTGAATAAGAAAATAGAAAATGGGTACAAAAACCAGAGCAAAAACCAAAAGTAAAAACCATCGACCAAATAAATCCGGTAGTCCTAATGCAATCTGTACTGTTTTATAGTCGAGGACAAAAAATACCAGAAGTATCATAACTTTTAAGACTCTAAGCATTTGTACCATAATAGTATATTGCTTTGCGGCATTGATTTCAGTGATTGTGGCAGAATAATTCATTTTGTGTGGAAATCTTGCCAAAATGGTCAATGCAATATATAGCGTACTGCCTATAATTGGTAATAAAAATAGCGTCCATTTTTCACCATAACCATCAGGCTTGCCTTCTGCTCCGAAATGCGTCGGAATAATATCCGGCAGTTGGCTGTAATGGGTTAAGGTAAAAATCCAAAAACCAATTAGTACTAATAGACCAATCAACTCAACGATTTTATCGGTCATAGTCAATGGGATTTTGATTTTAGGTCTATCCAAATTAGACATATACTATTTTTGTTTTTTAAGCAAATGTTTCACAACTGTTTCTGCGGCGTGCAATCCAAAAAGACAAGGCATCCAACTATTTGTGCCATAAAATGACTTTTTGTAGTTTTTGCCATCAGTCAATTTTACACTGCTTTCATCAGGCATTTCGGTCGAGAAAACGGCTTTAATTCCTTTTGATATTTTGGCTTCTTTCAAACGTTTGCGCATGTTTTTCGCTAACGGACAATATTCGGTTCTACTGATATCCCGAACTTTTACTTTGCTCGATTCATATTTTCCGCCCGCGCCCATACTGCTGATGACTTTTACTTTTTTACGTTTAGCCGCAATCAATAAGTTCAATTTTGGCGTAATACTGTCAATGCAATCTAAGACATAATCAAACTCAGGCGTAACCAATTCAAAAGCCCTTTCCGGAGAAAGAAATTCTTCCAAACGGATTAAGTTGAGCTCAGGATTGATATCCATTAGCCTATCGCCTACTACATGAACTTTGAGCATACCAACCGTTGAATGCAAAGCCGGTAATTGTCGGTTAACATTCGTAATATCGACTACATCACCATCAACAATGGTCATATTGCCAACACCGGCTCGCGCCAAAAACTCCGCAGCAAACGAACCTACGCCACCAAGTCCAACTACCAAGACATTAGCATTCTTCAAATTGTTTAATCCTTCTGTTTTAAATAAAAGTTCTGCTCTTTCTTGCCACTTTGCCATTTTTAGATACTTTAGGAAATTAGATGGTTAGATTTTTAGATTAAAAATAAGGTGCAAAAATAAGTAAATTTAGGAACGGATGTTTGTAAAGCATATCACAATCTTAACCCAAAATAAAATCTTTCCGTTCAAAAGGACATACCTTTAAGAAAAAGTAAAATATGTCAGATAAAAACAAAAAACAGTTTGGTGTTTGGATGGATTCCCACACCGCAACAATCGTAGGAAAAGAAGAAGTTAATGAAGGAGATTTTATAGTCATCGGACTGGTAAAAAACAGTGGTCCGGATGCCAACTCTAACGAAAAGACCTCAAACAATCAAGAGATTACCTTAACCCAAAAGTACTTCAAAGAGATTGCGCATACGATGCCTAATATTGATGAAATTCACATCACAGGAACGGGACAAATTCAAGAGCAATTCATGAAGTTTTTGGCAGAAACGCCACAATACAAAAATGCGGTTTCGAGTGAAAGTACTTCAAATAGAATGAGCGATGAAAACTTGGCTCAGTTTATCGCAAAACATTTCAATTAGAAAAATAAGTTTCTTTGTTAAGAAAGACTGTCTACTTGCGTTTGCAGTCTTTTTTATGTTTTAAAAACCGTATCCCAGTTCGTGCCGACTTGCTTTTGCAAAGCTTCAACGGTAAGGCCTTTATAGTGGGCAGCTAACGTGTAAACTCCTTCTAACGTTTCTTCAATAGTGTCCGTTTCAAGAAAGAATCGATCATTGGGCACCGAAAGAAACACTTGCTTTAACTCAGGATTGCGCAACAAATATTTACCAAATGACAAATAGAATCCATTGTCTATCATCTGTTTAGCGGTTGGCTCATTCTTTGAAAATCCGTGAAGTATTATAGGCACTGTAATATTCAAACAGTTTTTGATTTCTACCAATTCCTGATAAGCAGCCACTAAGTGCAATACTAAAGGCTTGCGATACTTTTCAGCTAAGGCAATTTGCTTTTCAAAGACTTCTATCTGTAAATGCATTGGTATGTCAATGCGCTTGTCTAAACCACATTCGCCTAAAGCCAAACATTCAGGAAGTTGTAATTTGTTTTCAATCATTTGCAAATCACTTTGCAAACGACTTTCATTGATATACCAAGGATGAATACCAATAGAATATAGCGGAATGTCATTGACAAATTCCCACGGATATTGATTCACCAATGCTATAATATTGGCTTCACTCGTTAATTTATGCGTATGTAAATTGTAGAAAGGCATTAGTCGTGAAACTTTTTTACACCGGCTAAAATCTCGATATCCAAATCATTTCCTAAAGGAACAATTGGGCAAGAATATTTATGGTTGTAAGCACAATACGGATTGTAAGCCTTGTTGAAATCGATGATAAGGGTATCGCCTTTTGGAATTCTCATATCAATATAACGCCCGCCAATGTAGCTTTCCTTACCGCAAGTCAAATCAGAAAAAGGTAAAAATAAGTAATCCGCATAGCCTTCTTTTTTAGTCAAATCGATGTTTTGGTACAGATTCAGTTTGAATGTTTTTCCATCAATATTGAAAACCAATTCTCCATACTTCACATATTCCGGCAAACGGGTACCGGTAGTTTTCATTTTGAATACTTTTTCGTTTGGAGTTCTGGTAAACTTGGCTTCAACAATAAACTTTTCGTTGATAGGATAAAAATCCAACCCTTTGAATACTTTAAAATCTTCCTCTGTTAACGGACTTTCTTCACGATTTCCATATTCTTTATTGATTGTTTCTTGAAATTCTTTTGCCGTTTCTTGAGCTGTCAGCATACATACATTAAGCAATAACAAAAAGGAAAGCATTTTTTTCATAGGACACTTTTTAACAAAAATAGCATAAAAATTGTTTGAAACCTCAGAAACTTAGCTACTCAGGAACTCTAGGTTCTTTGTAACTTTACATCATCACCCGAGGCATTGCCGACTTGTTTGGAGCGCAGCGGAGAAAATCATCCATCATGCTTAAATCGGCTTTCCAACGCTATATCGATAACTTTAAAGGCTTTTCTAGAGAAATTTGGATACTAACCATTATTACTTTTATCAATCGAGCCGGAACGATGGTATTGCCTTTTCTTTCTAAATATTTGAAAGAAGATCTCGGTTTTAGCTATGGCCAAGTTGGTTGGATTATGGTTTGTTTTGGCGTAGGTTCCATGTTAGGTTCTTGGCTTGGCGGAAAACTTTCAGACAAAATTGGTTTTTACAAAATAATGATTTTCAGCTTACTAACCAGTGGCTTAATGTTCTTTGTCATTCAATACATTACCAGTTTCATTGGTCTTTGCATTAGTATGTTTGCCATTATGACGGTTGCCGATATGTATCGACCGGCCATGTTTGTGTCGATTGGCGCTTATGCCAAACCCGAAAACAGAACGCGAGCACTAACCTTAGTTCGACTGGCCATCAATCTTGGTTTCGCGGCCGGACCGGCGATGGGCGGATTAATTATTATGAATATTGGCTATCGTGGCTTGTTTTGGGCAGATGGTATTACTTGTATAGTAGCGATTCTTATCTTTTGGCTCAAAGTAAAAGAAAAGAAAAAATCGCCGTTCACCGATAAAGAACATCCGGGCGAAGTCTTGACCCATTCGGTTTTTAGAGACAAACCGTTTTGGCTCTTTTTGTTTACATGTTTGGTTTCGGGTATCTTGTTTTTTCAAGTCTTTACTACCATTCCTTTATACCATAGAGAACAATTTAATTTATCTGAATTCCAAACCGGATTGTTACTCACCATGAATGGTGT